>JBCDGY010000058.1:0-13517 GCA_039414375.1 Bacteroidota bacterium | reverse complement strand
TGTATTGCAAAGGGCAAGGCACACCGGCAATACGAGTTCGGAAACAAGGTGGGCATCGCCACTACTATGGGAAAGCGCATCGTGATCACTGCCGTCGACGCCTTTAGGGGCAATCCCAACGACGGCACTACCATCGTCCCCTTACTACAACAGTGCCAGAGCCTACACAGACATTGTCCAAAGGAAGTAGTCTATGACAGGGGTGGAAAGGTCAAAGGCGGAAAGGTCGGGGAAACCACTGTATGGGTGCCTGCTCCACCCTTGAAAAGTGACAATGCGTACAAAAAGAGAAAGAAAAGAAAGAAATTCCGAGCAAGGGCTGCCATAGAACCCGTGATAAGCCACCTGAAAAAGAACTTCCGAATGCAAGAGAACTATCTCATGGGGGAAAAAGCACCAAAAATCAATGCTATGCTCGCCGCAACTGGATAGAACCTGGAAAAGTTAATGGAAAAACTTCTAGAACAAACTTTATCTGCACTTTTCAGATTAAACTTGATGAACATAAAAATCCCTATAAACCAAAAAAAATAGATTCATAAGGAGCGAATAAATACCATTGAAAACACAAAAACACATTGAAAGTACTGGGCTTTAACTGGGGACACAAAGGGATTAGAACCCCTAACCCTACCTATTAATTCTTGAATAAGCTTAAGGCCTTTCCATGACATCTCTTAAAACTAAGAAAGTGTATCAATACACAACTAACTGCTCTGAGAATTATGTATATGAGAACCTTTTACGGAAAGGGATCCGAGAAAAAAATTATAAAAAAGCCATTTCATTGAGTTATGAGACGGCTTCATAAAATTAAAAAGCCTCCTTCTAGGAGGCTTTTGTGGGCGCGAAGGGATTCGAACCCCTGACCCCCTGGGTGTAAACCAGGTGCTCTGAACCAACTGAGCTACGCGCCCGATCTCAAAATCGGAGTGCAAATATAGAACGATTTTTTGGCTTACCTAAGAAAAAAGGAATTATTTACAACACCTCGGCTACCACAAAAGTACTCCCCCCTACAAACACCAAGTCGTCCGGGGCTGCAGCGGATAATGCTGCCGATAAACCAGCCGCTACCGACCGATGCCCAGACCCTAACAACTGCTGCGCTTTGGCCAACCTTTGAAGGTCCTCAACAGCCAATGCCCGTGCTATCTGTGGCTGCACAAAATAGTACTGGGCGCCTCTAGGGAATAACTTCAACAAACGTGCTACTTCTTTATCGGCGACAAAACCTAGTACCAGATGCAATACACCATACGATTCCTCTGTTAACTGTGCTATTACTTGTTGTAGCCCCTCCTCGTTATGTGCCGTATCTGCCACTACTTTTGGTTGCGCTTGAAGCACTTGCCAACGTCCCAAAAGACCAGTATTAGCCGCAATATTCAACAAGCCAGAATGTACTTGGTCTTTATTTATATGAAAGCCATCTAATTTGGCTAAACAAGCCAAGACGCCTTGAATATTTTTTTGTTGATACCATCCTAAAAGATCTGTTTTATAGGCTGGTAACTTTAAATCTTCCGCAAAGGTTATTGGGCTTTTCTGCTGTGCGGCAACCTCCTTAAAAACAGGTTCTGTCTCCAATTGTCGTTCGCTAATAACTACGGGCACTGTTTCCTTAATAATACCTGCCTTTTCTCGAGCAATCTTAGCTAGGGTATCCCCGAGAGTACCCATATGATCATGCCCAATATTGGTGATTAACGACACCTCTGGCGTTATTACATTGGTTGCATCCAATCGCCCTCCAAGGCCAACTTCTACTACAGCGATATCTACCTCGGATTGCGAGAAGTGTTCAAAGGCCAAGCCCACAGTCATTTCAAAAAAAGAACATTGGTGTTCTTCAAAAAAAGGGCGGTGTTTGGCTACAAAAGTTACTACTGCTTCCCGTGATATAAGTTCGCCATTAATCTTAATACGTTCCCGAAAATCCTTAAGGTGTGGCGAAGTGTATAAACCAGTTCGATATCCAGCTTCCTGAAGAATAGAGGCCAACATATGACAGCTAGATCCTTTTCCGTTGGTACCAGCTACATGTAAACTTTTGAAATTCCGTTCTGGGTGTCCTAGGTAAGCAGTTAAGGCTTTAATATTATCCAGTTTGCCCTTGTAGGCTAGGCTACCCTTATTTTGATACATCGGTAGCTGGGCGAAAAGCCATGCTAAGGTGGCCTCGTAGGTCACTATTGCCCTAGTTTAAAGTTGACCACTACAAAACCGATCTGTTGAGAGGGTGCTTTGGAATCTACATTCCATCGGTGCATAAAAGCAGTTTTCCGAGCAGGTTCCAACAAACAGGGGGCATTATTAGTCGTACCTTTTACCCCTGGTGTGGCTTTAATAACCTTTCCATTACGGTCTACCACAATACGCACCACGACGCGGCCATCTTCGTTACACTGCTGTTGTACCGTGCCTTTATTGACCAGAGACCGTCCATTTAAGCCATAACCGCCGCTGCCATTACCCGGCGAACCGTAATAAGAAGTGGCATAAGGGTTACCTAAAGGATTACCCTTATCTCCGGGGCGGTTGTCGTTACCCTCACTTCCCGAAGCGGTGCCTTTCGATTTGCCTATACCTCCCATAAGAGCGTCAAGCTTTTTTCTTTTAGCGTCTTGTTCTGCCTTTTTACGGCGTTGCGCTTCTTGCTTTTGCCGCGCTTCTCGTTCGGCACGAGCCTGTGCTTCTCTTTTAGCCTTTTGCTGTTGTTGCATTCTTATAGACTCCGCGTTGTCTTGAGTCAATAGTTTTTCGGGGGCCTTAGTACTTGGAGCGGTCTCTTCGGGCACAGTTTCTTGTTCCACCTCCTCCTGGGGGGCTTCTTCCGTAGGACGGGGAATATCCATGGGTTCTGAGCGAATAGGCTGCAAGGGCTGGCGGTTACCACTACCAAAATCCATAGTCCCCAAATTCACAGCGATACCTTTTTCCTCCGGAGGGTCCATATAGGTAAACCCGATATAAAAAAGCACAAGTACTAATGCACTCAATAAGAATGTCGTTAAACTAAACGATTTTTTTTGGTGCCTTGTATCGAGGAACGCCATTTAGTCGGGCCGTACGGCAAGTATTACTTTAAAATTGTTTCGGTTAGCAATATCCATCACATTCACAGCTTCGCGAATAGCAACGGTTTCCTCGGCGCGTAAAATAATAGTAGGCTTATCTTGCCCTGCTAACGCTTTTTTTAATTCTATTTCTATGTACTCAGCATTAATCTGTTGGCTATTCACAAAATAGCGCAGATTCTTATCTATGGTTACAGAAACGTTTTGTGTGTTGGTAGATTTACCCTTGGCCTTAGGCAATAATAAGTCAAGCGCATTGGGGGCATTGGAGGTAAGCATAAAAAATACAAGGAGCAAAAACACAATATCCGTCATCGACGACATGCTAAACTCAGGACTCACCTTATTTCTTCCCTTTAACTTCATAGTCTTTAGATAGGTTCGTTCAACAAGTCTAAAAACTCTACTGCATTGGCTTCCATTTTGTGCACTACCTTATCGGTACGATTTACCAAATGGTTGTAACCTATGTAAGCAATAATACCCACAATAAGTCCTGCAACGGTCGTAGTCATCGCCGTATAGATACCTGAAGCTAAGGAACCCATTTCGGCTTGGCCACCACTACTCGCCATTTCGTGAAAGGCTAAGATCATCCCTATTACTGTGCCTAAAAATCCGATCATTGGAGCTGAACCAGCTACAGTAGCCAGAATATTGACATTTTTTTCCAATTTATAAACCTCTAGTGTACCCGCATTCTCAATAGCCGTATTGATATCATCCAAAGGCTTTCCAATTCTAGAGACTCCTGTTTCGGTTAATCGTGCCACGGGCGAATCGGTCTGTGCGCACAGTAATTTAGCTGCTTCCAACTTACCACTCATTACATGATCTCGTATTTGATTCATGAAATTTTTGTCAATCTTGGAAGCGGCGGTTATGGCGAAAGTACGTTCGAAGTAAATGTATAGTGCCACAAATAAGAGCACAAACAAAACAACTACGATAATAGTACTGGCCGCCCCACCATTGACAATTAAATCAATGATAGAAAGTGTTTTTTCTTCTGAAATAGCCTCATCGAGCCCCTCAGTGGCCATTTGGTCTTGAAATAAACTCATAGAAATCCCCAATTTTAGTTGCAATAATAACGAGGGTTTTGGTAATAAATTATAACCCAAGTGTATTTACAGCTACGGCATACACCACCTTGCGTTACAATTTGTGATATAGGGTGAAAAAGGGAAAAACTTATTCCTCCAACAGCCCACTTTTATAAGTTGAAACAAAGGGGTTTTTCCTAAACCCAAGTTATAATGATGGAGTATACTAAAACAAGAAATCACGCATTGCGATAAAGCAGAGCGCTCCAGAAACAAAACCAACAAAAGCCAGCCAAGCTATATTCTTTAAGTACCAGAAAAAATCAATTTTTTCCATACCCATGGCTACCACACCAGCTGCTGATCCAATAATGAGCATACTACCTCCCGTTCCAGCAGAATACGCAATAAAGTGCCATAGCGGATGATCAGGGCCTTCAGAAAACATTCCCATACTAGCTGCTACTAGTGGAACATTATCAATAACGGCAGAACCAACCCCTAAAAGCATCACTACAATATCAGTTAGCGGAATGGCTTCATTCATTTGTTCGGCATAGGTAAAAAGAATCCCTAAAGACTCCAATGCAGCAACGGCCAATAGAATTCCTAAGAAGAAAAGTATACTAGGCAACTCAATTTTTGTGAGTGCTGCATGCACTGGACTATGGTGAGCCGATTCGTGATGCTCGTCATCAATAGCAGAGCTAATTGCAAACTTCTTATTGCTATAGATTTCTGCAAATGTGGCCACAATGGCTAAAGAGAGCATCATTCCCACATAAGGCGGTAGGTGCGTTATGGTTTTAAAGAAGGGAACAAAAACAATAGACCCTAGACCCAAATAAAGCATTATAGGTCCATAAGGCGACTTCTGAGCTTCCGAAGGCGCTTCTTCCATATCTACTTCTCCACTAAATACTTTAAAACGAGTAGCTATTAAGGTAGGCACCAACATACATAAGATAGAAGGCACCAATACGGTAAGCACTAAAGTTCCTGCTTCTACCTTACCAGCAATCCACAACATGGTCGTTGTGACATCCCCAATAGGAGACCAAGCACCACCAGCATTGGCATTGATTACAATAAGTCCTGCAAACCACAAACGGGTTTGGCGATCTTTGATCACTTTCTGTAAAATGGTAATTAAAACAATGGTTGCCGTTAGGTTATCAATAATTGCAGAAAGAATAAAGGCTAAAATCGAAAAAATCCATAAGAGTCTGCGTTTACTTCGAGTTCGTATGTATCCTTTAATAGTAGCGAAACCATCGAAATAGTCGATGATCTCTACGATAGTCATTGCGCCCAGAAGAAACACCAAAATCTCCGCTGTTTTTCCGAGGTGGTGTAATAAAATCTCTTCGATATGCGTTGGTTCCAGCACTTTGAGTTCAGCATTGACCTCAAAAACATTCATATGCTTTAAGGCAATAATAGCCCAAAGGATAGCCATCATGGCCAGGGCTGGAATCAGCTTGTCAATCTTTAAGTTATGTTCAAGCGTAATGGCTAGGTAGCCGGCCAAGAAAACAATGATAATAATGGTTTCCATAAGTACAGTTAGTTAGAAGACGAAAAGTACATGTTAGTTTTTCTCAAGACAATTTCGCACCAGTTAAATATAAGGATTGCCCATAGAATCTCCCAGAACGCCTTACTTTTTTTGTTGACCGCTTTTAGGAAAGATCACTTCCTAAAAAAAGTCCATTAGCCTGCGTATCTTTACACTATTAACAATAGCCTATTCAAAAGACTATGAATTTTTCGCTTTCCGAAGAGCAGGCCATGGTGCAACAGGCCGCGAGAGATTTTGCCCAACAAGAGCTATTACCCGGAGTTATTGAAAGGGACGAACATCAACAATTTCCTGAAGAACAGGTTAAAAAGATGGGCGACCTTGGATTTATGGGCATGATGGTTAGTGAAGCCTATGGAGGCGGCGGTCTAGACACACTTGCCTATGTGTTGGTCATGGAAGAACTATCTAAAATAGATGCATCTTCCTCTGTTATTGTATCTGTTAATAATTCATTGGTTTGCTGGGGACTGGAAACTTATGGCACTGAAGCTCAAAAGGAAAAATACCTAACAAAACTGGCGACTGGTGAAATTATTGGGGCCTTTTGCCTTTCAGAACCAGAAGCGGGAAGCGATGCCACTTCCCAAAAAACCACCGCCATTGATATGGGCGACCACTACCTTTTGAACGGTACAAAAAATTGGATAACCAACGGAGGTACGGCATCCGTATATCTCGTAATTGCACAAACGGATATTGCCAAGGGCCATCGTGGTATTAATGCGCTTATTGTAGAAAAGGGTATGAAAGGGTTTGAAATTGGGCCCAAAGAAAATAAATTGGGTATTCGCGGCAGTGATACCCACTCCTTACTCTTTAATGACGTTAAAGTACCCAAATCGCATCGTATTGGCGAAGAAGGTTTTGGCTTTAAGTTCGCGATGAAGACTTTGGCAGGTGGACGTATCGGTATAGCTGCACAGGCTTTGGGGATAGCCGCTGGCGCCTACGAGTTGGCCTTAGGTTATGCCAAAGAGCGAAAAGCCTTTGGAACGGAAATAGGCAATCATCAGGCTATTGCTTTTAAGCTTGCCGATATGCATACCAAAATACAAGCAGCCAGAAACTTAGTTTATCAAGCGGCATGGGATAAAGATCAAGGGGCCAACTACGATCTTTCTGGGGCTATGGCCAAGTTATATGCTGCGGACACAGCAATGGAAGTAACCGTAGAAGCGGTACAAGTTTTTGGCGGTAATGGTTTTGTTAAAGATTACCATGTGGAACGGCTGATGCGCGATGCCAAAATCACCCAAATCTATGAAGGCACCTCTGAAATTCAGAAAATAGTGATTTCTAGAAGTGTACTTAAAGGTTGATTGCCCCATTTTTAACGAGGCGGATAGCGCAAAAAGATCTTAAGATCAAGTGACACCCCCTTAAAAAACGAGGGGGTTCGTCAATTTTATGTCAAAGTAGCGCATCTACCCCTTCTCAACAGAAGGTTTCTACAGTACAGAGCGCTAGATTTTACAGATCAACAAAAAACAGTTTACAATTTTTTAACAATACATTTTTTTTAATAAGTTTTTTAAAAACTTGAAATTACCGAACCGTTTAACAATATTCCTTGCATAAAACGCAAGGATAACGTTATTTTTGAATAAATACCATAACTATGAAATTGAAAGAGCAGGGGTTGTATTTACCGGAATTTGAGCATGACAATTGTGGAGCAGGATTCATTTGCAGTTTAGAAGGAAATAAGTCCAATGATATTATTCACAAAGCATTGGAAATTCTCGACAAATTGGAGCATCGAGGTGCTGTAAGTGCTGATGGTAAAACCGGAGACGGTGCAGGCATTCTTATTGATATCCCTCATGCTTTTTTTGAGGATACTTGTTCTTTTACGCTACCTGCAGCCGGGGACTATGCCACAGGAAATGTATTCTTACCTCAAAAAGCCAATCAAAGAGCGTTTTGTGAAACTACTTTCGAACGGAATATACGCAATCAGGGTTTGGAACTCCTAGGCTGGCGTGAAGTGCCTGTAAATAAAGAAGTTCCAGGAAGAATTGCACAAGAAACGGAACCCCATGTAAAACAAATCTTCATCGGCAAGGGTGAAACATCCGATAATTTTCAGTTTAACCTTAAGCTTTTTATTGCTAGAAAGGTTACGGAGCATGAGATTAATGCTTCTAAACTATCTGAACGTGATTTCTTTTACCTACCCAGTTTATCACAAAAGATTATCATATTTAAAGGACTCTTGGTACCCCAAGATATTAGCCGGTATTACGAAGATCTTTTAGACCCACGAGTAGTTACTCGATTAGCTTTGGTACACCAACGCTTTTCTACCAACACTTTCCCAACCTGGGATTTGGCACAACCTTTCCGATACATGTGTCACAATGGTGAAATTAATACGGTGCGCGGTAATATAGCCCGTATGCGCTCCCGAGAAGAATTGCTAGAAAGTGAGTGGTTCGGAGAAGAAATCAAAAATATCCTCCCCGTTGTACTGCCGGGAAAATCTGATTCTGCTTGTTTGGATATGGTAGTAGAGCTATTATTGATGACAGGCCGTTCATTACCGGAAGTAATGATGATGCTCGTTCCAGAAGCTTGGGAAAAGAACGACGAAATGTCTCCGACTAAAAGGGCATTTTATGAATACAACGCTTGCGTAATGGAACCTTGGGATGGTCCTGCTTCGATTCCCTTTACGGATGGAAATTATATTGGAGCGGTTCTTGATCGTAATGGACTTCGCCCGTCACGCTACTCGGTTACTAAAAACGGTTATGTGATCATGTCCTCCGAAACCGGAGTGGTGGATTTGGAACCCGAAAACATTGCTTACCACGGTCGTTTAGAGCCAGGTAAAATGTTCCTAGTGGATATGGAAGAGGGGCGTATTGTGAATGATGAAGAAATTAAAGAGGCCATCGCTAAGAAACATCCCTATGAAACTTGGCTCAAGGACAATCTGGTACATTTAAAGGACATTCCTTATAATGATTGTCCCGTTTTCCTGGGCGAGTTTCCGCTTGAAACCCGAACCAATGCTTTTGGTTATACCCAAGAAGACATCAATACTATTATCATGCCCATGGCCAAAGAGGGCAAAGAGCCTATTGGATCCATGGGTTCTGATACCCCCATCGCAGTACTTTCCGAGCGCCCGCAATTGATTTACAACTATTTCAAACAATTGTTTGCACAGGTAACCAATCCGCCATTAGATGGTATTCGCGAGGAACTGATTTGTGATATTAGTCTTACTTTAGGTAGCGATCAAAATATTTTTGAAACGAACGAGCTCCACTGCCGCAAGCTCAAAATTCAAAATCCAGTTATTTCTAAAGAAGATCTGGATAAGATTAAAAATTATGATCGAAGTCCTGATTACAAGGTAGTTTCTATCTCCATGCTTTATGAAGTTTCTAAAGGACATAATGGCCTGGAAAGCGCCTTAGAACGCATTCTTAAAGAAGCTTCAGATGCGGTAGATGACGGTGCCAATATCATCATTCTTTCTGACCGTATGGTAAGTAAAGAAATGGCTCCAATTCCAGCCTTGTTGGCCTGCACAAGAGTAAATAGTGGTTTGCGTAAATTGGGTAAGCGTTCGCGACTCAGTATTATTATCGAATCTGCTGAACCAAGAGAAGTACATCACTTTGCACTTTTATTTGGATTTGGTGCTAGTGCCATCAATCCCTATTTGGTCAATGAAATCATCGGACGCCAAGTACAAGAAAACCCAGATACTGCTGATAATTTTGAAGCAGCCATCAACAACTACAACAAGGCCGTAGGGAAGGGTATCTTAAAAGTGATGAATAAGATTGGCATTAGCACCTTGAACTCTTATCGCGGGTCGCAATTATTTGAATGTATTGGCATCAATACCAAGGTAGTAGACCAATACTTTCCCAACACACCAACGCGGATACAAGGTATTGGCTTATATGAAATTGAGAAAGAGATTGCCAAAAGGCACCATAACGCCTTTGAGAAAGAAGCAGTTGCTGCAGACCTAGATCTTGAAATAGGTGGGGAATACCGCTGGCGTCGTGATGGTGAAAAACATATGTTTAACCCTTTAAGCATTGCTAAACTACAAAAGGCAGTACGTGCGAATGAGCCGGACACCTACAAGGAGTATTCTAAATTGGTGAATGAACAGGCCAGACATCTAATGACAATTAGAGGTTTGTTCGAGTTTTCTAACTACGACCCCATTCCATTGGAAGAAGTAGAGCCTTGGACAGAAATTGTAAAGCGCTTCAAAACAGGGGCCATGTCCTATGGAAGTATTAGCAAAGAAGCGCATGAAAACCTAGCTATTGCTATGAATCGCATTGGCGGTAAGAGCAATTCTGGTGAGGGCGGCGAAGACTCAGAGCGGTTCTATAAAAATCAGTCTGGGGACTGGCGTAACAGTGCGATAAAACAAGTAGCCTCTGGTCGTTTCGGAGTCACTTCCAATTACTTGACCAATGCGAAAGAGATACAAATAAAGATGGCGCAAGGGGCCAAACCCGGTGAAGGAGGACAACTCCCAGGGCCAAAGGTAAATCCGTCGATTGCCAAAACCCGAAATTCTACCCCCTACGTAGGCTTAATTTCCCCTCCCCCACATCACGATATTTATTCGATTGAAGATTTATCACAACTTATTTATGATCTCAAATCAGCAAATAGAGAAGCGCGTGTTAATGTAAAACTAGTTTCTGAGGTGGGCGTAGGCACCATTGCGGCGGGAGTATCTAAAGCCAAAGCGGATGTCATTTTGATCTCTGGCTACGATGGTGGAACAGGAGCCTCGCCACTAACTTCTTTAAAACATGCAGGCTTACCCTGGGAACTAGGGATTGCCGAAGCACAACAAACCTTGGTATTAAACGATTTGCGTAACCGAGTAGTTTTGGAATGTGACGGACAACTTAAAACAGGACGCGATGTGGCAGTCGCCTGTTTATTAGGGGCAGAAGAGTTTGGTTTTGCCACCGCTCCTTTGGTAGCCTCTGGCTGTGTAATGATGCGGGTGTGCCATTTAAACACCTGTCCAGTAGGTATTGCCACCCAAAATCCAGAACTACGCAAAAAGTTCAAAGGCAAGCCCGAACATGTAGTGAATTATATGTACTTCGTGGCCCAAGAGCTGCGTGAAATTATGGCGAAACTAGGATTTAGAACCGTAGACGAAATGGTTGGGCAGGTACATAAATTAGACCGTAAAAAAGCTATTGATCACTACAAAGCAGCAGGTATTGACTTATCACCTATTCTATATCAAGTAGAAGTGCCGGAAGGAACATCCCTTTACAATACAGAACAACAGGTACACGATGTACACAAATCTATAGAGTTTGAAATCGTTGCCAAAGCGCACCCAGCCCTTTTCCGCAAAGAGAAAACGGCTTTAGACTTCCCAATTAAAAATACCGATCGGGCTGTAGGTGCCATTATTAGTAATGAAATTTCTAAAATTTACGGGGCCGACGGACTTCCTCAGAATACGTTACGATTGAATTTCACCGGTTCTGCAGGGCAGAGCTTTGGGGCCTTCGCCACCAAGGGACTCACCATGATCGTTAATGGTAATACCAATGATTATCTGGGTAAGGGACTATCCGGAGCCAAGTTGGTTATTAAAGTACCAGATAAGGCCACCTTAGTCCCCGAAGACAATATTATAACCGGTAATGTAACACTATACGGTGCCACTGCCGGAGAAGCCTATATCAATGGTAAGGCTGGGGAACGTTTTTGTGTTCGCAATTCAGGAGCTAAAGCAGTAGTTGAAGGAATTGGCGATCACGGTTGTGAATATATGACTGGAGGTATAGCCGTAATCTTAGGAGAGATAGGACGGAACTTTGGCGCTGGTATGAGTGGTGGTATCGCCTATATTTTTGATGAACAAGGCACTTTTAGAAAACGCTGTAAGAACGAAGCGCTCAACTTGTTGGATGTGGTTGAAGAAAAAGACATCAAAGCGCTTAAGGAGCTCATTGAAAATCACTACAATGCGACCCTTAGTCCACTTGCGCAACGGATCTTAGAAAAATGGGAAGAATGCCTACCCACCTTCATTAAAGTGTTCCCGGAAGAGTACCGACAAGCACTGATTCGATTGGAGAACGAAAAAATGGAAACTATTTAAAGGAAAGTATCATGGGGAAGACTACAGGTTTTATGGAGTATGGGCGCAAAGACGAAACTTATGCACCCGTTAAAGAACGCATACAGCACTACAAAGAGTTTACCGAACCCTTAAAAGAAAAGGATCTTAAAGAACAAGGAGCCCGCTGCATGGACTGCGGTATTCCCTTTTGCCATAGCGGTTGTCCTTTAGGCAATATGATCCCAGATTTCAACGATGCGGTGTATCAAGGCAAGTGGGAAAAAGCCACTGAAATTTTACATTCTACCAATAACTTCCCTGAATTTACTGGTCGTTTATGCCCTGCACCTTGTGAGGAAGCTTGTGTTTTGGGGATCAGTGAGGATCCTGTTTCTATTGAAAATATAGAAAAAAACATTGTTGAAACTGCTTTTAAAAATGGATGGATTACGGCAAAACCTCCTGCGCAGCGCACCGGTAAAAAAGTAGCCGTAGTAGGATCGGGACCAGCAGGACTGGCTGCCGCGCAGCAACTAAATCGTGCTGGACATTGGGTAACCGTTTTTGAGCGAGATGAGAAAATTGGAGGATTACTTCGTTTTGGTATTCCCGATTTTAAAATGGAAAAGCAAGTTATTGATCGTAGGCTAGCTGTTCTTGAAGAAGAGGGAATTACTTTTAAGACAGGCATACATATCGGGGTCGACTTATCGGCCGAACAGTTACTTGAAGATCATGATGCTATAGTCCTCTGTGGGGGAGCGACCATACGTCGTCAATTACCCATTCCTGGGACGGACCTTAAAGGTGTAGTGCAGGCTATGGACTTTCTTCCACAGAATAACCGTAGAGTAGCAGGCGCCAAAACCACCTCAGAGCCTATTCTTGCTGGGGATAAAGATGTGGTAGTAATCGGGGGTGGTGATACAGGATCTGATTGCATCGGTACTTCTATTCGCCAAGGAGCGAATTCCGTGACGAATTTTGAAATTATGCCCATGTCCACAACCGACAGGCCTGAAAACCAGCCTTGGCCCTTTTGGCCAATGCGGTTGCGAACTAGCTCTTCTCATAAAGAAGGAGCTGAGCGGGTGTTCAGTATTTCTACCAAAGCTTTCCTAGGTGATGATAATGGCAATCTGAAAGCGCTAAAAACAGTAGAAGTAGAATGGGTGTTTACCCCAGGGCAAAGACCACAACTTAAAGAAGTACCGGGCACCGAAAAAGAATGGCCATGTGAACTCGCGCTATTAGCGCTCGGTTTTACGGGCTCTGAGACCACTATGGCCGATCAGTTAGGCCTTGAAATGGACCCAAGAACCAATATTAAAGCCACTGAAGCAGATTACACCACTAATGTTCCCGGTGTATTTGTCGCAGGTGACCAAAGAAGAGGGCAATCTTTAATTGTTTGGGCTATTTCCGAAGGCCGACAAGCAGCCCATCATGTGGATGTCCACCTTATGGGAATTTCCAATTTACCCCTTAAAGGAGAAGGGGATTTACCTAGAGTTTAATCCATTGATTTAACTTGAATTAGTCAGAAGAAGCTGTCTCAAAACTGAGGCGGCTTTTTTATTTTTTGGTTTTGATTGTTTTTAGTATTTTAAAGTATTGATTTTCAATAGTATGAATACTAATTTCAAGGACTACAACCAACAACAGCCTGGGCTATTTCCACCCAGCATAGAAGAACTTATCCCAGAGGATCATCCTGTTCG
>JBCDGY010000057.1:0-13638 GCA_039414375.1 Bacteroidota bacterium | reverse complement strand
CTTGGTTTCTTGTTTTTGAGCTTCTGTTAAAGTGCCAAATGCTAAACCACGAATGCTACTGTAATCTGGTGGCGCCGTCACCAAGCTTGTTCCTATGCAAATCACCACTGAAAATAAAAACATAAAAATTGCCATGTGTGCAAAATTGATTGTAGCAAAAGCATAGGCTACTCCTGATAGGTCGTCCTTAACGATCTCGGCTGTAATACGCAAAGCAGCTATAAACAGGCCTGAAAAAAGCGTAACAATGGCTGCCTTAGCATTTACCCTTTTCCATACTATACCAAGTATAAATACAGCTGTTATTGGTGGTGCTATGTAAGATTGTACACTTTGTAAATATTGATAAAGGACACCACCTCCTATTTTATCCATAATAGGAATCCAGATAATGCCTAAAACAACAACTAAGGCGGTTGCAAAACGACCGATTGTCAATAGCTTTTTTTCTTCTGTTTTCGGTTTTAATTTTTTATAAATGTCAATGGTGAAAATGGTGGAGCACGAATTAAATACCGATGCCAAAGAACTCATTAACGCTGCCATTAAACCACCAGCAACCAAGCCTTTTAATCCCGTAGGTAGCAGTGTTTTCACCAATACTGGAAAGACCTCATCAGCACGATCGTAGGTTATTGCGCCTTGTTTTGCTAGGGCAAAAGCTATAATACCAGGAATAAGGAAAATAAAAATGGGGAGTATTTTTAAATAGGCACCAAAAAGGGCTCCTCTTCTTCCTATTTTGATATTATTGGCAGCAAGGGTGCGTTGCACAATATATTGATCGGTACACCAATACCAAATACCTACTATAGTCCCCCCAATAAGAAGACCTGTCCATGGAAAATCAGGATCGCTCATTGGGCGCCACATATTAAAATGATCCGATCCAGCTGTTTCTCGCAGTGCACTCCAACCGCCCACTTCCTTAAGGCCTAGGTAAGTGATAATTACGGATCCGGCAATCAAAACAATAGTCTGCAAGGTCTCTGTATAGATAACAGCTTTCATACCACCAACAACGGTGTAAATCCCTGTAAATACTACGATGCCAATAGCCCCATACCAAAAGGGAATACCCAATAATTCTGATACCACAATACCACCTGCATAAATAGTTACAGATACTTTGGTGATTACATACCCTGCTAAAGAAAATACAGAGAGAAACCAACGAGAACGACTATCGAAGCGTTTTTCCAAAAATTCTGGCATGGTAAAAACATTACCTCGCATATAGAAGGGTAAGAACAGCCAACCCAATAACAATACAATCCAGGCGTGCAGTTCGTAATGGGCCATAGGCATTCCAGACTCTGCTCCAGTTCCTGCTAGGCCTACTACGTGCTCCGATCCAATATTAGAGGCAAAAATAGAGGCCCCAATAACAAACCAACCCACATTTCTTCCAGCCAAAAAGTAGTCTGCGGTGTCTTTGTTTTTTTGAATAATTACCCAAATGGCAACACCAATAAGCGCCAAAAAGTAGAGACCGAGAACTATCCAGTCCCATTGTTCTAAAACAGATTTCATAATTGATTAGGTTGGTTTATTAGAGGTACTGGTTAATGATATTCTCAAATAGCTCTTGTTTTCCACTGGCCAAAGACAGTTCGCCATTTTCCATAGCTATTTGATACAAATCGGTGAATTCTAGTTTTCCAGCTTCAAAATCTTCGCCTGGTCCACTGTTAAAAGAATTGTATCGTTTTTCTACCAAACTTCCATAAGGGGAGGAAGTTAGAATGCGATCAGCAATACGCAAAGCTCTTGCAAAGTTGTCAGCTCCACCAATATGGCCAAGAAAAATATCTTCTAGGTCGGTAGAATTACGCCTAGTTTTGGCGTCAAAGTTTATACCTCCTCCTTGAAGCCCTCCAGCTTTTAAGAATACCAGCATGGCCTCCGTAGTCTCTAGAATATTATTTGGAAATTGATCGGTATCCCAACCATTTTGATAATCTCCTCTATTGGCATCCACACTACCCAACATTCCAGCATTGGCCGCTACTTGCAGTTCGTGTTGCATGGTGTGCTGGGCTAGCGTAGCGTGATTGACCTCAATATTGATTTTAAAATCTTCGGCAAGGTCATACTCTTTTAAAAACCCAATTACGGTAGCACAATCGAAATCGTATTGATGTTTGGTTGGTTCCATAGGTTTGGGCTCAATAAAAAAGTTGCCTTGGAATCCTTGGCTGCGCGCATAGTCTCTGGCCATCCCTAAAAAGCGCCCCATGTGATCTAGTTCCCTTTTCATATTGGTGTTTAACAGCGACATATAACCTTCGCGTCCGCCCCAAAAAACATAGTTTTCACCATTTAGCGCTATTGTCGCGTCTAAGGCGAGTTTAATTTGCGCTCCGGCTCTTGCTAAAACGTTGAAATCGGGGTTGGTGGCAGCCCCGTTCATATATCTAGGGTGCGAAAAGCAATTGGCGGTTCCCCATAGGAGTCTCACTCCTGAGGCTTGTTGTTTCTCCTTGAGGTAAGCTGTGATATATTGTATGCGATTTTCAGATTCACTTAAGGTTGGTCCTTCATCAATAAGATCAAAATCATGAAAACAATAATAATCAAAGCCCATTTTGGTTACGAATTCAAAAGCGGCATCCGCCTTTTCTTTAGCTGCGGTGCGCACCTCTGAACTAGTAGCCCAAGGGAAAATCTTAGTTCCAGGTCCAAAAGGATCCCCCCCCGTATTACAGAGGGTATGCCAATAAGCCATGGCAAACTTTAAATGTTCGCGCATAGTTTTGCCCGCAACTACTTCATCTGCATTATAGTATTTGTATGCTAAAGGATTGTCTGAATCTTTGCCTTCATATTGGATGGCTCCAATTCCTTTAAAATACTCCTTGTCACCAAGTGTTATCATTTTGTATTTGGTTTTAGTTGTTGTTCGAGTGTTTTTTTCCATTTTCGATAAGCCTCTTCATAAGTGGCTTTCTCGCTTTTTGGAGTGTAGTCCATGACCAGGTCATTGGCAATGCAATCGCTATCTAGTCGTGTTAATAAAAATTCATAAATAGCGCTTGCTCTTGCTGCACCTACTGCTCCGGTTGTGCGGTAAACTTCTATCTTACATCCAGTTAAAGTAGCTATAGTCTCAGAAAAAATAGGGGACCGGAAGAGGTTGTCATTACCTACGCGCATTACTTCTAAAGATACCCCATCTGCTTTCAAAAGATCCATTCCGTATACGAAAGCGAAGGCGATGCCCTCTAAACTGGCCCTACAAAGGTGTGCTTTTTGGTGTTTGTTTAAATCTAGATATTGAATGTGTACCCCGGGATTTTGGTTTTTAAGCATTCTTTCGGCACCATTACCAAAAGGGATAACGCAGAGCCCTTCGCTACCAACATCGAATTGGTCAGCAAGGGTGTTCATCTCATCATAGGAAGAAACGGCTAGATTATTATGCATCCATCTGTAGAGGATGCCAGCACCGTTGATGCACAAGAGCTTTCCAATTCTTGGTGTTTGAGCGGTATGATTCACATGTGCAAAATTATTGACACGTTCACTTTCTTGAACCGATAAACTATCTGTTACGGCATAAACTACGCCTGAAGTACCTCCAGTGGCTGCAATCTCCCCCGGTTCAAAAACATTCAAACTCAAAGCATTGTTTGGTTGGTCTCCCGCGCGGTAACTTATGGCAGTGCCTTCTGCGAGTCCTGTAGCTCTAGCGGCATCAGTGCTCACAGTTCCTTGCAAGGCAAAGGTGCCTACCAATTCTGGGACCTTGTCTTGATGGATTCCAAAATGTTCTAACAACCATTCCGCAGTTTGATTTTCTTTAAAATCCCACAAAATACCTTCAGAGAGCCCAGAGACCGTAGTGGTCATTTTTCCCGTTAAACGATAAGCAATATAATCTCCAGGTAGCATGAACTTGTAAGCTTTTTGATAGCTATCTGGTTCATGATCCAGAACCCACTTTAGCTTTGAGGCAGTAAAATTTCCAGGGGAATTCAATAAATGGGTCTTGCATCGCGCTATGCCTAGTTGTTCATAAGCATTTTGACCAATTGCTACTGCACGACTGTCACACCAAATGATAGACTTTCGAATAGGACTTCCGCTGTTATCCACCAAAACCAGACCATGCATTTGATAGGCAATGCCTACACTCCCTACTTGCGTTGGATTGATATTGTTGTTTTCAATTAAGCGGCGTGTCGCTGCGCAAATATGTCGCCACCAATCCTCAGGATCTTGTTCAGCCCACCCTGGCCTTTGAGAATCCATGCCCATTTCATCTTGTGGTTCTTGGACTATGGCAATTACTTTCCCCGATTCTTTCTCTACTAGAGCAGCCTTTATGGAAGAGCTGCCTATATCATACCCAATGTTATACTTCATTCTTGGTTAGTTCGCTTAAGTATTTCCTAAAAATAAAGGATGTGTTTTGCATTCTACGCAGTTTTAGCTGGAAAAAGTTTTAGAAAATGAACTTTCGATAAGAGAAGGCAGTTGAAAAACACAGTAGCTCCCTTTTAATAAAAAGGTTTGTATTTAAACCTTGTGGCGAAAAAATTACGAAAATGATTTCGTAATCCTTTTTTGACATTTTTAGCTGGAAGATTTTAAATCAAATTTTCTTCCCAAAAAAAGGCTGAAAAAACTGACCAAATAACTACAAAGGAAATGAGCAAAAAAATGACCCTACGGGAACTATCCAAAGAGTTGGGATTATCCGTTTCCACAGTTTCAAAAGCGTTAAATGACAGCCATGAAATAAGTGGTGAGACCAAGGAACGCGTACAACATCTTGCACGGGAGTACCGATATAGACCAAACATGAACGCTGTTAACCTCAGGCGAGGGAGGCAAAAGAACCTTGGAGTGATTCTTCCAAATGTTTTGAATTTCTTTTTTGCTTTGGTGCTTACGGGTATTGAAGAAACGGCTAATGCATTGGGATACAATATTATATGCTGTATGTCTGACGAATCTTATGACAAGGAGGTTGCTGCCGTTCAAATGCTTCGAGATGGCGGAGTTTCTGGGATGTTACTTTCGTTATCTGAGGGTACCGAAAAGAAAGGGGAGACCGCTCATTTAGAGGCTTTACAGGGTTTTGGAATTCCCGTTGTACTTTTTGATCGGGTAAGTGAGGCCATAAGTTGTGATAAGGTAATTATTGATGATTTTAAGGCGGCGTATCAAGCCACCGAACATTTTATAAAGACGGGTTGTAAGCACATCGCATTGGTCACTTTACTTGATAGCCTTGGAGTAGGTAGACTGCGTGCAGAGGGTTATCGAAAGTGTCTCGAGGATAACAACATTGTTGTAGATGAAGACCTGATTGTTAAAGTTGTTGATAAGGATTTGTTTGAGCCTATGGCATCCAATCTATTACAAAGCAAAAGGGTTGATGCGGTATTGGCCCTGGAGGAATTTGCCGCAGTACATATGATGATGGTTGCCCGTAATCTGGGATTTGAAGTTCCAAAAGATATCTCCATCATAGGGTTTACCAATGGGATGTTGCCAAAATACATGACCCCAACCATCACTTCTGTAAGTCAACATGGAAAATTTATCGGTGAGAAAGCGACTCGATTGCTTATCGATAGAATTGAAATGGACGGAAACCATCAAATACCATTTCAAACGGAGGTCGTAAAATCTACAATTGTACAGAGAGAATCCACCCTCTAATTCGCGTGAATTTTACCAGGATTTTGGGCCTAGTTTTTTTCTGCTCGACTACCTCGTGTTGTTTACCAGTTATCTAAAAAATTTTGAAAGGTGAGTTATTTAAGATAATCTTAGGCTTTATTTAAGAAATACATAATATAACTGGTAAAAAAATAGGTAAACAGCAAAATTGAGGAATATGAATAACAAACAATTACTTTTTGACCTAACATGGCTAGGGCGTTTTCACTTAGGATTCGTGCTGGTCTTTTTTCTTCTGGGTATTCCCATTTCGAATGCTCAGGATTTCTATGAAGCGGAATCGTATCCCACCCAAGTAGGGAATGCTCAAACGTCTAGTCAATACTCTGGTTACACAGGAAGCGGATATGTAACTGGACTAACTAGCGAATGGTCTTACATTGGATTTGACAAGAGCAACAACCAAACCCAACCCGCACAATTGGTGGTGCGATATGCCAATGGAAATTCGGGCAGTGTAAACCACTTAGGACTTCAAATAGGTTCTGGTTTAGATCAGATGCTCTCTTTTCCATCCACGGGTTCATGGACTTCGTGGGACGAGCTGGTAATTGACTTCACCTTACCATTAGGCTACCAGGGTATTAGAATTGATGGGCAGAGCAATGCCTCCTCCTCTGTGAATATCGATAGTTTCGAACTAAGGTTCGGAGATGATATTCAAGGCGGCGGCGGAGGCGGCGGAGGCAGTACTGCTGTTTCTGGCGTATCCATCGCAAATTGTAACGGTGCCCTTAATATTGGCGATAGTTTTGATTTAAATGAAACTGTTAGTCCTTCAAATGCCGATGATCTTTCGGTATCTTGGTCTTCTTCAAACACCAGTGCTGTCTCAGTGAATAGCAGTGGAGTAGTAACAGCAAATGCCGCTGGAACTGCAACCATTACGGTTACCACTAACGATGGAGGTTTTACTGATACTTGTGCTATTACCGTAGCTTCACAAGCTATTTCGGTAAGTGGGGTCTCTATCAGTAATTGTATTACTTCAATGAATCAAGGGGCTTCTCATAATTTAAATGAGACAGTAAGTCCATCCAATGCCACCAATAAAGGGGTTTCGTACAGTTCTTCAAATACTTCAATAGCCTCTGTAAATGGCAGTGGTGTTGTAACTGCAAATGCTCCTGGCTCGGTTACCATTACCGTAACCACCAATGATGGTGGATATACAGATACTTGTGTAATAAGTGTTCAAGACCCTCCGCCCCCACCGGCAGCAGAAGGTGTGATTTACGAGGCTGAGAATATGAATCGAGGGAATGCACAGGTTTCTTCTGCTTGCTCAGGTTACTCAGGTACAGGTTATGTTACTGGGTTTACAAGTGAATGGTCTACCTTGAAATTCGAAAAGTCTTATTCTGATGTAACTCCTGTTTTGATCAACATTAGATATTCTAATGGAACGGGCCAAACCATAAATAACATTGATTTAAAACAAGGTAATGTACATGTTCAGACACTATCTTTTCCTCCTACAGCTGGATGGAATGACTATCAAATTTTGACGTCTGTCCCTTTCAATGTGGCCGCTGGTTATCAAGGTATCCTTTTAGATGGTTCACAAAATGTATCCGAGTCAGTCAATATTGACTATTTAGAATTATTGGAAGGTTACACACCACCTCCGGGGGCTTTCTCTATTACCTCGCCTGCCAACGGCGCACAAGATCAGGCACTTAGTCTTAATGTTACATGGTCAGCTTCTAGCAGTGCTACTAATTATGATATTGAAATTGATAACAATAGTAATTTTGGAAGTCCACTAGTGTCTACTTCTCAAACGGGAACTTCTTACAATTTAAGTGGGCTGGACTATAGTACAACCTATTATATCAAAGTTACCGCGTCTAATTCTGAAGGGTCTGAGGTGGAAACAGCTTCATTTACAACAGAAGATCCACCACCACCGGTAGGCTCTTTTTCGCACACCTCACCAAGTGATGGCGAAACCGATGTGGCCACAAGTGTAGCGCTTAGCTGGAGTGCTTCAGCAAATGCGGATAGCTACTCGCTAGTAGTTTCTACAAATAGTAATCTATCCAATCCTATTGTAAATGCTGGAGGTATTTCAGGAACTTCTTATAACGTTAATCTCTTGGACGGCACTACTTACTATTGGCGCGTAACGGCTGCTAATGAAGTGTCAACCAAGAATGCATCAAAAACCTCTTTTACCACATTGGTGCCTCCAGCGCCAGGATCATTCGGTCTCGTAAGTCCGGCAAACAATGCTACGGAGATTTCAAGAGCTCCTGTATTGAGTTGGTCGAGTTCAGATTTTGCCAATTCCTACAGCTTGAAGGTGTCTAAAAATAGTAATCTCTCTAATCCAGCTATAAATGTTACGGGAATTACGGGGACTTCTTATTCTGCTAGTGGTTTAGATGAGTTAACCAAATATTACTGGAGAGTTACTGCTGTAAATTCTACAGGTACTAAAAATTCTGCTAAACGAAACTTTACCACACAAGAGGCACCTGAGGGATATCATGTTTCCCCAAGTGGAAGCGATGTTACTGGAACGGGTACTGCCAGCAATCCTTGGAAGACTATCGCTCACGCAGCAAGCCAAGTTCCTGCCAATCAAGGACTCACAATTTATCTGTCTTCTGGAACCTTTACGGAAACAGAACCTATCGAATTACCTACTGGGGTAAACGTAGAGGGTGCCGGTGAGGGGCAAACAACTATCAATTCTAGCGGAGTAACCCTACCAGCAGGTGTTACCGGAGCCGAAGGGGACTTTAGACTTTGGCCAGATGGCTCTTTATTTCAGTTGGTCTCTACACCTTACACTAATGGTACAAATTATGGTCCTCCAGAGGAAATGGCTCCTGCGGCAAACGGTAATCAAACTTTAAGTGGATTTACTATTAATGGACAGGGAAGTCTGAAAGCAGGGATCTGGGTAATGAGCCGTAATAATGTAACCGCGCACCACATTACCATTAAAAATACCAAAATGAACGGTGCAGTATTTGGAAAGTCAGATATGTGGTGGTATGAGCCTATGCCTGAAACGGCCTGGATGCAAAATACTACGATACACGACATGACCTTTATTGATTGTGCCGAAGGACAAAAGGGATGTTTACGCCTTGCTGGCCTTGATGGTGCCGATATCTACAATATTGATATTGACGATAGAGGTGGCGCTTATGGTATTAAGTTTATGTATGTAGGGCACTATAAAAACCTAAAAATACACGACTGTAATATTCGCGTTAGCGATTACGATCCGGAATGGGGTGAGGCTATTTCCATAGAGCTTTGGAACTTTGCTAGGGCTTCAAATTCAGAGATTTATAATATCAACTGTAATACTTGGTTGTCCTTGGTAAATCATACACAAATTCCTTCTTACGAACCAGAGGGAACTAACGTTGACGCCTTAGACTTGCACCACATTACCATGATTGATGAAGATGGGTCTAGTGGTAAAGAGGCTATTGAGGCCGCTCTTTCCGGAGTCAAAATTCATGACTGTTATTTGCAGGATAAAGGATTTGGAATTGCTATTTGGAATGGTGTAGGAACCTTGTTAAAAAAGAATTATGAGATCTATAACAATGTAATAACCAATGTAGACAGAGATCCAGGATTTGGTTTTGGAAATAGCTCTGCGATTTTTGTTCCAGACCCAGCTCAAAATCTCAAGGTTTACAACAATGTATTCGAAAGAATGGGGGTTGCTTTAGATCTTGGTGGCACGGACAATGCCGATGTTAAGAACAACATTTTCATAGGTACAGAAGGTGAAGATGTAAAAGGCGGAAATGGTGATGCTTCGAATAACTTAAAGTATCATACAAACTCCCAGAAAGCCGCTTTCAATTCTACTATTGGAGGAAGTAACAATGTTTCAGGCAACCCTGGTTTAAGTGAGTCAGGTGCAAGAAGCACTTTATATTCCTTTGGACCTTATTATGAACCTACTTCTTCTAGCAGTTTAGTAGTTGACGCGGGTACCGACGTAGGATTGCCTTTTAGTGGGGATGCCCCTGATATTGGAGCTTTTGAGTTTAACAGTGTACCTACACAGGCTCCAGGGTCTTTCAGTCTATCCTCTCCCTCTAATAATGCGAACAGTGTGTCTGTTAATCCGACACTTTCTTGGAGTAATGCTTCATCAGCACAATCGTATACTGTAGATGTAGCTACGAATTCTAACTTTGGAAATATTGTATATACGAAGTCAGGAATTACAACAAACAATGTAGTGGTAGATACCGCTTTGGATTTCGAGACTGATTATTACTGGAGGGTTAAAGCGATCAATATCATAGGCACCAAAAATGCCAACGGTAATGGAAGAAAATTCACTACCGAAGATGTTCCACCTCCCCCAGGATCCTTTGGCTTGTCTTCGCCAGCCAACAATGCATCCAACGTTTCTAAAACGCCAACGCTTAGTTGGACAGCAGCTAGCAACGCTTCTAGTTATACTTTGGTCATTTCAAAGAATAGCAATTTTAGCAATCCTGTAGTCAATCAGGCCAATATACCGGGTACTGACTATAGCGCTACAACGGTCTTGGATGATAACACGAAATATTATTGGAAGGTTACTGCCTTTAATGCAGTTGGAAACAAAAATGCCAATGGTAATGGAAGATCGTTTACTACCACTACGGGACCTCTTATTGGTAATGGATTGGTAAACCTAGAAGTATGGGAAGGAATACCAGGTGATGATATCATCAATCTTACAGGTAATGTTAATTATCCTGATAGTCCCGATGAAGTGTCAACGATCTCCGAAACTTCTACTCCTAGTGATGTGGGAAGTGATTACGGTCAAAAGTTATCCGGTTATTTATTACCACAAGTATCTGGATCGTATCAGTTTGCGGTATCCGGTGATGATGATGTAGAGATGTGGTTAAGCACTGATGCCTACAAAGCCAATAAAGTAAAAATTGCTTATTTCGATGGGTGGACGTATAGAGGTAACTATGGAAAGTATCCCACACAACAATCGGGAGGAATTCAGTTAGTGGCTGGAGCAGAATATTATTTTGAGATTCTTCATAAAGAAAAAGATGGTGGAGACCATGCTCAGGCCGCATGGAAAGTTCCAGGCTCATCAGATTATGAAGTGATCTCTGGAAATGTGCTCTCCAGTGTATTATTGTCTAATCTTCCAAAACCTGAAGCTTTTAGTTTAACAGCTCCTAGTAATAGTGCAGTAGACGTATCTCGATTCCCAACTTTAGAATGGAGTGCTTCGAATTTGGCGACTAATTATGAGGTTACAGTTTCAACAAATAGTAATTTATCAAATCCTATTATCTCCGAAGTAGTACCTAATAATGCGTACACCATTGGAGCTTCATTACAAACAAGTACAACTTATTATTGGGCTGTTACCGCTTTTAATGAGGGTGGAACATTAGATGCTAATAACAATTCTTATAGTTTTACGACCGAAGCGCAACCTTTACCAGGATCATTTAGTGTTACCCAACCTGTAGATGGCACTATTGGTACGTCCTGGAATCCATTTTTTGCTTGGACTGCTGCTGCTGAAGCAAATAGTTACACTATAAAAGTTTCTAAAAACAGTAACTTATCTAGTCCTGTTATTAATGAGTCTGGTATTACAGCAACCAGTTTTACAGTTACCAATTCTTTAGAAGGAAATACCCAGTACTTTTGGAAAGTTAGTGCGGTAAATAATTCGGGATCAACTGACATTAATGGGGGAACATTGTCCTTTACAACAGATTCTCAAGATGGCTTGATACATGTAATGACCACTGGTAACGACAATAGTGGAGATGGTACTTTAGGTAATCCTTATAAAACTGTGTCTTATGCGGCATCTCAGGTGTCTGCTGATTTAGGTTTAACACTATTTATTCACCCCGGTACCTTTAATGAAAACACTGCTATTAAAATTCCAACTGGCGTTAATGTTTTAGGTTCAGGTGAAGGTGTTACTATTATCAAAGCTGGAAATATTGGCAATGGTGACGGTAAAGAGGACTATGTCGGTTCGCTTTTTGAATTGGTTTCTCCAAATAGATACGGAGAGTTTAAATGGGACCCTCCAAGGGAACCTGCTAATGGTAATCAAACAATTAGTGGATTTACTATTGACGGTAATAGTAAGCAGCTCAAAGCAGGCATGTGGTTGCAAAACAGAAATAATGTGACTATACACCACGTAACAATTAAGGAATGTGCGCAAAGAGGTGCAGTGGCCTGTTTTGGAGATAAAGATGGGCGAGAAGAACCCCCTTTCTATATTCAGAATTTGACCATGCACGATATGACCTTTATCGATTCAGGTGCTGATTTAAGTGACGAATCTTTAGGTAACTTATGTATTGGTCATACAGATGGTGCCGAGTTCTATAACATTACCATTGATGATGAGTATGGCTATGGAATTAAGTTCATCTTTGAAGGGTATTATAAGAATACCATAATTCATGATTGTGATATTCAAGTCAATGAACAAGATCCCTTGTGGACAGAGGATATCGCTATTGAACTTTGGAACTTAGGACCAGGGAACGAGGTGTATAATGTTAATGCTAATACTTGGTTCTCCTTTGTGAATTGGGCAGATACATTCAACAATCCTTCGGAGGCTGGAGCCCACTTAAAGGTCCATGGATGTAGAATTGTCGATAACGATGGTACTTCTATTAAAGAGGCAATAGAAGCAGCTTGTTCTGGAGTTGAGGTATACAACTGTTATATTGAAAATAAGGGATGGGCTATTGCGCAGTGGCTGCAAGGCGAGCGTAAGATGAGCTACCACCACAATATTTTTAGGAATACGCAACCTCAAGCAGTATGGACGGATGCCGGAGCTATATTTATAGTAGCCGATGAAGTACCACAGATGGAAGATGTTTCCATTTACAACAATGTCTTCGATAACTTAAAAACTGGTGGAGGTTCTCCATTGAAGATAATCTCTGTATGGAAAGGTACTGTGGATGGATTAGATATAGCGAATAACGTCACCACCAACGTATTAAGTGAAAGCTATGATTTCTACTTATACGGAGCCGCTTCTGTTAGCAATGCTAGTTATAGAAACAACTTTAAGGATGTTGCACACAATGTGACAGGAATTACCAGTCTATCTAATAATTTGGTTGGAGATCCTGGATTTAAGAAAACGGGATTACGATGGGAAGACTATTATCAACCAACAGCATCCAGTTTTTTGATAGACGCTGGTGCTGATGTAGGAATGCCATTTAGTGGGAGTGCTCCAGATATAGGCAAATGGGAAGTTGGGATGAACGCAACTGCCTTAAAAGCTTCATTTGATGGTGGCATATCTAAAGCTGAGAAGCAATTGGTAGCTTATCCCAACCCAACAAATGGGGAGCTGGAAGTATTAGTTCCAGAGTTCTTTATCGGTGGACAGTTGATTTTGAGCACCATGTATGGCAGTGCTGTACTTACAGAGTCCGTGAATAGTGAAAGCACCCTATTATATCTAGGTGGCTTACCTTCTGGGGTCTATGTATTGCAACTAGTCAATGGTTTAGCCGTAGAATCGGTAAAAGTGGTCAAACGATAGGTAACTGCTTCTACAACGCTAAATTGCTTTAAAAGATACGGGATGTATTTCCCGTATCTTTTTTTTTTAGCACATGACTAATCGCTGCTTCTTCAGAAATAATACTTAAGCACTACATTGTCCTACTAAGTTAAATACTAGTCCGGGTCAATAGGCCTACGCCTACTATAACCCCGTTTTTTTAATGGAATAACAAATTAAAAACCTAGATTTTTGCCAATAGAGATAGTAGGTAAAAAACGATCTTATGCTTTAGTAGCTTTAGATAATTTAGGTTTTTTTAAGAATGGTTTTGATCATAATAAGCCCTTAGTTATAGATAGATTCCCAGACATTTATGGTCAAACTACAGTTTCAATTATCGTTTCAACTCCTTTATCTTTTTATATTAT
>JBCDGY010000056.1:0-13914 GCA_039414375.1 Bacteroidota bacterium | reverse complement strand
ACGTTCAATAGTATACCTTCGCTCCAAGTTCAAATGTTTGTTCTGCATAAAGCAAGATTTGAATTTTCTGGGAATTTTCTCTTCGGAGTACCCCGAAGAGAAAATCCATCAAATACTTGCATTAGCAATTGAATCTAACAGGTTATTAAAACAACTATAAACCCTTCCCTACTTTACTTCTAGCCCAACCAGGCACCCCAAGGGATACGAGATAGTATTAGAATAAGCCCTAAGGCATAAAAAATACCAAGGTTTTTAAATTTGGCCGAAGCCGCTTCTTTACGTTTGTGTCGCGACCATCCCACGGTGATTAAAATGATGGCAATAATATTGGTGAAAGGATGCTCCACAGCAAGTAGTCGCGCAGCGGAATTGAGCCCTCCCATACCTAGGGCCTGAATGGCTTTAAATCCATTGATAGATGTGAAATACACGATAAGGCCAATAACCAGTTGTAAGTGACTTAAGATTAAAGCGAAAAGACTTATACGAAAGTCCTTATCTATTCGAAAGTCTCTTTTTCCGAACCAGCCAGTAAGGGCATTTACAGTAGCCAAAAGGAGCACTGCCAGCACGATATAAGCAAAATAAGAATGCAGGTACTTTACAACTTCCATGGTACGAGGTTTAGGCTAAAAATAAGGATTAATTGGTAACGTTTAAAAACCGTTGAATAAGCTGTGTGGTGGAGGCATCGTGCGGTCCTATTGGAGCGCCATTCAGTTCTGGAAGAATACTTTTGGCCAATTGTTTACCCAATTCTACCCCCCATTGGTCGTAACTAAAAATGTTCCAAATAACGCCTTGTACAAAAATCTTGTGTTCGTAGAGTGCTATTAGTGCTCCAAGACTTTCGGGAGTTAATTTTTCGATAAGAATGGTATTGGTAGGGCGGTTGCCATCAAATAACTTAAAGGGAATCAGTCGTTCTATTTGTTCCGGTGTTAGCTGTAGGGGTGCGAGCTCTTCCGCTACTTGATCTGCTGTTTTACCCTGCATTAGGGCTTCTGTCTGTGCAAAAAAATTGGCCATCAATTTATAATGATGGTCTTTTTCTCCCTTAAGTGGTTTTTTAAACCCGATAAAATCGGTTGGGATTATTTTGGTCCCCTGATGCATTAATTGAAAAAAAGCATGTTGCGCATTGGTACCAGGCTCTCCCCAAAGTACGGTACCTGTTTCATAAGAGATTTGCTGGCCTACACGATCCCTATTTTTTCCGTTACTTTCCATAGTGCCTTGCTGTAAATAGGCCGAAAAGCGATGTAGGTATTGGGTATAAGGGATGATAGCCTCGGTCTCTGCCTCAAAAAAATTATTGTACCATATGCTAAGCAAGGCCAGGACCACGGGTAAATTTTCTTCGAAAGCCGCATTTTTGAAATGATGGTCCATTTTATGTGCTCCCATAAGGAGTTGATCAAAATGATCATATCCCACCGCAACAGCTATAGATAAACCAACGGCACTCCATAAGGAAAAGCGGCCACCAACCCACTCCCACATCGGAAAAACATTTTCCGGGGTTATGCCAAAGGCTCCAATTTTTCCGGTGTTTGTAGATACCGCTGCAAAATGTTTGGCTATAGCCGCTTCTGTAGCGGTATTTAGAAACCATTTTTTAATCGTTTCCGCATTGGACAGGGTTTCCTGGGTGGTAAAGGATTTGGAAACAATGATAAATAGTGTAGTCTCAGGGTCGAGACTTTTTAAAACTTCGTGAACATGATCGCCATCTACATTACTTACAAAATGTACATTGAGATGGTTTTTGTAGTGTTTGAGGGCTTCGGTTACCATAACTGGCCCTAAATCAGAGCCACCTATCCCTATATTAACAACATCGGTGAAAGGCTTGTTGGTATATCCTTTTTTTTCACCGGTGATTACTGCTTCGGAAAAGGCTTTAATTTGTTCTTTTACTTGCTGTACTTCAGGAATAATGTTTACGCCATCTACTTCAATGGTGGCCTCTTTAGATGCTCTTAGTGCGGTGTGCAGTACGGCTCGGTTTTCCGTCTCGTTAATGATGCGCCCAGAGAAATAAGACTGAATGGCCTCTTTTAATTGGGTTTCTTCTGCAAGTTGTAGTAAAAGTGCCCAGGTATCTTTGGTTATTCTGTTTTTAGAGAAATCCACATAAAAATCTTCCCAAGCCAATGAAAAAAAGGTCGCTCTGTCAGGATCCTTTTCAAATAAGTTGTTTAGGTGTTCCTCTTTAATTTGTGCAAAGTGATCGGTAAGCTGGCTCCAAGCTTTGGTGGTTGTAGGGTCAATTTTGGGTAAGGCCATCTTTGGTATTTAAGGTTAGGAGGTTTTCATCTTTATTTGGTTCAATAGATTTAAGGCAATCTAATTGAAATTTAAAGGGTTCGATATGGGTAAAATAGGCGGTACGCAACGAATCGGCAATAGGTTCCGATTTGGGCATTTTTTCACGGAGGGGGTCTACTTGAACGCCATTTTTCCAAAATCGATAACACACATGTGGCCCACCTGTATTACCGGTCATACCAACCCATCCAATGACATCCCCCTGGCGTACAAACTGCCCTTCTTTTACGTTTTGCGCACGCATGTGTAAATATTGGGTGCTGTACATGCTATTATGCCTAATCTTCACATATTTTCCATTGCCACCTCTTCTTCGGGATTCTGTTACAGTACCATCTGCAGTGGCTACAATAGGGGTGCCAACGGGCGCGGCATAATCTGTACCTCGATGCGGGCGTACTTTAAAACCGTAGTATGCAATACGCCGCCTTAGATTAAAGCGGGAAGAAAGACGGTAGCCGAACTTTATAGGGGCTTTTAAAAAGGTGCTCTTGAGGTTTTTACCTTCTTGATCAAAATAATTGGACTGTTTTTTCACGGAATCGGTCATAAACGGAAAGGCATAAATGGGCGTGCCCCGATATTTAAAATAAGCTGCTTTAATAGGGCCACTTCCAGCATAAATAGAATCGTTGATATACCGTTCGTCGTATATGAGCTTAAAAGTGTCGCCTTTTTCTAACTTAAAGAAATCGACCGTCCATGCGTAAATTTCAGATAAGGCAATGGTAACCGCATAGTCTACGCCTAGACTATCTAAATCCACAGAGAGGCTATTTTTTATGGTTCCTACGATTTCGCGTTCTACACTGCGTACCGCTTTTCGGCCTTTGTAGGCTACCGCGGAGTCTCTAAGATCAACTACGGTATAGTTGATTTTGTCATTCTGGTAAATAAATACTTGAGCCTTGTCTAAAGTATCCTTGGACTTTAGAATAAGATAGGGTTTGCCAGCCTTTATTTTTCTGACATCAAAAGTATCTTTGAAGTGTTCTGATATGGATACTATCTTGGGATAGTCCACATGGTTTTCAAGCATTAGCCCTCCAAAACTATCGCCATTTTTAATGGTATCCTGTACCACGCTAAACTCGTCGAGATCAAAACCATAGCTGATATTTTTTGCAATGGGTTCTTGAACCTCTTTCTCAACAGTTTCTACAAAATTCTCCCGATCTCCACATCCTGTAATAAAGATGAGGGTACAGCACACGCCCCAAATTTTTCTCATAGTCTGTCTCCTAAACCTCTTTCTTGGGGTTAAAGGTGTGTTCCACCCATTGTTTTCCCCATTCTTCTAACGCTTCCTTGGTGTGCAAATTTGGGAAAAATATTATTTTTTGAAAACTTGGAGGCAAAAAGTCCTTCCAATTGGTTCCACCAGTAGCATTAGCGGTCCCTTTTTCGTGGTCTAGGTAGCGATAGGCAGACCCCATATGCATTAATGGCCAATTGACGTTGGCATTAATGTCTAATACGCAAAGCGCTTTATGTAGCTGTTCTTTTAAATGGCCTTTTTCCTGTAGCGCTAAAGCTTTATGATAAATGGTGCGCCCAGCTACCTGGTTTGCAATACGTAGCAATCTAGGAGTATAGCGTTGTTCAAACTGTTTTAGGGTCAATGTTTTTTCACCAGAATTGATATCGGTAGCTCCTTTTTTCCAATAAATATGTTCGTAAAGCACTGTTTTAGCATCATTGGCCGAAAACTGGTGCTTTTTTGAGGCATGCACCAAATTTTCCATAGGCGTGGCATATAGCTCAATCATTCGGTATTGAACGGACTGAAAACCACTTGCTGGAAGCAAGGCCATACGATATCTTAAAAACTGACCACGTTCCATCCCATTGATCATTATGCTAAAGGAGGAGATTAAGGCCTTGTAATAGTTATTAATTCGGTTAACACGCTCCAAGAAAAAATCTGGTTCTTGGGTTCGATCATCAACCAATTGTTTTTGCTCATGTAGTATAAGCTTAAAATATAGCTCTGTAATTTGGTGGTACATGATGAAGATTTCTTCATCCGGGAAATAGGTGCGGGGTACCTGAAGACTCAACAGGGTATCGAGATGGATATAATCCCAATACGTCAAGTAGCGCTGGTACAATAAGCCATCGAGATAAGAGCTTAGGTCTTGCCCCGAATCTTTGAATTTATCTTCCAGCTTATTGATTTGGGATTCAATTCGGGGATCTTTCTCCATCGGTAGTCTCAGTCCATTATAATCTTAAACTGGTTTCGTAAACCATTATACGCCTCAAGGTCTGCTTTTAGCGAACCAACCGCCAGGTCGGCCTTTATGCGGACAGGAATTTTATTGTAGTCATTAGACACCCATAGGGTTAGACTCTCTTCTTCCTTAAATATTCTACCAGACATAACGTACGGTCTAAATTTAAGACATTCCACCTTGCCGAACTTACTCCGAATAATTTCCTTCCCTAAGTACTTCAGCTTAAACTTATATGTACCATCATCGTCAAAGAGCATATCCATATCTAAGCTTTGCCCTTCTTTAAAATCTTTAAAATTGTAGCGATTCCTTAAATAATAGGAAGCGGATAGCAAATCCTGGATTTTGTTGTGTACCGGAATATTGAACTCCTTGTCATTTTTATTGTCCCTTAAAAGGGCCATGTCTTCTTCGTAGTTAAAGTCGATTTCGATATCCTTGGTATACCCTCCTTCATTCGTATTGCGAATAAATCGATAAGGTTTACCGTCTTTTTTATAAAAATAGCTCTCAAAAGTATCGTCAACTTTAAAAAAGATACTGGCAAAACCAGTGGTTTTACCTTTGCCAACCGCGTGGTAAACCGGAATTGAATCCAGCTTTGTAGTGTTCAATTGAAGGGTTGCGTAACTCGCGTTTAAAAAACCGTAGTGTATCCTAAATTTTAACCATTCACCGGCGCGGTAAGCAGGTCTCCACTGGGCCGACAAGGAAAGGTTGCCTAGAACTAGGGCAAGGATTAAAAGTCTCTTCATCATATCGATATGGGGCGTAAAATTATTAAATCAAATAGTTATTTACCATCTATAGGGCAAAGACCATTCCAAAATCATGCATAAAAAAAGCCCTGATATACAAAACACCAGAGCTTTTTCTAAATAACCAACCAAACTTTAAATTATGAAAAACCAATACTTAAAGTCTCAAGGGAACCACCCCTCGATGGTACAAAGATAAGGCTAGGTGTTAGCGCGACGCCATTTTTAACCAACTTTAACGATAGGAATAAGCTTTTATTTTAAAAAGTGTGAATACCTCTTTTAGATTTGGAGAGAACTTTCGGTTTTTAAAGAGCGAATTATTTTTTACCCATTCCACAAAGATCTCTTAGAACCAGTAACCGATACTAAAGAAAAGAGAACCTTCTCCCGGTTGAGGTGTCCACGAATAATATATCTGAACCGGGCCTAAAAAAGATTCTACGCCGTAGCCCACTCCAAATCCGGAATATTTGGGTGCTGTAAACCAATCACCCGTTCTGAAAAGGTCATCGTCAACATTGGCAAAATTGACTGCAAAGAGTGCATGGTTTTTTGGTGAAAACTCATAATCTACACGAGAATAGGCTTTTACAAAGCTGTTTCCAGGAAGGCTCAAAAATTCGTATCCGAAAAACGGGATAAAATTATTGATGAGTTCGCCGCCATAACCCCCTAATATGAAATCAAAAGAGGTGACTGGCGAGGTACCTAGCTTAAAGCCAGCTTCGGCCTCCATATTAAAAGATAGCTTAGACAATGGCTGGAATGCGGTACCTAACCGTGCCTTGGTTACGGAGAATTGCCTGAAGTTATCATTAAAATCTGTTGAAAATAGGTACCAATGTATGGTTCCATCAAAAAGAAGTCCTTTTGAAGGGAAATACTTGTCGTCATAGGTATCTAGAATAAGGCTGCCATAGGTCGAAAAATAGTTGCTATCTTCAAAAAACACACGGCCGTCATCAGAGGGCTCAAAGGCAACACCTTCCTCTTGGTTTAAATTGTTAAGTGTGCGCGTACTATACCGTAATAGTTTGTGTTCCACACCTATGCGAAAGGCAAATTCTTCTCTAAGTACTGTCTGTAAGTATACCTGGTTGGTGAGATCGGTTACATCCAGATTAATATCCCCAATATTGGGATCGTCAAAAACATTAAAGTTTTCCCGAATGATATCGAAATCAATTTCTTCATTGAAGTCTGTGAATATCGAGTTTACCCCAAAACTCCAGTAAAATCCTTTATCTAAATAGTACTGAAAATTATACCTGATGTGATCTCCTAATATTAAATCGAAAGAAGCCACGTCGTCTCTGAGTAACAGGTTTTTTTTGGTGATATTAAGCATGGCGGCACTTTGGTAAAGATCGTCATAGTGGGCGGCCATCTTGAGGTACATCGTATTGGGTTCTTCACGCAGCTCAAGAACCAAATCAGTACCCAACCCATTAGATATGAGACGGTATCGTATGGCTTTAAAATTACCGGTAGCAGAAAGGTTTCCCATTCCCTGGCGTAGTTTTTCGAAGGGAATTTTATTCCCTAACGACAGCCTCAGCTTTCCTTTAATATAGCCACGCGTATAATTATCGTTACCTGATAAAATAAGACGGTTAATGGTAATACTATCTACGCCCTTTACGGTTGTTTTTACTTGTTCCTCTTTAGATTTTGATGCGATAGCTTGTAAGGATTGTATCTGCTTTTTTGCTGCTACTTCACCACTGTGAATAATCGCTTCTTTTTTCTCAAAATCGATTACGGAGAACTGCTGAATATCTGGTTTAATGTAAATGTCAGTAAGCCCCCTCTTTTTGGCCATGTCATTCACAGTTCTATAATTGTTTATCTGCACTAAGATTTCTGTAGCGGAAGAAAGGGCCTCTCTTTGGGCCAAATTGTCTTGAACATCAACCCCAATAATAATATCAGCACCTTTATCGATTACCTCTTTTATGGGATAGTTATTTACTACTCCACCATCTATTAAAATGCGACCATCTACAGACGAGGGCTCAAAAAGTGACGGAAGGGTGCCTGAAGCCATTATCGCCTCTGGGAGGTAACCGTGGTCTAATAACACAGGTTCTCCGGTTTCTATATCGGTGGCGATGCAAAGAAAGGGGATCGTAAGTTTATCGAAGTCGTTAATGTCTTTTACATGATATAGCAGTCTTACGAACTCGTTATAGATATTTTGCCCAGCAGAAATACCCTCTGGGAAGGATACTTTAAAGTTGTCAAAAGGCAAACTCAAAGCATACCGTTCTGAATCTTCTTTTTCATAAAAAGTTTTCGCATTTCTTGGCAAATTATCTTGAATAAGTTCTTGTAAATCAGTGTCTTTAAAGATAGAATCCAACGCTTTCCCCGAATAACCTGCTGCATATAAACCACCAATTATGGCACCCATACTTGTGCCTCCTACATAGTCAATTTTAATGCCAAGGCTATCGATGTATTTGAGTGCACCGATATGCGCGAGCCCTTTGGCACCACCACCGCTGAGTACAAGACCAATTTTAGGCTTTTCCTGAGCATACCCGAGGCAACACCATATGGAAAAGCAGCAAAGTACAATTAGTCGGGACATACCATCTTTAATGAAAAGTTTCGTATACTTTTTTCGCTTTGGCCATCCCAATAGAACTGGCGAGACGCTCAATAGAGGCTTCCTTAATACGACGAACCGATTTAAACTCTTTTAACAACTGTTCTACTGTTTTTTCACCAATACCCGCTATATCCTCTAATTCAGAATTAATGGCTGCTTTACTTCTTTTATTGCGATGAAAAGTAATGCCAAAGCGATGTGCCTCGTTCCGTAATTGCTGGATAATTTTTAGGGTTTCTGATTTTTTATCAAGATAGAGTGGGATAGGATCTTCTGGAAAATAGATTTCTTCCAGCCTCTTGGCGATTCCGATAATGGCAATTACACCGCGAAGCCCTAAAATTTCTAAACTTTTTAGAGCGGCCGATAATTGGCCTTTGCCCCCATCAATAACGATGAGCTGCGGGAGTGATTCTGCTTCATTTAAAAGCCGCTTATACCGTCTAAACACTACTTCTTCCATAGAGGCAAAATCATCAGGACCTACCACAGTTTTAATATTGTAGTGGCGGTATTCTTTTTTTGAGGGCTTCCCATTTTTAAAGACAACGCAGGCTGCCACAGGATTACTGCCCTGAATATTGGAATTATCGAAACACTCAATATGCACAGGCGCTTTGGAGAGCCGAAGATCTGCTTTCATTTGAGCCATTATTCGTTTGGCATGCCGGTCAGGGTCTACAATCTTCATTTGCTTAAAGCGTTCTTGCCGGAACATTTTGGCATTGTGGAGCGATAAGTCTAGCAACTTTTTCTTATCTCCTAGTTTAGGCACGGTGACTTGAAGGTGATCTTCCATTTCTAAAGAAAAGGGTAGAAAAATGGATTTAGATTCAGAGGCAAAACGCTGTCGAATTTCTGTAATGGCCAAACGTAGCAGCTCTTCATTGCCTTCTTCTAATTTCTTTTTGATCTCCATAGTATGAGAACGAATAATAGACCCGTGATTTACTTGTAAAAAATTAACATAAGCATGTGTTTCATCAGAAAAAATGGAAAAGATATCTACATCACTAATTTTTGGATTAACGATAGTGGACTTTACCTGATAGTTTTCAAGTACGGCTATTTTTTCCTTGATTCTTTGGGCTTTTTCGTACTCCATAGCGGCGGCTAGTTGTTTCATTTCATGCCTGAAGTAGTTTAACGAGCTTTTAAAGTTACCCTTGATAATATTTCGGATATCATCAATTTGCCTATGGTATTCTTCGGCAGACTGTAAATCTTCACAGGGACCCCTGCAATTTCCTAAATGAAATTCTAAGCATCTTTTATATTTATTAGCCGCAATTTTGTCTTCAGATAGGTCATAGTTACAAGTCCGCAAAGGATATACACTTTTAACAAGGTCTAAAAGCGTACGTACTGTGCGCATGCTGGTATAAGGACCGTAGTACTCAGAGCCATCTTTGATCAATTTTCTGGTCGGGAAAATTCGTGGAAAACGTTCGTTTTTAATACATATCCAAGGGTACGATTTATCGTCTCTCAGTAAGATATTGTATTTGGGTTGGTGTTTCTTAATCAGACTGTTTTCTAACAGCAACGCGTCCGATTCAGTGGCAACCACAATATGCTTTATGGTGACTATTTTGCTCACCATAACACTGGTTTTGCCATAGCCATGGTTCTTCGAGAAATAGGAAGCAACTCTCTTTTTAAGATTTTTAGCTTTACCTACGTAAAGAAACCGTTGCGAACTGTCGAAAAATTGATAAACCCCTGGTTCATTGGGCAAAGTGCTTAACTGTACTTCAATGGGTACTTGCGACATAGCAAATGGGCGTACTTCTACTATTATTGGATGATGAAGTTAAGACGTTTTTTCGTCTTAATTTCTGTATGCTACGGTTTTTAAGGAAATGAAAGCGCAGTTTTTGTTTAAGTTTTTTGGTGATTTTCCATAGAATTAATGCGTTTACCCTATCAAAATCTTTTTTTGGCAATAAAAATCCAGCTTTAAGCGTACATTTTACGAATTCCCAATATTTAGCCACTTTAAAATTATAACTTTACAAAATTTTTAAGATTAAATTATGGAAAATTACTTTTTGGTAATGGGGATGTATGTACTACTAATGCTCTTCTTCAAAATATACCTTTCTATCGCTACTAAGAAATAATTCTCTTCTTACATTGGAACCGATTTAATTGGTTTACATGTCATATACCAAACAGCAACTACGTCAAGCCTACAAGGCCAAGCGTTTTATACTGGATTTAGATAAACTGGAAACCTTAGGTTTAGTTGCAATTAATAGGGTGTTAGATCTCCCTATCTGGGAGTATACTTATTTTCATCTCTTTCTTCCAATTGACACTCAGAACGAAATCAATACATTACCACTACTTTCTATTTTGCAAGGTAGAGATAAGAGTGTGGTATTGTCAAAGGTATGTTCTCAAAGTGAGCTCAAACACTATCTACTAGAAGATAGTACTGTTCTTCGAAAAAATCAATGGGGCATTCCTGAGCCGGTAGAGGGCTTAGAGGTTCCAGAAAACAGGCTAGATGTGGTATTTGTGCCCCTTCTGGCTTTTGATAGTAATGGGCATCGCGTGGGGTATGGCAATGGATACTACGATAGGTTTCTCAAAAAATGTCGTACAGACACTCTTAAAATCGGACTTTCACTTTTTCCGCCAGAATTGCCCATTGAAGATATTACTGAAATGGATATTGCTTTGGACTACTGCTTAACACCAGATCAGTCCTATACCTTTAAATAGGCTAAGAATTCCTGTTTAGCGTCATAAAAAAGTATTGCAACAGTCAAACGTTCATCTGGTGCATAACTTTCTTATTGCCTCGCGTTTTGCAAAAGTTTCTTAAGGGGCTTTTGGTTGATTATTCTTTTGATTTACCATAATATCACCTTCTACTGCGTGCAAAACGTAGGTGTCATTGCCTTTAGGAATAGCGCCCTTATAGGTTTTTCCATAATCACTTTTAAGAGTAACTGAGCCCTTGGCCCCAGTTACGGCAATCTGTCCGAGTTGGGTTTTCGCCGCTACAATACCGCTAATCTGATCAAGCGTACAATGCCCATCAGCAAGTTGTATGGAAAGGTGGTTGTAATCACCTTTGGCAAATACATGGGTATTGGTACCATAAACAGCCGTACTTAAAAACTCAGGAATTGTAATATGCAAGGCGATGGAAATGACCTTATGGGCGCTTAGCTTATCGTTTGGTAGTGAAAAGCTGGGTAAAAAAGAGATACTTATGTTCAGGGTTTTTGCACTTGTATCTAGGTTAACTACCAAGTCTTTGGCATATTCCCCTTCCATTGAGGCGGCCACCAGCACTTGATCTTCTTGATGCGTGTTTAGTTCAATTTGGTAACAGTGTTTCCCATGTATATGAATAAACTCCGTTCCTGGTTGCAACAGTTGTTTTTTAATAATGCGCTGCGCGACAACTGCAGGCCCCAAAAGAAGGAAGCTACAAAGCACTAAAACATAGCCCCTTGATAGCAACATTTGAGGTACTGTTACTTTTGCATGTTTTTTGCCTCAATGCTAAGAGTAGCATGAGGTACTAGCTTTAAACGCTCTTTGTTAATAAGCTTACCGGTTACTCTGCAAATACCATAAGTCTTATTTTCAATACGCAGTAGTGCATTTTTGAGATCGCGAATAAATTTTTCTTGGCGTATCGCTAGTTGGGTGTTGGCCTCTTTGCTCATGGTCTCAGAACCTTCTTCAAAGGCTTTGAAAGTGGGGGCAGTATCGTCGGTTCCATTGTTGCCATCGTTCATGTAAGAACTTTTAAGCAATTCTAAGTGCTTCTGAGCGTTCTCAATCTTTTCTTCTATTAGTCCTTTAAACTCTTCAAGGTCTTTATCGGAATATCTAACTTTAGTATCCTGCGACATGTTTTAGTGTTTTTTAATAAATAATTTAGTTTGTACCTCATCAAAGGCTATGGCTGTACCCTCATTTAGTTGTGTCTCTAAATGGAGTACAGCTGTTAAAGTTTCGCTTTTTAAATAGGCTTCATTGCGTTCTATCGCTTTTTCTACAAATCCATCTCTTAAGATGCTTAACTCTATTTTATCGGTAACTTCTAGTCCGGACTCCTTTCTTAAATTTTGAATACGGTTAACCAATTCTCTAGCAATACCTTCACTTTTTAAAGCTTCATTTATGGTAATATCCAAGGCCACTGTCAAGGCTCCGGAGTTGGCTACCAACCATCCCTCTATATCTTGTGAAGTGATCGTTACATCCGACAACTGCAAAATCACCGCTTTATTTTCCAATTGAAGGGATATTTTTCCTTCTTGTTCTATTTTTTGAATATCTTCTTGGGAAAACGCCCCTACGGCTGAAGCGATGGCTTTCATCTCCTTGCCATATTTTGGGCCTAAAACTTTAAAATTAGGTTTAATCTGCTTTACCAATATTTCGGAGGCATCGTCCATGAGTTCGAGCTCTTTAACGTTGACTTCAGATTTAATGAGGTCCGCCACGGCCAAAATATCGTCTCGTTGTTCTTGACTGTTTACAGGAACCATAATTTTTTGTAGTGGTTGACGTACTTTAATTTTTTCTTTCTGACGAATAGATAATACTAAAGACGATATGCTCTGGGCCAATTGCATTTTTCGCTCTAATGGCGTATTAACCAAGTGAGCTGCAAAGGAGGGAAAATAAGATAAGTGTACACTTTCAAGCTCTTGTTTTTGGGTAGTGTTATTGAGGTCGCCATACAATCTTTCTGCAAAAAAGGGTGCAATAGGAGCCATTAATTGGGCAGTAGTTGCCAAACATTGATATAAGGTCTGGTACGCGGATATCTTATCTTGCTGGTAATCGCCCTTCCAAAAACGCCTCCTACTTAATCGCACATACCAATTGGACAAGTTTTCTTGTACAAAGTCCGATATTGCCCGTGCGGCTCGTGTTGGTTCGTAGTCTGCGTAAGCATTATCTACTAATTTGATCAAGGTATTTAGCTCCGACAATATCCATTGGTCTAGCTCTGGTCTGTCCTCCAAGGCTATCTCTGGTTCTTTGTAAGCAAAGCCATCAATATTGGCATAGAGTGCAAAAAAAGAATAGGTGTTATGCAGGGTTCCGAAAAACTTTCGCTTTACCTCCTTTACCCCCTCCATGTCAAACTTTAAGTTATCCCATGGATTGGCATTGGCAATCATATACCACCGAACAGCATCTGCACCATGTTCAGGAAGTGCTTGGAATGGGTCAATGGCATTGCCCAAGCGTTTAGACATTTTTTTGCCATTTTTATCTAAAACCAAACCATTAGATACCACATTTTTATAAGCTACTGTATCAAAAACCATAGCGGCAATAGCGTGAAGGGTATAGAACCATCCTCGGGTTTGGTCTACTCCTTCTGCAATAAAATCTGCGGGAAAGGACTCTTGTTTGTCGATGAGTGATGCATGCTCAAAAGGATAGTGCCATTGTGCATAGGGCATTGCTCCACTATCGAACCACACATCAATCAAATCAGGTTCCCTTTTCATCGGTTGACCTGAGGGAGACACTAAAATAATTTGGTCTACAATGTTTTTGTGAAGGTCAATAGTATCATAGTTGGCTTCGCTCATATTACCAACCTCGAAGTCTGAAAAGATGTCTTCTTTCATTAGTCCAGCAGCTACAGCCTTGGCCATCTCTTCTTTTAATGCTGCGACCGAACCGATCATTAATTCTTCCTGACCGTCAGCTGTTCGCCAAATAGGCAATGGAATACCCCAATATCTTGAGCGGGAAAGGTTCCAATCATTAGCGTTAGCGAGCCAGTTGCCAAAACGCCCTTCCCCAGTAGATTTTGGTTTCCAATTGATCTCTTTATTAAGATCAAACATCCGGTTACGAACTTCAGTAACCTTAATAAACCAAGAGTCCAAAGGATAATAAAGGATGGGTTTATCAGTGCGCCAGCAGTTTGGATAACTGTGCAAGTATTTTTCTACCTTAAAAGCTTTATTTT
>JBCDGY010000055.1:0-14002 GCA_039414375.1 Bacteroidota bacterium | reverse complement strand
TTTAACTGCCCAAAGTAGTGAACAGAAAGCATTGCAAGCCAAACGCGCTAAACTTCAAAAGGAGATCCGGCAAATAAACCAACAACTTTCTCAACAACAAGCGGAGCGGGGCAATGTGTTAGAACAAATGGAGGCCCTAGATCGCAAGATCAATGTGCGTCAAGAGTTTATTAGAATTACTAATAGGGAGTCAAATCTGCTTAACCGACAGATAAATGCCAACATTAGTAAAATCGATAAGCTTAGAAAAGACTTAGCGCTTTTAAAAGAAGATTATGCCAAGCTTATTGTTAGCTCTTACCGCAACCGTTCGGACCGAAGTAATGTGATGTTTCTTTTATCATCCAAAACCTTTTTTCAGGCTTTTAAACGGTTGCAATACCTAAAACAAATCTCCAATTATCGACAGCAACAAGGAAAGGCGCTTGAGTCTAAAACTAAAGTATTGACCACGCTTAATAGAAATTTAGTCGAACAACGAAAAGCTAAAGATCTACTACTAACTCAGTATAGAACAGTTAAAAACCAGTTGTCTAAAGAAGTTAGTATGCAGCAAGCACTTTTAAAAACAATTCGTGCTAATGAAAGTAGATATGCACAGGCTATTGCTGAAAAAACTAAGGAAGCCCAACAAATAGATCGTGAGATTGAGCGACTTATTAAATCGGCCATCACCACCGTAAACAAACGAAAAGGTAACAAAGCTGCTACTGGAGCTTTTGCTTTAACTCCAGAAGAAAAATCTTTGAGTGTCAATTTCACTGAAAATAAAGGTAAGCTTATTTGGCCCGTTGAACGGGGACGTAAAAGTCAAGGCTTTGGGGTTTATGCTGATAAGATATATCCAGGAATCAAGCACCGTAATAATGGGGTTACTATAACTACCAACAAAGGTGCCAAAGCAAGGGCAGTATTTAATGGAGAGGTAATTGATGTCAAAACAACAAGAACAGGACAAAAGGCAGTTTTTGTGAGGCACGGAAGTTTTATTTCTACCTACTACAATTTGGATAATGCTTATGTGCAAAAAGGGGCTAAGGTATCAACGAAAGAAGCACTCGGGCAAATACACACCAACAAGAGAACAGGACTCACTCGATTAAAGTTCTACCTTTATCGCAACACCAAAAAGTTGAATCCGGAAGAGTGGATTCTAAATTTGTGAGTATGGAAAAGATGATAACCGACATACAAGGAAGCTTTGTCTTGAATAATGGCGTAAGCATGCCCTATTTGGGTCTGGGTGTTTACCAGTCTAAAGACGGAGAACAGGTAGCGAACGCGGTAAATTGGGCTTTAAACGCGGGCTATCGACATATTGATACTGCCGCTATATATAAAAATGAGGCGGGCGTTGGTCAAGGAATTCGTAACAGTGGTTTGCCAAGAGCTTCCGTTTTTGTGGTGAGTAAAGTTTGGAATACTGACCAAGGATATGATACGACCATTAAAGCCTTTGAGGAGAGTTTAAATCGATTGCAACTAGACTATTTGGATCTCTATTTGGTACATTGGCCTGTTGCGGGTAGGTATAAGGAAACTTGGAGGGCACTCGAAACCCTTTATGCCGAAAAGCGAATACGGGCTATTGGTGTAAGTAATTTTATGCAGCATCATCTGGAAGACTTAATGGAAAAGGCTGAGGTAGTACCTATGGTTAATCAAATGGAATTTCATCCTTACTTGATACAACAAGGGCTTATAGATTTTTGTAATGCGCATCAAATACAATATGAAGCATGGTCTCCATTAATGCAGGGACATGTTTTTGAAATGGAAATATTTCAGCAATTGGCCCGCAAGTATCAAAAAACAGTAGCACAAATTGTGCTAAGGTGGGATCTACAGAAAGGTGTTATTACTATCCCTAAGTCTTCAAATATGGAGCGAATTGTGGCTAACGCAGACCTATTTGACTTTAAATTAGAGGCTGCCGATATGCATATGCTCGATGCACTGGATCAAGGAAGACGCTTTGGTCCAGATCCAGACAATTTCAATTTTTAGATATTTCATAAAGATTTCTTAACGTCTAAGGACACAACCTCTTATTTATTCTTCATCTTAGAAGCATGAAAAGATTTTTAGTGCTCATGGCTATTCCGATCTTGTGTTGTTTCAAATGCGATGACGAAATTACCTATAAAGAAAATAGAAGACTGTCCATTAAAGGGACCATCATAACCAATGAAAACCCTGAAACGACTTTTCCGATAGAAGTTTATGCTAGTAGGGACAGCTATATTCATAGTACAGACAATTTATCATTTGTTAGGAATGATGCCCTGTTAGGGCTAGGGGCATCGGATGCTAATGGCAATTTTGAGATAGTCGCACTTAGTCCCCGAAATGCAAGGTCTATCTATGTGCTTTTAAACGTTAGCGATAGTGAGGTCCAGAACCAAGGGTTTTCTCCCATGCTATTGAACAACGTAGATTTTCTTGAATTGCAAGACAACACCTATAATTTGGGATTAATAATCCCTGATAGAACTATTGATTTTCGCTTTCGAGCCGAAAGGGCCACTAGTACAAATGATACTTTATCATATAAAATTACCTACAGCCCTAAAATAAAGACTGTAGATTACGCTCTTGAGTATCCGACAAAGCCACTTTTTCAGCGGGGTTTTAGTGGTATGATGTTACCATCTCAACAATCGGTTTTTGAGGACTTTGAGGTGAGAACAGGCGACTTGCTACGTCTGTCTTACGAGTTAAAGAATGGCGCTACGGTAGTCGAAGGAAAGGACAGTATCATTGTTAATGCCAATACCAATGAATTCACATTCACATTTTAAAGTAAAGTTACTGGGGCTCTGTTGTATCATTTTGTCAATGAATCCAGTATTTGCCCAAGACATTGAGAATAAGTATCCGGAGTATTATTATGATGTACTGGGCAACTTTAGTATAGGTTTTTTAGTGCCCGAGGCTATAGGCACAAATTTTATAGCAGAAGGATATGAGCTTTGGAATGGGGTGCAATTAGAAGGACGGGTATATGTAAACGATAAAGTAGCAGTAGGCGCACAATTTCAAGCTTTTAAAGGACGTGTTGTGGATCCGACCGTAGTTGGCGCACTCGATGCTACTGGATTTACCCATGGATTTGTTTTTGGAAGCTACAATCCCTTTACAAGGGATAACAATATGCTTTTAGAACTGGCACTGGGTGCTGGATATATGAATTATAGAAATGAAAAGGAATTTCAACGCTTTTACGACACTGGTTTTTCCTTGATGGCCAACGCCACACTATCTTACCGATTTACCAAGTGGCTTGGGGTGTACGGTGCTATTCAACACCTCTGGGATTTTAGTAAGATCGCCACGGCGAATAGTTTACGAAATAGCTACAACAGTGTTAGTATTATAACACCGTCTCTCGGATTGCGGTTTTACTTTCTTTAGTCCTTTAGAAATAGCGCTTTTAGTTCTGTGGCATCAGCGGGAGCCATCTTACCTGCTAAAACCAAGCTAAGTTGTTTTCTACGCAATGCGGCAGCAAAACGTTCTTTTTCCAAATCAGTTTCAGGTACCAATGGTGGTACTTGACAAGGAATACCATCGTCGTCAACTGCAACGAAAGTATAAATGGCTTCATTCGCTTTAATACGCTCTCCACTAACACGGTCTTCCATCCAAACATCTAAATATACTTCCATAGAAGTACGAAAAGCACGCGATATAGTAGCTTCTATAGTAACAACGCTACCCAAGGGGACCGACTGGTTAAAGGCCACATGGTTTACAGAGGCCGTTACAGTTATTTTGCGGCTGTGCCTTTTTGCAGCGATACTAGCAGCTCGATCCATTCGTGCTAAAAGCTCTCCACCAAATAAATTGTTTAAAGGGTTGGTTTCACTTGGTAAAACCATATCAGTCATCACAGTGCGAGAATCCGAAGGCGTTTTAGGGCTCATAACCAAGCATTTTATTAAAGGTACATAAGTAGTTGATAGTAGTCCTCAAACTACTGGGACTATCTTTCGGAAATAAGCCAAGCGTCTGGAGAAACCGTTCTTTTAATCTCTCTTAAAAACTGTAAAGCTTCAGTGTTATTTTCAAAGCTTGCGTAGGCAACTTGGTGCAGTCCACGAGCATTTACCCCTAAATAAACCCCTTGATAACCTTGTGCACGCAATTGCTGGATCTTTTTGTCGGCATTTTTTTTAACCCTAAAAGCGCCAGCAACAATATGGTGAGATCCCTTTTTTTCTGTAGACTTTGAAATATTTAAGGCAAGAGGAGGAAGCTCTAAAGGCATATCCCCGAAAATGGTTGCTTCTTGGATATATTGGGCTACACGCTCATTGACTTCCGAAGCGACCAATTCCTTTTTTTGAAGACTTTGCTGATAATACTGATAGCTGCCCATACCCACTGCCATTAAAACTAAAAATAGGGCGGCATATTTCATTAAAGGGCGCCAGGAACTTTGTGCTCTTTTTTCTGGGGTAATAGATATGGGTGTTTTTTCTTCAAGTGCGGCAACTTCTTCTTTAAGTTTTTCTCTAGTCACTATGCCTGCTGTGAATGAGGAAAGCCCGAAAGATGAAAGTAGATAATTGTTTCCGGTTTCAGGAGAAAAAAGAATTCTATTGTTTGGACCCAACCAAAGCGTTCCAATACCTTCTAAATACAAACGATCTCCTGCGTCCAATTTACTCCGCCACTTTTTTGTAGTATTGGTTACTTCTTGTAAAAGGGTTTCATAAGGTTGTTTTTTACTATTGGCAATGTAAGAAACCAATAGTCCATCATTTTTGGTTAGTTGTTGGTTAAAAGATAAACTTTTAGAAGGAGGGTATATCGTTTGTACCTGAGTACTAATTCTAGCTGGGGTAGTATTGGACAAAAAACCACCAAAATCTGGAACCACGACACAGTGATACCGATAGAGTAATTCAGCGATATAGTGTTCCAAGCGCATGACGGCAAATATTTAAAAAATTACGCGGTCCTAAAATGCATGGGGTAACTTTTTATTAACATTCCAAAATGGGTATATTGTGGAAAACTACAATAGATGACAGACCTTTCTGATGCTGAATTACTTGCCTTACTTCGACTGCAGAAAGTACCACAAATTGGAGCGATTAATGCAAAAAAGCTGATCTCTAAATGTGGCAGTGCCTTTCAGATTTTTAAGGAACGTAAAACGGTACTTCAAAAGATTGATGGTATAGGAGATGTTGCTATAAAGGGCCTTTTTGGGAGTGAACATCATGCTTTAGCAGCTAAAGAACTGGTCTATATTAAGAAACATCATATTAGCTGTTGTTCTTATGAAGACAACCACTATCCAGATCGATTAAAGCACTGCATTGATGCTCCCATATTACTTTTTTATCGAGGTAATATCAATCTGCAAAATCAGAAGATCATTAGTATTGTAGGTACCCGAAACATAACCACTTACGGCAAAAGTTTTATTGAAGAATTTGTATCACAAATTGCACCTTTAAATCCAGTTATTGTCAGTGGCTTTGCTTATGGTGTCGATATTTTCGCCCAGCAAGCAGCAATAACCCATAATTTGCAAACCATTGGATGTTTGGCGCATGGCCTGAACCAAATTTATCCTAAACCGCATGCCAAATACACTGCAGCTGTTGAAGAGAATGGAGGCTTTTTCACTGAGTTTTGGAGTAGTAGTAATCCGGAACGGGAAAATTTTTTAAGGCGTAACCGAATTATTGCGGGTATGAGCGAGGCTACCATTGTAGTAGAGTCCGCAGAAAGGGGAGGCAGTTTGGTTACTGCCGATTTAGCGCACGGTTACCATAGAGAAGTTTTTGTGGTCCCTGGTCGCTATGGGGATAAATACAGCACTGGATGTAATAATCTGATTAAACAACAAAAAGCCCACATATTGACTTCGGCAGCAGATGTTCTGTATGTACTAGGTTGGGATGTGGAAAGTGAAAAGTCCAAAACAGTTCAAAAACAATTGTTTGTTGAATTGAATGAAACGGAAAAGACCATCTATCACTATTTACATTCCAACGGCAAACAGTTGTTAGACACCGTTGCTTTAGCCTGTGAGATACCTATTTTTACTTTAGCATCGACCCTATTAACTATGGAAATGAAAGGTGTTGTTCGCCCATTACCAGGAAAGGTGTTTGAAGCCATTTAAGCGATTGCCAAAAAGAGGTAAAGATTAGTAACCGATACGTTCACGAACTCTTTCGAGTACCACGTTCGCTATTTTTTGTGCTTTTTCGGCTCCTAAAGCCAAGGCTTCATCTATTTCCTCTAGATGTGCCATATAGTATTCAAATTTTTCTCGAGGAGCTTCAAATTTTTGAATCAAAACTTCATAAAGGGCTTGTTTGGCATGCCCATAGCCATAATTGCCCGCTAAATAATTGGCACTCATTTCTTCAATCTGCTCTTGAGTAGCCAATATCTTATAAAGCGCAAAAACGGTATCATTTGAAGGGTCTTTTGGCGATTCCATAGGAGTACTGTCGGTAACAATACCCATAACTTGTTTGCGGAGTTTTTTATCTGGTTGAAAAAGGTTGATAATATTGTCTTTACTCTTGCTCATTTTGCTGCCATCCGTACCAGGAACATACATGGTTTGCTCTTGAATTTTAGCATCGGGCAACACAAAAGTCTCTCCAAACTGGTTATGGAAACGCGAAGCAACATCGCGCGTCATTTCTAGATGTTGTAACTGATCTTTACCTACGGGAACCACTTCTGCATCATACAGAAGAATATCGGCAGCCATCAACATGGGATAGGAAAAAAGTCCTGCATTAACATCTTGTAGTCGATCCGCTTTATCTTTAAAAGAATGGGCCAGCGTTAAACGTTGATATGGAAAAAAACAGCTTAAATACCAGGCTAATTCCGTTACTTGTGGCACATCACTTTGCCGATAAAATACCGTTTGCTCGATATCTAGATCAAAAGATAACCAGGCCGCAGCTGTTGCATAGGTATTGTTTCTTAGCAGCGCTCCATTTTTAATTTGCGTGAGGGAATGCATGTCGGCAATAAATAAAAAGGCATCATTGTCTGGTTCCCGCGCCATTTGAATTGCTGGAAGAATAGCTCCTAAAATATTCCCCAAATGGGGAACACCTGTACTTTGAACCCCTGTTAAAATGCGTGCCATATTCCTAATATTTCGGGCTAAATGTAGCGATACAGAAGCGGTAAAAAAAACTATTTTTGAAGGTATCCAGACCAATAATGAAGATAACTCACGCCCTTTACCATATTTGGTTCTATACTATCTGTGGAATCACAGTTTTGGTTTGTTCTCCATTTCTTTTAGCAACGACTATTTCAACACATACTTTTCCTAATTTTTATTGGTTGGCGCGAAACATTTGGGCCAAAGCTATTTTGTATGGAATGGGCTGTCTCCCTTTAATTGAAAAGCACCAAAAGCTCAAAGATGGCGGTCCTTATTTTTTGGTAGCCAATCATAGTAGTATGTTAGATATTGCTTTGATGCTATACGTTAGTAAAATACCTTTTGCTTTTGTTGGGAAACAAGAGTTAGCAAAGATTCCGGTCTTTGGATTTTTTTATAGCCGCACCTGTATCTTGGTCGATCGGGAGAATGCTAAGAGCAGGGCTTCGGTTTATACGGCTGTACAACGGCGTCTGGAGCGTGGTATAAGTGTTGCCATTTTTCCAGAAGGGGGCGTACCAGAAGCACACATCCTTTTGGACCGTTTTAAGGATGGTGCCTTTAGAATGGCCATTGCACATACTGTCCCTATTATCCCAATGGTATTTCTGGATTGCAAGCAACGCTTTCCTTGGGATTTTTTTAAAGGGTCTCCTGGTCCTTTAAGGGTAGTTCGAATGCCTTTAGTAGCTACTGAAGGGCTAAATAGAAACGATGTGTCTCGTATTAAAGAATCAGTTAGAAACGGAATGCTTGATATTTTGCAATCGGCAATGAATAAGTAAGACCTAAACAAGGAGACCTTCACCCACCCACTGAGCAGTTTTTTCCAATAACCCTTTAGAATCTAAAGCTCAAACCGCTGTAAACCCCAACGGCATACGGGTTAAAATTGCCAGCACTTTCTGAAAAGGTATTCAGTTGGTACTTAAAAATAGGTTCTAGATCAAACTGAATTTTAGGAGATACTTGATAAGAGAAGCCAACTCCAACATTGGTGCTAAAATTGAGCGTGTTAGCATTATTGGCCTCTCCCATTGAAGTTACCAACTCATCAGACTCAAGATTTACACTGTTGTCTACCAAAAATAGCGAACTAATACCTCCAATAAGATTTACACCAAATTTGCTATCTATCAAAGCAAAATTAAGCTCTAAAGGTACTTCTACATATCCCAACTGTTGCACCATACTTCCCTCTAATCGACTAATATCACCGTCAAACTCACTACTAGTGTTGAAATCCGCAGAAGGATTTGCTGCTTTACTCTCGACCACCAGATTGCGTGAACTTTGGTTGTAGTCAATATTGTCTATAAGCGCGTTAGTAGATGCTACTGGTGATGAAGAGAATACAATATCGTTAGTATCATAACTAAAATCAACACGATGCACTCCGGAACGTACTTTTATCTTTGGACTTACTTCATAGGTTACGGTTAAACCATAACTTAGATTTAGCTGACCTGATTTTTTATTGGAGGCAAAGTTGGAATGTATGGGCGAACCTTCTCCTAGCGAATTATAATATACTGGGGCTATCGAAGGACCCAGCGACCATTTTCCTCCTTTTGCATTTAAAGCTAAAGCCTCTTTATCCATCTCTTCTTGTGCTTCGATCACCTCATATATTGACTTTTTCTTAGGATCTTCTTGCGTTTCTGCCACTACGGTTTCCTCAACTTCTTTGTTCGTGGAGTCTTTAGCTATTGGTGCTTTTGTAGTGGGTGTTTCTGATGCGTTATTTTGGGCTATAACAACCGCTTTTTCATTTTGCAAAGGGTTCGGATTATCATCAGTTATTACCTTATTCTTGGAAGCAATATCTTCTGTTGGTCTTTGATCGGAAGATGCCAAAGCATTTTGGGCTTCTTTTAATTTTGGTTCTTTTAAACCTCTAGTAGACGGTGCTGATGGTTCTTGAGCAGCACTACTTTTAGATACATTACTGGTTTTAGCAGTTTCTACAATTGCGTTATTCTCAGGAGCATCCTCTAACTTATCATTAGTGGTTTTGGTCTGCTCTTCAATTGTTTTAGGAGCTGTTTTTTCGGTATCTACAATGGTAGAAGGTGTAGGAGTATCCTCTCCTGAGAATGGTGCGGCAATATATAGCAAGATTGCTAAGAGCGCCGCAGCCCCACCACTCCACCACCAGATGGGCACAACTTTTTTTCTTTTCTTTTTGTCTAAGGAAGCGGTAATGTTTTCCCATACCTTCCCATCAGGCATTTCTTCGAAACCGTGAAAATGCTCCCTAAAAAGACTGTCGAGATTATTCTTTTCCATGGTTGCTAGTTAAGCAATAGTTACTTTTTCTTTTTCAATTTTTTCTTTCAATAGCATGCGGGCCCGAGCTAAGTTTGATTTGGAAGTACCGGTTGAGGTACCAAGCATTTCGCTAATCTCTTTATGCGAATACCCATCCAAAACATACAGATTAAACGTTAGTCGGTATTTATTGGGCAATTCCTGAATAAAACTGAGTAGTTGGGCCAAATTAACTTCCTCTGGTACCGTTTCAATATCAGCTTCATCCCCAATACTTTCTTCTTCAACAACTTCTAAGTAACGCTCTTTGCGATACTTTTGTAATACGGTGTTGATTGTTATTCGCTTCATCCAACCTTCAAAAGACCCTTTAAAGTGATATTGCCCGATTTTATCAAAAATGGTCATAAAACTATCATGAAGGTTATCTTCAGCTTCTGTCTTATTTTTTGAATATTTCAAACACATTCCGAACAGCACAGACGCATATCTGCGATACAACTCCTCTTGTGCTGATCGTTGTTGCGATTTACAATGTTTTATGAGCTCTTCTAAACCCAAAATGTGTTAGTTAGCCTATTGGTAATTAGTATTAATTTTCGATGACTGGAATTTCATATTCCAAGTAGCTCGCGTTTCCATCAGAATCCGCACCTGTATAAAAATTGAGCCGGTAGGGTTGGTTTAATGATACGGTAATTTCAAAAGTTGTCGTTATCGTATCGGCCGTGGTATTACAATCACTTTCGTTAATTGCAGAACCAATGGCGGTTATAAACCAGGTGCCTGCTGCCTGTTCAACGGGATCAAATCCTTCAAAAAAAGTACAGTCATCTGGACGGATAAAGGTTACTTCAATACTATGTGTTCGATTTAACACAAAGTTCTCAGGCACCTCTACCTCCGTAATACTCAAGGGTACAAACCGGAAGTTTTCCTCACTGTCCAGGGTACAACTGTGCAACCCACTCACTAGCAGGAACAACACCGAATATAATACCAATTTTTTCATCAAACCAAATTAGCATTATTAAGATGCTCACCTACGTCCGAGGTTGCGTGTTAAAACAGCTTATTCCTTAAGTGCTGCGAGCGCTTCCTTGATTTTTGATTCCAATTCTTCTGATAAATCAGGATTGTCCTCTAATAATCCCTTAACTGCATCTCTACCTTGTCCTAATTTGGTATCTCCGTAACTGAACCAAGACCCGCTCTTTTTTACAATCTCATAAGACACCCCTAAGTCTAAAATTTCTCCAACCTTGGAGATACCCTCGCCATACATAATATCAAACTCTGCGGTTTTAAATGGAGGAGCTACCTTGTTCTTTACCACTTTTACTCTTGTCTTGTTTCCTAGCACTTCACCGTCGGTTCCTTTAATTTGCGTCGAGCGCCTAATATCTAATCGCACCGAGGCATAAAATTTAAGGGCATTTCCTCCTGTGGTGGTCTCTGGATTACCAAACATGACGCCAATCTTTTCCCTTAACTGATTGATAAAAATTACGGTGCATTTTGTTTTGCTAATGGTTGAAGTTAACTTTCGAAGCGCTTGAGACATGAGTCTTGCATGAAGCCCCATTTTAGAATCGCCCATTTCCCCTTCAATTTCACTTTTTGGTGTAAGCGCAGCAACGGAATCAATGATTACGATATCTATGGCACCAGATCTGATAAGATTGTCTGCAATCTCAAGTGCTTGTTCCCCATGATCGGGTTGAGAAATGATTAAATTATCAATATCAACACCTAATTTTTGAGCGTAAAAGCGGTCAAAAGCATGTTCTGCATCAATAAATGCGGCGATGCCTCCTGCCTTTTGTGCTTCGGCAATTGCATGTAGGGTTAGGGTCGTTTTTCCAGAAGATTCGGGCCCATATATTTCTACAACACGACCCTTAGGATAGCCCCCTACTCCCAAAGCCAAATCAAGACCTACTGAACCGGAAGGGATCACCTCTACATCATCAATAACATGGTCTCCCATTTTCATTACTGCACCTTTACCGTAAGTTTTGTCTAGTTTATCTAGGGTTAACTTTAAAGCTTTTAATTTGGCGTCTTTCTCGTTGCTCATTTTAATAAAAATTAGAGAACTAAAATACCATTTCTTGGCTATTTCAAGAGGTTGACGCAACCTTTTTAATTCATTGTGCTCTTCTTTATAAGCCAATGTATTAAGCCCGAGCCTGTATTAAGGATTTTAGGGTTCTCGTATAGTGAAAAAGAAAGTGATATTGGTCTAAGGCATCCTAAGCCATTAGGATGCTTTTTTTATGGCTACCTTTGCTTTTTATTAATCCTAACTATTCGTATAGCATGCAACTGTACAATACGTTAAGCGCTAAGGAACGTGAAAAGCTGATTGAAGCCGCTGGTGGAGAGCGGCTTACTATTTCGTTCTATGCTTACGCACAACTAGGTAACCCACACATTTTCAGAAACCATCTTTTTATTCATTGGAATGAATTAAACGTACTTGGCCGTATTTATGTGGCCAAGGAGGGAATTAATGCGCAGCTTTCGATCCCTTCGGAGCACTTTAAAGTTTTCAAAGCACATTTAGACAGTATTTCCTTTTTAAAAGGCGTTCGCCTAAACATTGCTATTGAACACGATAATAAGTCATTCCTAAAATTAAAGATCAAGGTTAGAGATAAAATTGTGGCGGATGGACTTAACGATACCACATTTGATGTAACGAACAAAGGTGTTCATGTGGATGCGTTACAATTCAACGCCCTTATTGACGACCCCAATAGTGTGGTGGTTGACATGAGAAACCATTACGAAAGTGAGATAGGGCACTTTACAGGTGCCATTACCCCAGATGTCGATACCTTCCGTGATTCTCTTGATCTTATTGAAGATCAGTTGGCAGAACATAAAGAGGACAAGAAACTGGTAATGTACTGTACAGGTGGCATCCGATGTGAAAAAGCAAGTGCTTACTACAAACACAAAGGCTTTAAGCAGGTATACCAATTAGAGGGCGGTATTATTGAATACACAAGACAGGTTCGCGAGCAAGGGCTAGAGAATAAATTCAAGGGTAAGAATTTTGTGTTCGACCACAGACGGGGAGAGCGCATTTCTGACGACATTATTGCAAGATGCCATCAATGTGGCGTTCCATGTGACACTCATGTTAATTGCGCTAATGAAGCTTGTCACCTGCTATTTATTCAATGTGACTCTTGTGCTGCTTTAATGAATAATTGTTGCTCTCATGAGTGCAAAGAAATCATAGCCTTGCCTTATGATGTCCAAAAAAGCCTAAGAAGGGGAAAACAGGCAAGCAATAGAGTCTTCAAAAAAGGGCGTTCTGAAGCGTTGAAATACAAAAGATAAGGCTAAAAATCTATCTGCATTTTTGGCTATCTTTAACTTGTAATAAATATGAACTCAAGTCAGGAAGCTTTATTTGATTCCTGGCTCAATATAGATTTTATGGGATGTAGCAGTTGCTCTAACGGAAAAGATGGGCAACCGCGAGGCTGCAAGAACAATGGAACTTGTGGCACTGATGGTTGTAATAAACTTACCGTTTTTGATTGGCTTTCCAATATGTCGCTTCCTAATGGACAACACCCGTTCGACTGTGTTGAAGTCCGATTTAAGAATAGTAGAAAAGCATATTTCCGAAATACCGAAGGACTTTCTTTGGCGATAGGTGACATCGTAGCCACCCAGGCAAAATCTGGTCACGATGTGGGGATGGTAACGCTAGTAGGAGAATTGGTAAGGGTACAGATGCGAAGGAAAAAAGTATCCGCTGAAGACAAAGGATTACCTAAAATTTATCGAAAAGCATCCCAAAGAGATATCGATATATGGCAAAAATGTCGTGATAAAGAGGAGGAGATCAAAAAGCGCTCTAGAGAAATAGCGATTTCCTTAAAACTTGAAATGAAGTTAAGCGATGTAGAATTTCAAGGCGATGGCTCAAAAGCTACCTTTTATTACACAGCAGAGGATAGAGTCGATTTTAGACAGCTGATTAAAGACATGGCCAAGGCATTCGGTATTCGTATCGAAATGCGGCAGATTGGTTATCGGCAAGAAGCACAGCGTTTGGGGGGTATTGGATCTTGCGGTAGAGAGCTTTGTTGTTCTACTTGGCTAACAGATTTTAGATCTGTGAGTACCGCCTCAGCGCGTTACCAACAATTAGCCTTAAATCCTCAAAAACTTGCTGGACAGTGTGGCAAACTCAAATGTTGTTTAAATTACGAATTGGACATGTATTTAGAAGCCTTAGATCAGTTTCCACCCACAGATGCCAAATTGCTTACTAACAAAGGGATTGCTTACTGTCAAAAAGTAGATATTTTCAAAGAAACACTTTGGTTTTCCTATAAAAATGATGCTTCTAACTGGCATGCACTACAAAAGGATCAAGTACTCGAAATTTTGGAGGCCAATAAGGCCAATAAAAAAGTAGATAGCCTGGAGGAATATGTATTGGAAACGGTTCCAGAAGAGCGCATGGCTTTTGAAAATGTGGTAGGTCAAGACAGTCTAACACGATTTGACAAACCAAGAAAAAAGCGAAGTAAAAATAAC
>JBCDGY010000054.1:0-14028 GCA_039414375.1 Bacteroidota bacterium | reverse complement strand
CAAAACACACCAAAGGGTATTTCTAATCTTTTTCTGAAAGAGAAGCGTATTCAAGTTGTCGGAGTGCCCAAAGCTATATCACAAGCAAAGTACGCTGGGAAAATCATCGAGAACGAGATGGGCGCGGCTCCACAAAAGAGTATAGCCTTAGTACTAGGCGACGAAGGCTTGTTACCTGCAGTACTTCAATCTCTACCTCCAAAAGATATCGACATCAATGTAACGATGGGTCTACCATTGCAAAAAACTAGCCTATATAGCTTTTTCCAATCCTTTTTTGAATTACAGCGCAACAAAACTCCACAAGGTTGGTATTATAAAGATGTAGAGCGGATGCTATCAAACCCCTTTACTAGGGAGCTGCTATCACCAGACCAAGGTCTTGCCGCATCGAAGCTTTCGAACACGATTAAAGATCTTAATTTGCTTTATTTAGAGGCTTCTTTCCTAGAATCCCCCACTTTTAATCAAGTCGAACCTTTTCAAGCGATTTTTCAAGATATACCTCTTGACGCTTTATCATGCCTTAAAAATTTACAAACCTTGACGGCGATGCTACAAGAGGCGCTCGAGCAATCGAAAAAACACTTCGAACTTCAAGTATTGCATGCATTTTCCCGCTTACTTAATAACATATACGACTACCTTTTAGCCAAACCCTACATTAAACATTTAAAGGGTCTGATAGCCCTATTTCAGGAATTGATTGGAACCGAGCAAATTGATTTTAAGGGGAGTCCCATCGGCGGACTACAAATTATGGGTGTTTTGGAAAGTAGAAATTTGGATTTTGAAACCGTAATTGTTACCACGGTAAACGAAGGCGTTTTACCATCAGGTAAAGGAGCTCCTTCTTTTATACCTTATACCATAAAAAAAGACTTTGGACTGCACACCAATAAAGAAAAAGATGCCGTGTATGCTTATCACTTTTATAGGCTACTCCAACGTGCCAAAAGCGTTTACTTACTTTACAATACCGAACCCGATGTATTGATGGGTAATGAAAGGAGTCGCTTTATTCCACAATTACTCACCGACAATAATATCAAAACTAATGTAACCCATAAAGTGGTCACCCCTAACGTCGCTTTCCCTCCTCTTGTAGAAAGAAGCGTACAAAAAACCCCTTTGTTAATCGATTCCCTCAAAGCCATGGCCTTAAAGGGTTTTTCACCTTCTGCGCTTACCACTTACCTACGCAATCCATACACTTTTTATAAAAACTACATTCTACAACTAAAAGATATTGAAGCAGTAGAAGAATATATCGCTCCCAATACCCTGGGTACCGTTATTCACGATAGCTTAGAAGAACTGTATTTACCCTTGATTGGAAAATTACTGACGCCTGACGATTTAAAACCCCTAAAAAACAAGGTTAAGACTGTTACAAATCGAAATTTTCAAAAATTCTACCCTAAAACCGCATTGGGGCGTGGTCATACCCTAATTGCCAGCGAGGTCACTCAAAAGTATATTACCTCATTTATTGATTTTGATATGAAACGCTGTCAATTACAAACCATCACCCTAATAGCTTTAGAACAATCCTACAGAACTAAGCTAGACCTACCTGAATTCGACTTTCCTATATACCTAAAAGGTAAACTTGATCGATTAGAAATGGTAGATGGTATACACCAGGTATTAGACTACAAAACCGGAAGCGTTCGTCCAACCGAAGTACATATTCCAAGCTTAGACGATCTTACAACCAATCCTCAAAGAAGCAAAGCGCTACAATTACTTTGCTATGCCCTTATGGTTGCGGATTCCTCCCAAGAAATTCCCACTTTAAAGGCCGGGATCATCCCATTAAAGCAGATAAAATCCGGTATACTACATTTTAGTATTAAAGCTGGCAAACAACCAAAAAACCAACTTATCGATCAAGAACTTCGAAATCAATTTAAAGATAAACTAGGGCAGCTCTTTACCGAGATATTTAACCCTAGTATCACTTTTATGGACATGGAATCAGCTGTTCTTTAAATCAGGACGTGACGGCCTAAGTTCAATTTTACTTGGAAGTGTTCTTGCGGGCATTTGTAATAAATCCACGACTAGTTTTCCAATATCCTCAGGCTGAATTTTCCAAGCATCTTTGGTACTTGGTTCATTTCCATTGAAAAAGGTAGCCACAGAACCCGGCATAATCGTAGTAACCTTAATATCATATTTTCGAAGATCGAGCATTGCAGCTTGTGTAAAGCCAACAACTCCAAACTTTGTAGCATTATAGCCTGCCCCTTTAGGGAAAAAATTAGTGCCAGCCAGGCTGGCCAAGGTCATATAATAGCCCTTGGACTTTTTGAGTGCGCCGACCGCGGCCTTCAAGGTATGGAAAACTCCATTTAAATTCGTATTGATCATTTGATGCCAGTCTTCTATAGTCATCGCATCCACTGACTCAAAAATACCTATCCCTGCGTTGGCTAAAACCATATCAATTTGTCCAAAGCGATCCAAAACCTGCGCTATAGCATTTTCTTCATTTTCATATTGTGCGACATCAGAGACTATGGCCATAGTATGTTCAGGAGCATTGAGATAGTCCAGTGCATTGTTCAAAGTTTCTTGTCGACGTCCACTAATCGCTACGCGCATTCCCTGACTTAAAAGCGCTTTGGCAACTTCTATACCAATACCCTTACTACCACCTGTTATGTAAGCTACCTTATCCGCTAATTCCATTTGCCATTACTGCTTTAAATAATAACCCTCAAAAAAAGAGGTTCGAAACTCGTTATACCAAACGCTCTTCCATTGAAAATTACGAAAACAACGGATTTTATTAAACTTTTGAATAACTAAATATTCTCAAAACCCAGGAGTCCTTGTTCTAAACACTTTCTAAAAATCAACTATTAACCCAATTTAACAATCCATTAAGTCATAGACCTAAATGGTTAATTGGCAACTGGTTCTATTAAAAAATGCCAATACCTTCCTGCTCTATGAATCGGTGTTGTCTCCTTTTCTTAATTAAGTTCTTTTTTTTGTTTTGTTGTATCTCCAACGGGCAAGATTTAAGCCGCATTGGTGATTCTACCGCTGTAAAACTCAGCGGTGGAGCTGGGTTGCGCACTATTTTTTATTCGTCCAATGGGGCACAAGAACGACGACAACCCTTTACCTACGTTTTATCGGGCAACGCAGCTTTAAATGTGTATCAGCTAAACATCCCGTTTAGTTTTACCCTTTCCAATCAACAATTTCGATTTAGTCAACCTTTTAACGAATTCGGGGCTAGCCCCACCTACAAATGGGCCACAGTTCATCTGGGTTTTCGTAACCTCAACCTCTCTCGATTTACCCTCGCTGGTCATCAAATGTTAGGGGCTGGAGTAGAACTAAACCCGGGTAAATTCCGATTTGCCGCGATGTATGGTAGGCTACAAAAAGCAGTTGCAGAAGATACCACGCTGCTATCGGTAAGAAGACCAGCTTTTCAAAGAAAAGGTTACAGTGTTAAAGTTGGTTTCGGTACAAATACCAACTTTGTAGATTTCATTTTTTTAAAAGCAGAGGATGATGAAGAATCCTTACAGGTCGACACACTCCCAGAAACCGTGCGCCCGGGAGAAAACACCGTCTTTGGTATTAATAGCATCCAAAATTTCTTTAAGAACAAATTGAAATTGTATTTTGATGGTGGTGTCAGTCTTTTTGTCTTAGATAAAACCCTGAATGGCACTGGCATTGAAATTCCGGAAGGGCTTAGTTTTCTGGGGGATTTGGTTAATGCTAATGAGTCTACCCAATTCTACACCGCTTTTCGGGGGGGAGTGGATCTGAATTTGAAAAATTTTGCTCTAAAAACAGTAGTGCAACGCATCGATTCTGACTACCGCTCAATGGGGTTGTATTTTATCAACAATGATATATTAGCCTATTCCGTGAATCCCGCTATAACATTCCTAAAGGGAAATCTACGGTTAAGCGGAGGGGTAACCTTACAACGCGACAATCTTAACGATAAAAAGGCCTTTACCAGTAAGCGTACCATTCCCACCGCAAACATTTTTGTACGCCCTACTAACAAGCTCAATTTTATGTTGGGTTATACCAATGTTTCAACCTTAATGGAAGAAGGAACAATTCCTTTAGACAACGCCTTTAGGCAAGATCAAAACAACCCTATTTACACCTTTAGTAGTACCTATGCCACTGCAACCGAATTGGCGGCTCATCAGGTTTCGTTATTTGCCAATCGAAGTCAGTTAGTAGATAATAATTTACAAACCAGTCAATTTTCAGAATACGTTGGCAATACGGTTAATCTGTCGTATAGCTTTAGCCAGACAAAACAACTCTTTGGCCTTTTTGCTTCTGTAAATTACAATGATTTGGAAACATTCAATGGCAAGTTACCTGGGGCAGGGGTGTCTTTGGGGGGAAACAAGTCCTTTTTGGAAGGTAAATTGAATTTGAATGCAACGGGCAGTTATGCCGATCAAAATGGACAAACCAGCCAGAGTTTTAATCTTGGAGCGGCATACCGCATTAAAAAACATCAAATAAGCCTTCAGACCAACTATTTAAACACCCAACTTACTTCTGGTAAATTCAATGAGTTTACTGGATTTCTTAATTATGGTATTCGATTTTAGATGAGATAGCACAGTCGTTATGAAAAACAATCTTTTAAAGTTCTTTTTAATCGTTGCTCTTGTAAGTACGAATCAATTTCGAGCACAGAATGATGTGCTCGTAACCACACAGGTTTTACCTCCCTATTCTCCCTACTTTTCAGATTATGTTTCTTATGATAATCGATTGGTAATTATTCTGAACAATACAAATCCTAGAGGAGGCGCTGCGGAAGTGCGATTGACCGCAAGTATTACCGGGAATAACGGTATTAGCTTGAGTTTATCTCCAAACTTTGTACCCACTACGCCTATTTTTATTCCCTCAGGAGGAATGGCACGTTTAACAGGTCGCCAACTAGAAGAATATTTTGATCTTAATGCTTGGAACTTATCTGGTATAAGCTCAGCAGAAATCTTACGAGGGAATGGCCTTCCTGAAGGCAATTACGAATTGTGTGTCCAAGCCATAGACTTTGATACTGGGGTTCCATTATCAAGACCTGCTCCTGCTGGATGTGGTTTTTTCAACATCAACTCTATTGAACCCCCGATTATACTACAACCCTTGTGCGAGAGCCAGATAGCCAGTAGCACCCCACAGAACTTGTTGTTCAGCTGGACTGTCCCCGCAGGGGCAAATCCGCAACAAGTGGAATATGAGCTAGTAATTCAAGAGGTTTTTAATGGGATGGACCCCAACCAATTGTTTTTATCCCTACCGCCCATACCCTTCTTTCAAAAGCGTATAAACACCAATACGTATCTGTATTCCTTAGCCGACCCTCCGCTAGAAAAAGGAAGGCAGTATGCCTTTCGAGTTACCGCAGTAAATAGAGCGGGTTTTATAGACGCCAACGGTAATATACGAGAATTGAATTTTAGAAATGGGGGCGGTAGCCAGGTCTGCATATTTACCTATGGAGAAGAAGATGAACCCATTGAGTTTGTAGCAGAGCAACCCATTTATGAAGTAGTAGGAGAAACTATTGTAGTTAATGTCCCCATTGATGACTTAAAAATAGAGGATGAACAGGATGAACCTATTCTTGATCCAGAAGACTCCCCAAACTGTACCGCAGATTGTGAAATAAATAGCCCTCAAAATACAGTGCCAATCTCCGCGCTTAACCCAGGACAAGAAATTATTATCGGAAAATTTAAGCTTAAAGTTACCAGTGCAAACTTGGTTGGAAATGGATATAATGGTGAAGGAGACATCTTTGTCAATTTTTTACAAGTTCCCATAAAAGTAGAGTTTACCAACCTCAAGGTAAATAACAACGGGGTGGTCTTTGAAGGCAAGGCAACCGCCACCAATGCTGGGGGTCTCCCAGCCAATGCAGATTATTTGTTAGACGAGATTGCAAATCCTCAAATTAGTGCCCAGGACTTTCAAGAAGCAATGGATTTTATAGACGATCAGGGGCACAAAACTCCCCTTTTGCAAAACCAATCTCAAGGCGTGGGAATGCCTATTTTATGGAAACAGGGAAGTTCGGAATTGGCACTCCTGGGTATGATTTTTAAACCCAACAAAGCCCACATTAATATAGCCGCAGGTATGGAACTGCCGCAAGCAGGCAATCAAAATAACACCCTTTTAATATCGGGAACCAATTGTTTACGTCCCAATGGTTTTGGTAGTGCTGGAGTACTACAACTGGTTAATGATTTTCCCATATCGATTACCCAATACATCGATCACGTTTTTAAAGCAGACAGTTTTATTACTTACAACTGTGATGGTATTGACAATGTACATTTAGAAGGGGCCATCACGTTTAGCAGGCAGCTGCTATTACCACTTCAAGGCAATGGTAATTTGATCCCTGGCGACACCCAGGTTACTGCTGATTACGAAACCGATATCGATAACTTTAACAATTGGTATCTAGAGATAGCAGCGCTTAGTCACCCATTTACCATACCAGGTTTGGTTGGCTTTAAAATGGATGCTAGCAATGTGGTCATTGACCAATCCACCACCCAAACTGCAAATCAAATAAACAAACCCAATTCCTGGACTGGATTGTATCTTGGAAATATGGAAATCACCTTGCCAGACTTTTTCCAAAAAGAGGGCAACGATGTGGTGTTAGAGGCAGATAATTTTTCCATAGGGAACGATGGGGTTTCTGGTAGTTTAGGGCCTATTCCAAATTTAATACCCATAGAGAAAGGTTCGGTTTCGGGCTGGCCTATTTCAGTAGAAACTTTCGCTTTTGAGCTCGAAGATAACAATGTAGACACCTGGCAAGTAGGAGGTAATTTAATATTGCCTATCGCCAATACAGAGATGGCTTATGACCTCACCTTAGACCCCCCAGACAATGCAGAAGAAGCATTAGGTTTTGATTGCACGGTAACAACAGGGCAAAATGTAGCAGTCCCCATGTGGTTTGCCGATTTAGATATAGAAAATGGTTCTACAGTGACCTTGGAAAAAGTTGGAAACAAATGGACCCCTTCTGCAAATTTAACAGGTGCGCTTTCCATTAATTGGGGAGAGAATGACGAGGTAGACAACAACGCGGTTTCTTCATTTAACGTGCCACAACTCACTTTTGAGAATTTGACTATTGCTGTTGGAGAAAACAACAAACCAATTGTCGATTTTGGGGTTTTAGGAGTTACTGGGGCTCAAGCTAGCATGGCTGGCTTTGAAATTGGTTTTGGGGATCAGGAAGACCCTAACGAATCAGGTATTTCTTTTAGAAAAGACAACGGCAATGGGGAAATTGGCATTCAACTGGACATGTATGTTAGTTTAAATCAAGCCGAAAATTCCATAGGAGGTAATACCTCGTTCACCATTTGGGGCGATTGGAAGAATAATCAATATAAATACAAGCGAACCGAACTAGGTGCCATAGGCCTCGACATGAACATTGGCGTAGCTTGGATTAAAGGAGGGGTCGAAGTATTTACTAAAGACGGCACCTATGGCAATGGATTTAAAGGTCATTTAGGAGTAGCCTTAAATCCTTTAAATGTCGAGTTTAATGCGTTAATGCAGTTTGGATCCATTAAAAATCAGCAGGAGGATTTTAGGTATTGGTATTTTGATGTTGATGGAAAATTTGGCCCAACGGGCATTCCCATTCCCCCTACCATGTTTTCCATTTTTGGGGGAGGCGGTGGCGCATGGTTTAACATGACCATCCCTAAAAATGACTATCAGAATGAGAACTACCCCCGAAAGAACATTGAAGACCTCAACAGTCTACCCGAAATAACAGAAGATGGAGATTATGCCCCTGGCTATACCCGTTCGCCAGACGATCAACGACTGCCCGAAGAGGGTACCTATGGTTTAAGCCAATCTTTGGTGATAGGGCTAAACAGTGCTGAAACCGTTTTTAATGCCGATATCACTTTTGGTTTTCAAATAGAAACAGATGGCGGCTTTGGAGCCACTCTTTTTATGAGTGGCGATGGTTATATGGTACAAGCGATGAATGGGCGTGACGATGCTGCAACCATTTCTGGAGGGGTAGATATGATCATAGCCACTAACCCCCCATTTTTTGAATCCAACGCAGATTTTAGTGTGAATTTGGCTAATATTCTAACAGGGACGGCCCCACTTAGAATCCGAGTAAGTGAAGAAGGATGGTACCATAAATTAGGAGAATGGACCAATGATGATGAACCTTGGGAAGACGATGCTCGGGTTCGGCTACAGTTGGGCAATGGGGTGCTTGAAGATATAATTGACGCCGATTTTTACAGCTACTTCATGTTTGGAAGTGACATTCCCGGTATGCCCAGATTTCCTAAGAAGGTAAGAGACAAAGAAGCAGTATCTCCCATAAGTCAACGTAGCGGAGTATACGATGCCACCTTAAATGGTAATAACGAACCAGTAGGTGCAACATATCCAGGACTGGCCTTTGGAGCTGGCTTTCACATCGGAACAGATTTGGACTTTTTAGGATTTTACTTAAAGACACAGTTCTTTACGGGCTTCGATTTTACCTTCCTGAAACGCCCCCCTAATTTTTGCATGCAAAACCCCAACTTTGGCATGAATCGGTTTTATGCAGAAGGGCAGGCTTATGCCTACTTATCTGGAGCAGCAGGGGTAAGAGCGAAGATATTTGGTAAAATGCGCACTCTGGAATTAATGCAAGTGGATGCCGCTGTTAAAGTAAAAGCAGGCCTACCCAACCCCATTTACATTGATGGAAAAGTGTTTGTAAAAGGAGAAGCCCTCAATGGTATTTTAAAATTCAGCACCGACTTTAAAATAAAACTGGGGGAAAAGTGCGTTCATGGTGAAATACCAGAGACCAATCCCTTTCAAGACTTACCCATTATTGCGGATGTAATTCCTGTCGATAACAACAATCAAACCTCTTTATTAACTATTCCAGAAATCGCCTATAATTTCCCGCAAGAAGGTTTTGATTTTGTAGAGTTAGATCAAGAATTTAATGAAGTAGAACGGCGGTTTGAGTATGAGTTGGATTATTTCAAATTTGAATGGAAAGACAAAAACAATCAAAACCAAATTCGCGATATCTCTAGTTTCGCAGCCTTTGCGGATGACGGTTACTCCGCAACCTATTACGACCCTAATTTTTTATTCCCCCCGAAAACCAACATCACCTTCACTATTGGGGTAACAGGATACGAGGTTAAAGATGGTAATAGGGTTGAAGTCATCAACGAACAGAAGACGGGTAGTTTTAAAACAGAAAACTATCCTTCTAGTATCAAATACCAAGACATTTTGTTTGGGAAGCCTTTTGTGGGAGAAAACTACTTTATCCCAAATGCCCACGGAAAAAAAGGGAATATCGTAATGAAGGCTAATTTCCCCCACTGGACGGATAAAGATTTCTGGCACGATGATGTCTTGGGCTTAGGTAACTATGGTGGTTTGGTCGATGGCACCATAAGCTTTGTTGCGCGTTTTACCAATCTGTCAACTAAAGCGACCTACGAAAAGCCCTATTCACTGTATACTGGCCATGCCGATGGTAACTTTGGTGGAGGTATCAAATTTGATATCCCAGCGGCACTTCAGAAAGACAAAATTTACGAGCTAGAATTGTTGGTAAAGTACACCCCTCCCATATCTACGCTTAAGGCTAATGACGATACCCGAACAGAGGTGGTCTATACAGACATGCTTCAAAATGCGGGGGGCAATGGCTCGGGTGGGGGCGGTAATGGCATTCAAACTTTGCAGGCCAATTTTAACCTCAATCCGCCCAATCAAGGCCTAAGTTTTACCAACCAAGTAGCTGGAAATAATGGTCCTAACAAAACTTTTGACATCGCCAGTAACGATTTAAAAGAGGCCAACTCTAATTTATCCATTACCATGGCAGCTCGCCAACTGTTAGCCCCACAGAAAAAGAGCAGAACCGTAGAGATACCCCTTTTCAAAGGCTTTAATTTCTACTTTAAAACAAGCAAATACAATACCTTGGCTGCCAAGCTAAACACTTTAGCTTACGAAACTTGGCGCAGCAAAAACTACCATTCCAACCTAAAACTTCAGGGTGATAATGAGGTGACCCCCATCTACACCTCGCTACCCGTTATTATTTGCAGTATTGGCGAAAATTTTGATTACCGAACCGTAATTCCCATAGAAAAAACGTTTGCAGGTGGTTTGGCCAAGGTAACTTCCGATCCCTTAATCGTTTTTGGCAAGCAGGCATTTATGCGCCAACCCGGACTGCTATGGGGGGACAACAATCCCAAGAATAAATTTTGGGGTAATAATGACACCAGACGCATCCTGTATAGGGTACCCAATGCTTACAATTGGGGACAATTGACGACACAATTAAACAACAAATATGTAGCACTAGGCTATGACTATCCCCCCATAAGTTTGTGGGACTATTTATTGCCCTCCACCAACAGTTGGAGTAAAAATCGTTTTCTTGATAAATGGCGCTACGCCCCTTTTAATCATAGAACCATTCCTTCTCCTCATGTACAAGGCAGTATGAGTCCAAAAAGACCACCGTATGAATTTTACGAGGGCTCTTTTAAGAAAGAAAATATAAGCCACAACGGAAAGCATATAGGGTTTCAGAAAAACTTACTCACTTTCAGCATGCAGGCGCAAAACACCAATATCAACCAATATGCTGTTCCCCCTTCAAATGCTTATTTTGGGGTTATCGATTATACAGAATGGATTACACAGCGCGATTGGTGGTATGTCAATAAGCGTATTGAAACCGACAATGCCAATAGCTACCTCTGGTTGTACCAAATACAGGACTTAACACCACCAGATAATTTTTGGCAAGTACGTGAAGGTGTGCGCAGGTGGCTGCTAAACCATAGATATTACAACTGGTTTGATCGGCAAGAAGGCAACGGTCGGTTTAAAATTCAAAAGTTTGAAAACTCAGGGATAGGGAAAACAGTGAATTACCCCACTAACTAGCAAGGACAATAGCATGAGATATTTCAATAAGACAGTACTATTGGTTTTTTTACTGGGCATAACAGGACTCTACGCACAGCAAGAAGAAGAACGCCCCTTGGCACTCATCAATCAGGTCTACACCGATTCCATAGTGTTGCGTTGGGCTCCGCGAGACCTCAACATTTGGAGCGCCATACGGGCCCATGGCGTTCAAGTACATCGTATTGCCACTAGTAAGGGTACAGACGACATTGTGAATACTAGCCCGATAACACCTTACACCTTACAAGAATGGCAAGCCAAAACCAATACCGATAATCCGTATGTGGTTACTGCGGCCGATGCCTTGTGGGGTACCCCTGAGATTACCCAAGAGAAGGCTAATCAAAGCATGAGTAATCAAGTGCTTGCCACTCAAGAGCAAAAGAACAAGTTCACCATGGCGATGTTTAGCGCCGAATTTTCAAAACAAGCTGCAAATGGTTTGGCCTTACGCTATGTGGATACCGATGTAGAAAAAACCGATAGCTACAGTTATTACGTTACCGTAGCGGATAGCCTACGTTCGAATATCCTATTTACAGGGATGGAAAAGCCATGGGAAGTACGCCCTGTCGTTGAAGTTGCTTTGGAAACAAAAGGAGAAACCATTACGGTAAAATGGCCCAAAGAAGTTAACAATGCCTTTTTTACTGGCTACTATGTAGAGCGTTCCTTGGACGGTAAAAAGTTTAGCGCGATAACCACATCCCCTATCAAGTCCACAGAAATCTTCAAATTTGGCGAAAGCCAGCAATTAATTGATGAAAAAGTAGCCTATAACAACACGTATTTTTACCGTGTTCGGGGGATCAATAGTTTTTCCGATTTGGGGAGCTATAGCGAGGTAGTTTCCATAAAATTACTAGACCGTACCCCACCCGCAAAAATCAAAGACTTTACAGTAAAAGCGCTCAATGAAGAAAGCTTTGAAATACAATGGTCAGTGGCAGGTTTGGATTTGAATAATGTTCGGGGGTTTAACATCTTACGCAGTATCACTTTCAATGGATCTTATGAGCCCATTACAGCACAGCCCGTATCCCGAACAGCAACCTCAACAGTCGATAAAAGTCCCTTTTTAGGTACTGCCAATTTTTATAAGATCGAAGTAGTAGACAAATATGACCAAACCTCGGAAAGCTTAGCTATGATGGGTATTTTACCCAACGAAAGTGCCCCTGCACAGCCACAGGGCCTGCAAGGTGAGGTTGATTCATTAGGGGTAGTATCGTTGGCTTGGAAGTTGGGTGACGAAGCCGATTTAAAAGGCTATCGCGTTTTTCGTGCTGATAATCCCAGTTTTGAGTTTGAACAGTTGACCAAAAGCCCAATTGCTGGTAATTTTTACAATGATACCCTCTCTTTAAAAACCCTTAAAAAGAAAATACATTACAAAGTAATCGCCTTTGATAATTATTACAAAGCTTCAGAAGCGTCTGCAATTTTATCACTTGAAATCCCCGATTTAATTCCGCCAGTAGCACCAGTGCTGCTTGAAGGCAAAAAGAGTAAGGATTCCGTGGCTCTAAAATGGTTAAGCAGTCCTAGTAAGGATGTAGCCAACTACAGGATTTATCGAAAGAACAAGGTAAGTAATGCGTGGAAATTACTGGGAGAAACAGCTTTGGATTCAACCTTTATAGATAAAACAGTTTTACCAAACACCCAATACCAATACATGGTAAAGGCGGTAGATAATAGTAAATGGGAGTCGCCACCGTCAAATTTAATCAACCTGTTTTCCGGTTCAGCACCTCTGGCAAAACCTCCAGAGTTAAGTGGTCGATACAATAAAAAAACGAAACACTTTGAGCTAATCTGGAAGCATTTTCCCGCCAAAAAAGGAAAAATGACCATTTATCGGGGCGAAACAGCGGCGGTAATGGATTTTTATGGAACAGTAGACTTATCAAAACTTAAATTTGTGGACGACGCTTTTTATAAAAATGATACGGGCTATGTGTATCAGGCCAAGGCTATTTTTAGAGATGGATCGGCATCTGAGCTCAGTAATTTGGTAAAAGTAAATTTGAGATAACTGCATGATCATCGTGCATTATAATGACACAGCCCAAGCAACTATAAGGTAAAAACACCTAATTCTTTTACAGATGGCTTCCGATCTTTTTGAATTGCCCATACATATCGTCATCGGAAGCACTTTGGCCTTTTTGATCTGTACCACAGCAATCTACCTTTACAATAAGAAGCCTGAATTTTTGTGGTATGGGGTTTATCTTTTGGCCATTATTATTTATTTCTCTTTTAAAAGTAGTGTTACCCATAAACTGTTATACCCAGAGCCCAATGTGCTCACCTATAGTATTCATGACGCTTCCCAAATCCTATTTCAAGCGGCGTATCTTTTGTTTGCCATCTATTTTTTAAATACCCAGAAATACTATCCTAAGTTGCATACTTTTTTTAAAGTGGTACTCGGATTTCTAGGGCTATTTATCACGGTCCATGTCTTTTTATATTTGGCGGGAAACTCCAGAGCCAATCAAATAATGCTCTTAAATATCAATCGCATTCTTATGATAGGGGTCTTCGCATTTAATACCATTTACATCTTGGTAAACGTAAAGACGCCATTGGTTTATTTTATCCTTCTTGGATCTTTTTGCTTTGTAATCGGTTCGGTACTGACTTGGTTTACCGAAGACTTTCATTTTATGACCTACGGTGTCGGCTTGGAGAACATTGTTTTTGCTTACGGATTGGGTTACAAAGTGAAACAAATCAATGAAGAACGTGTCAATGCAGAGCAAGAAGCGTTCCAAAATCAAATGAGTTCTTTAAGAGCCCAGATGAATCCTCATTTTATTTTCAATTCTCTCAATTCTATTTTAGGGTTTATCTTAAAAGGGGATAAGAAAGAATCGATTCGCTATCTCAGTAACTTCTCTAGTCTATTGCGAAAAGTCTTAAACACTGCAGAACAAGGCTCTATCTCTTTAGAGCAAGAAATTTCACTTTTAAAGCTGT
>JBCDGY010000053.1:0-14125 GCA_039414375.1 Bacteroidota bacterium | reverse complement strand
TCCAGCTATCGAAACCTTTACAGGCTTTGTCTGATTGGTGCTTTTTGACCAACTTATTGAAAATTGGACGGTCTATTTTTTTGATAATCTGTGAAAACAGGGTAATATTATCCATGAGAGGTAAGGTTTTTTTGGTGTCACTCCCAAAAGTAACTCTTGGGTCAAAAAAACAGCCTCTCATTTTTTATTTAGGACGCTATTGAATTGATTTATTTTAAGTATTACTTCCGAATATGCTAATTGATCTCTCAATAGATTTATTTGTATCATTGATGTTGATTAAACCAATCGAGATAGTTTACGAATAATAGCAACAGATCTAGGCTAGCCTAGATGACGGTGGTTCTTTTTAACTTAACACTTTTCTGCAACGTTTCTTTAAAAAATTGTAACCACTCTGTACTGATCTTCTGTTGAGATTATTAAGTATGCTTACTATTGCGGGTTAGGTGGATTTTTGAGAAGTAAACCTGGCTCAACTGCAAAGCAGGTTTTTTCTTAGCATATTTCTTAAATTTAATCGTTGAAATTAAGACATTATTTATCAAAGTATTTTCATTCCAGAGGGGTTATCGGAGCTTCAAGACCATAAAATCGAAATAATTAGCGTTTGTCTTTTAAGCGCTCTGTAGGAGCCCTAACTTTAGACCAATAATTAAGACCAAACTGCGAAATACTATGGACTTTCAAAGAACGAGATCAAAGTACAAGCTTGCCGCTATTAATCTTCAAGAAACACTAATTGTGTTGGCCATTATTGGTATTCTGTTGTTATTAGCGCTACCCAATCTGATGCCGCTTATTTCAAAGGCCAAAAGTGTAGAGGCTCAAGTACAGCTAAAAGCTATTTATAATGCACAAACCACCCATCGTTACATGCACAGTAAGTACACCGGTAATATAGCAGAGCTTGATTTTGAACCCCCTAAAACAGTCAAAGAAAATGGTACGGCCAACTATGTGTATGTTATTAGCAGTGCCGACAATGCGAGCTTTACCGCTCGGGCTGAAGCCATTACCGATTTTGATGGTGATGGGGTAATGAATGTTTGGGAGATTGACGAAAATGGCAATCCCAAACAGATCGTTAAAGATTGATTGTCGTACTAAAGATAATGGCCATGCTATGTTTGGGGGGGATTGCGCTACAAGATTTTAAGGAGCGGCAAGTGTATGGGTTTCTTTTTCCAGTACTGGCCATTATCCTAGGCTACGCCCATGTATTGGTAGGGCCTTCTTGGGCAGTAACCGCCCTGCAGATGGCCTTGAATATGCTTTTGGTAACGCTCGTGGTCACCATAGCCTATGGTTATACCAAATTTCTAAAAAAGCAAGCTTTTTTAAATCATAGCCTGGGCCTGGGTGATATCTTGTTTTTTGGCGCCATGGCGGTAGGTTTTCCCAGTACCGTATTTTTGGTATTGTTCACTGGCGCTTTGTTATTTTCCTTATTGGTTTTTTGGGCGCTGCGTGCGCATTTTAAAGACGGGACCATCCCACTGGCAGGGCTAATGGGGCTTTTTTTAATCGCAGTGCTTGGCGTTTCCCTATTGTTTAAACAACCGCTATTGTATACCTTGTGAGCTTGGCAACCAACTATACCATCACCCGGCAACTGGCGCAACACCTGAGTGTGGAGCAAGCCTTTCACTACCGTATTGTGCCCCTTGCTTTTAAGGACAATACCTTACACTTAAAAACCGATAGTGCCATCTCCGATAGCCTTATTGCCGAGCTACAAGTGGTGTTGGATACGCCAGTGCAGTTGGAGTCTATGGATACCGAAACCCTACAGAACTACCTGACTGCCAACTATCGTCAATCGCAACAAAGGGGAGCTAGTAAGTTGCGGTATACTCCCGATTTTTTGGAGAACATCTTAATAACGGCTAAAGAAGTAGGGAGTAGTGATATCCACTTTGAACCCTACGAAAATCACTGTCGCGTGCGTTTTCGCCTCGATGGAAAACTAGTGGAGCAGTTTCAAGTGCCCTTAGAAGAGTACCCCACCATTATCAATAAGGTAAAAATTAGGGCTGATTTAGACATTGCGGAAAAACGCCTGCCTCAAGATGGGCGTATTACAGTGAAGTCTTCTGGAGAGGAGTTTGATATACGGGTCTCTAGCCTGCCCACTTTGTTTGGGGAGAAAATAGTATTGCGTATTCTTAATCGAGATACCGAAGGGGTGGAGTTGGAAGCCCTGGGCCTAAACCCGGTTGAGCTCAGGCGTTACCTGGAAGGCACCAAAAAGCCCAATGGGATTATTTTAATATCAGGCCCCACAGGTTCTGGAAAAACCACCACCTTATACGCTACCTTAAAACTGCTTAACGACGCCAAAACTAACATCCTTACCATAGAAGACCCTATTGAGTATACCTTAGAGGGGGTTAATCAGGTGCAATTACGAGAAAATATTGGTCTGGACTTCGCCAATGCTCTGCGTACCTTTCTGCGGCAAGATCCGGATATTATCATGGTAGGGGAGATCCGCGATGTAAAAACTGCGAATATGGCCATTCGTGCTGCACTCACGGGACATTTGGTACTGTCTACCATCCACACCAATTCAGCCTGGGCTACGGTGTCCCGATTGATCGATATGGGTATTCCTCCTTTTCTTATTGCCAGTACCCTTAACTTAAGCGTAGCCCAACGGCTTACGCGAAAACTATGTCCGCATTGCAAACAACGCGATACGGTGCGACCAGAGTTGTTTCCCGAAGGCTTTGTGCCCCCAAAATCCCTGACCCATCACTACCGCGCGGTGGGCTGCCCCAGTTGCCATCATACAGGATACTCCGGCCGAAAAGCGGTGTATGAGGTTATTCCAATTATAAACGAACTGGTGCCATTTATTAAAAACAACACCCTAGATATTGAAGATTACCTTAAAGACAATAAAATTCCTACTTTGCGCGATAATGCTTTACAACTGGTTAAAGAGGGGGTTACCTCGATCGAAGAGGTGTATGCCCTGTTAACCAACTAACCATATAATGAACAAAAACCGATTTCAGTAAATACGGCAAACTATGATTGAGACGGGCTTTTGTGCATTACTAAAAGCGTAAAAATTTTTAGTCTATTCTTTGTCAATAGACTATGAAATTTTAGATAGATGAAAAAGAACATACTGGTCCTCTTTTTTTTACTCGCGTTGCTTGTCAAGGCTCAAGAAAACGACCCCAGAATAGCACGCATTCAAAACAACCTAACGGTATTGGCTGTAGATAACGAAGGCCTCTCCGAAAACTTAAAGTTGGAAATCAACGTAGGTAATGTATCCCTCTCCAATTTTCTGCTAGCGGTTTCCGAAGTACACAACATCAATATTAATGTGGACCCAGGCCTACAGAATACTACGATCGTCAATAATTTTTCGAATGTTACGGTAGCCGATCTGCTCGTATTTCTATGTAAAGAGTACCAACTTACTATTGATTTTACGGGTAATATCTTATCCATTAAAAATTACGTTCCTCCACCAGAGGTAGTCCCCGAAAAAGTGGTTTCGGTTTCTTACGACCCCGTGAATAACCTCCTTTCTATGGATCTGAATAAAGATCCTCTAGACAAGGTATTCCGAAGGATAATCGATGTTACTGGCCAAAACCTACTCTTTAACAATGGGATGGAAAACATTCCGCTGTCGCTTTATGTAAAAGAGGCCCCCTTGGACGTAGCCTTAGATAAACTGGCTACTACCAATAATTTAACCATTAATAAGTCCAGAGATGGTTTTTTTCTTTTTGACCAAACGGTTGCCGCAAGCGAGCAGGGTAATGGTAATAGTGGTTCGGGACGCCGCTTTAATGGGGGCAGTAACTTTAACTACCAAATCATAGATACATTGGCAAGGCGGGTATCGGTGGACTTTAATAATGTATCCATTGCTCAGATTATCGATGCCCTAAGCCAAGACTTGAATCTAGATGTGTATATGGCGACCCCCCTAACCGAAGCAGGCAATGTTACCCTAAAGGCCAAGCAGCTTTACTTTGACGATCTGTTGACCCGCATCTTTGAAGGAAAGCATTCGATGAGTACCCAGCCTACGCAAACCAACAGAAACGATCAAAGGGCACAGAACAGGGGCAATTCTAGAAACAACAACAATACTGCTAGTACTGTAAATAATACCACACAATTTACCTTTAAAAAGGAAGACGATATTTACTTTTTCGGAACTGTAGATCAGCTGAGTGTTCGCAAGTTTGAGGTTATTCAAATGATGCATCGCTCGGTAGAACTTTTAGGTGACCCGATGCCCGCTGCAAATTTTGGCCGCTCCGCAGGCCGCACGGTTACAGGTAACGTGAATTACCTGGGCTCTGGAGGGCAAGGCACCAATAGCTTTGGAGGGGTGCAAAACAACGGACAAAATTTTAACAACCAAAGAAACATTAATACCCAAAGCCGTCAGTTTGGAGGCGACTTTAATACCGCTGCTGAGGCTATTGTAAACATCTTACCTGATGAGGTTATCGCCGACCTGGACATTAAGGTGGATTTTGAGCTAAACAGCTTTTTGGTTAGTGGCCCTGCGGCCAATATCAACCGGTTTAAAAAGTTTATTTCACTAATCGACAAACCGGTTCCCGTAGTGCTTATTGAGGTAATGCTTATTGAGGTGCGCCGTAATGCTACTGTAGAAACAGGTATTAGCTGGGGTATTGGCGAGGAAGCGGTTACCACGCGAGGTGGTGTTTTCCCCAATACCGACCTTACCCTCGGGGCCAATACGGTTAACCGGATTATTGGTGGGTTTGATGGCTTTGGATCATTTAACATTGGTAAAGTAGTACCGGAGTTTTTTGCGACCATCAAGGCGATGGAGCAAAATGGGAATATCAAAATACGCTCTACGCCAAAGCTATCTACCCTTAACGGACACCGTGCCAACCTCTCTATTGGAGAAACTACCTATTATGTGGTCACCAGTCAAAACTTTTTTGGATCGCAGATCCCCACCACTTCCGAAATACGGAACTTTCAACCGATAGATGCGCAATTGGCGGTGAGCATTAAACCTTTGGTATCTGGTAATGGGCAGGTAACACTAGATATTAATGTGATACAGTCCGACTTTAGTAGTGAACGTATTGACGAGGATGCGCCTCCTGGCTTAACCTCTCGAGAGTTCAGCTCTATTATAAGAATGCAGAATCAAGATTTGGCCATTTTGGGAGGGTTGGAAGAAAAGGTAAAGAACGATACCGGAAGCGGTGTACCTTTTTTGGCACGCATTCCTATCATTAAATGGTTTTTTAGCCAACGCAGGCGCGAAGACTCTAAACAAAAGCTAACCATTCTCATCAAACCCACAGTAATTTATTGAGGTCATGGAGCGGTTAAGGGCATTTATAGATACGGGCGTCCGCTTTCAGGGTTTAACCGTTTTTTCTGAGGGAGGCACTGATAAATATGCCCTATTACTGCTTCAAAAAAAGAAGGGTGAACTATCCATAGAACAGTCTCAGATTTTTACGGATTGGGAGGCTACTGTCCCCCATCTTAAAGCTTCCTTGCCCTTGTGTGTTGTGTTTTCTCAAAATGGGGTCATCACCAAAAGCATAGCGACATCACGTGCCAAAGAACCTGCGGCTCTGGTCAATAGCGCCTTTCCCAACCTGGATTTTGAAAATATTTTTTACGAAATACAGGCTTTTGGAGAAGCAACCTTTGTGGCGATTGCCAGAAGAGCGCTAGTCTTAGACCATCTCGAAAAGATGAAGCTGCTAAAAATAAAACCTGTTACCCTAACCTTAGGGCTAGGGGCTATGGAGATAGTAACACCCTTTCTCTCCAATACTGTAGTAGCCACCCCGAGTGGCACTTTGGAAATACCCGAAGGTGAAGATGAAGATACTCCCATCCGTCTACTGCCTCCTAAAGCAGGACCTGTAACAGAAGTTTATAACATTAGTGGGCTATCGGTTGGCGCTTCTTACGTAAATAGCTTTGCTAGCGTTTTGTCTTTTATTGCTAAAGCGCCTCAACATCCATCCAATTTGTCAGACCTTTCAGCGGGTTTGCAAAGTGAATATGTGACTCAAAGGCGATTATCGCTTTTGGCCAAAACAGCAGTGGCCCTCTTTTTGGGCTTACTGTTGATTAATTTTTTCTTTTTTAACCACTACTTTCAAAAAGTAACAGCGCTTCGGGAACAAGTTATCGTTAGCGATAGCAATAAAAAAACCTATCGAGAGCTTAAAGAACAGGTAGCGGCTAAAGAAGACAGGGTAAACACCATTCGCTCTAATTCCAATTCCAAGGTTTCTTATTATTTAGACCAAATGGCCTTTTTGGTGCCAGAAGACATCAAACTGGAACTATTAACGTATCAACCCTTGGCCATGCCAGTGCGTAACGATAAGGAAATGGCATTTGAAGGCAATACCCTGGAAGTTTTTGGAATCTCTCGAGAAAGCACCTCTTATTTGGACTGGGTTCAGCAATTGGAAAAATATCCTTGGATACAAGCTGTGGAAACCATAAGCTTTGACTACCAGAGTAAAGACCGCATACAGTTTGGTACTAAAATCGTATTTCGTGAGCAGTAGGTCAAAACTTATTGGTGTTGCCCTTGCAATAGTAGTAGCACTACTACTATGCTATCAATTGGCATTGTCCAAAACCTTTGCGCTTTACAAAGAGTACCAAACGCTACAAAAAGAGACGGCGCTATCGCTGAGAATTCCTAAAGAACTACAGCTACTGGCTGGTAAAGAACAATCTTTGGATGCTACCCTTAAAGAAATGAACCTTGGTGATACTTCGGTGGAAAACAACTTGCTAGGTGCTATTACCAGAGGGGCTGCCGAAGGGACGGTGCGCATTGTAGATTTTCAGGAAACCCATAGCGTTACCACCAATGACCTCACCATAGATACCTACCGTTTTTCGTTAGAAGGTAGTTTTAACGATATTCTTAAAGTAGTGCATGGCTTGGAGCTTCAGGGCAGTTTTGGAAAAGTGGTACATGCCGATTTTGTAAAAAATAAAAAGACACGCAGAAAAAAGGAACACCTAGTAGCCACCCTCTTTTTCCAACAGCTCAATTAGTGTCACACTTTTCCAGGCGAACGCTGCTTTCCCTGCTTTTTTAAAACCGATCTGCCTCAACGAGCCCTTCTAAAAAGGATTGCAGTAGTTGTACGAGAGGACGATTTCAGATGAATATTATTGGAAATATTCCTATTAAATGGATTTTTTCCATAAATTAGCATCCCTTTTTTCGGTAATCGTGAAAAAAACCATTTTACATCTAGACCTAGACACTTTTTTTGTCTCTGTAGAGCGGCGCGCTAATCCTGAATTGCGCAATAAGCCCTTACTGGTTGGGGGACTGTCAGACAGGGGGGTTGTAGCAGCTTGTAGTTATGAAACTCGGGGTTATGGCATCCATTCAGGGATGTCTATGAAGATGGCACGGGAGTTATGTCCAGAAGCATATGTTATAAAAGGAAATGCAGGTGTCTACAGTAAGGTTTCCGATGAGGTTACCGCAATCATCCAAGAGGCGGTACCCGTATTTGAAAAATCGAGTATTGATGAGTTTTATGCAGACCTTACAGGAATGGATCGTTTTTTTGGTAGTTATAAATATGCCACTGAGCTACGGCGTAAAATTATTAAAGAAACCGGAATGCCTATCTCCTTTGGTCTTTCGATAAACAAGGTGGTCTCTAAAGTGGCTACCAATGAGGCTAAGCCTAATAGTCAGCTTAAGATTGACTTAGGTTTAGAAAAATCTTTTCTAGCCCCACTGTCCATTAAAAAAATACCGATGGTTGGTGATAAAACCTATCAAACCCTTCGGAACTTGGGTATCCGTCAGGTACACACGGTGCAGCAGATGCCTGTAGATATTATGCAACGGGTTTTGGGGGTTAATGGAAAAATTATTTGGAGGCGGGCTAACGGGGTAGACCATACTCCTGTAATTCCCTTTCACGAGCGCAAATCGATTTCTAATGAACGCACTTTTGATCGCGATACTATCGATGTGGTTAAGCTTAAAGGTATTTTGGTAGCCATGACTGAAAACTTAGCCTATCAGCTAAGGCGTGGCGAAAAGTTGACGGCCTGCATTACCGTAAAAATTAGGTATGCAGATTTCAATACCTATTCCAAGCAAATGCGTATTCCATATACCAGTGCGGACCATATTTTAATCCCTAAGGTCGTAGGGCTTTTCGATACGCTCTACCACAAGCGGATGCTTGTTCGCCTAATAGGTATTCGGTTTAGTCATCTGGTATCTGGAAACTACCAGATCGATCTTTTTGATGATACCGAAGAGGCCCTAAACCTTTACCAGGCCATGGATAAAGTGCGAAACCGATTTGGAGATCGCGCTATTGTACGGGCCTCCGCTATGGGTGCCAAGACCATCGGTAGAATGCACAATCCCTTTAACGGACAACCACCAGTAGTCTTAGCACATCGAAAGCAATAACCCGGTAGACTTTAGAAATAAAACCTAAGAACTTAGTTTTCTTTACCTCCTTAAAACGTACTGCTCGCCTTTAGTTGCTTAGATTGTCTATTATTGCTAAAAATACATTAATGGAAAGACCACGGTTTGAAGAGATTACCTCTGGGGCTGAGTTCAATACCTGGTACTGGCTTAAATCGGAACTGGTCCATATTTGTAAAACAGCTGGCTTGCCTAGTACAGGCCGAAAGTTTGAGCTCAGAGATCGTATCATGTACGCCTTAGACCATAATGGAGCTATAAAAGCAAAACCCAAAAAGCTAAAAGCTACCGCTACCTTTAATTGGGCAAAGGCCGCTTTAACCTTAGATACGGTGATCACCGATAATATTTCGTTCGGTCCCAATTTTAGGCGTTTTATGAAAGATCAAATTGGCCCCCATTTCAAATGTCATAGTGATTTTATGGACTGGGCCAAGGCTAATGCTGGGGAAACCTTAAAAACTGCCGTAGTACAATGGGAGCAATTAGAAGCTCGAAAAAACGATCCTAACTTTAGGCGTGTTATTGCCGACAACAATATGTATAGCCAGTACATAAGAGATTTTTTGGACGATAACCCTGGATATACCTTGCAAGAAGTCAAACATTATTGGTTGCTAAAAAAGGAATGCCCCACTACCGATGGTTTTGTTAGGTATAACCGTTCTGATTTGGCGTTGGAATAGCGTATCCACCTTTTTACCCATTCTGCAAAGGCCTTGTACGTTTTTAAAAGCAATAAAACCCTTAATTTAGGGTTATGGATGTAATTTTGCTCCATTTTGTAAAAGTCAAGTATCTTGAATAAGAAACCGACCTATGCTATTGTTGTGGTTCTAGCTACATTAATGGCCGCCTGCTCCGCTTATCGCGCTAAGAAACAAGAAGCGCTTTTGCAGTATCCCGACTTGGGGGCTATCGTAAAAACCCAAGCTGAAATTGGATACCGTACTGTAACTCAAGTAGGAGCAGCGCATTGGGATCAACTACAAGTAACGGTACAACAGCTACCTTTTAATCCAGAGAGTTATTTGGCCTATGCAAAAGCTATGCAACGGGCTAAAAAGATCAATACCATCCCTTATCAAGATTCCCTACCTTATGGTCCTAAATATGTGCGCTTACAGCTCATGGATAAAATAGCCCTTACCAATCGGCTAAACGACAAAGAAAATACAGCAGTGCTAACCTACTTAGAAAAGGATCCTACCCTTAGCGTAGTGACCTCGCTTGATGTGGCGCTAACAGAAGAAGAGATAAGTCTTTTTAAGGCGGCCCAGCGCTTGATCCTAACAAAGGACAAGCAGGGCAATACTGTTTTAGAAGTAGCAGGTGCTACCGGGCAAGAACTATATTATTTTAGCGAGTTGCCCATTTTTCGGTATGGTTGTGCTACTTTTTGCTGGGGCGAAGATCGCTACCATCGAAAACGCATCGAAAACATTGCCCCGGAAGGTACTCGTTGTCCCAAAGGTACTTTTGCCAAACCTAGGAAAGTAAAAGGGGATAAAAAGTATGTAAAACTATAAACCATGTGGAAAAAGGGTATAGGTCTTGGACTTGTATGGATATTAGGTGCTTTGTTGGGTTGTGAAGAGCTACTAGAAGAAGTAGATCTTTCCGATCAACAAGTGCATGTTTTTGCACCTCTTGATGGGGCTATCCTATCCTCGAACACTGTAAATCTCAACTGGGATCAAGTGGAATTTGCTACTGCGTATCGCTTACAATTGGCCGCTCCTGATTTTGAGAATGCTACGCAAGTACTCTTGGACAGTCTCTTTGTATTAGATACCTTAGATCAAGTGGCCAACCAAATACAACGAACCTTAAAAAATGGGCCCTATCAATGGCGCATTAAAGCGCTAAATGCCAATTCTGAAACGCCCTACACCTTAAATGGTTTTGCCATTCAAGGGGATGCGGATTTAGATCTAATTCCTCCAAGTACACCACAACTAACAGCCCCTGCTAACCAAGCTTCGCAGACCGGCACCACAGTTAATTTCACTTGGAATAGGGAAGATGTTGCTGGGACAAGAGAGTTTGATAGTATTTTTATTTATAACGATGAAGCGCGTACCGATCTGTTACAAAAAGCACTTGGGGCCAATAAGGCCTATTCAGCAACTATAGCTGCAGGCACTTATTTTTGGGTGGTTAACGCATACGATACTGCTGGAAATGAGAGTGGCATTAGCCAAACATTCACTTTTACAATAAATGAATGATATGGGTAAAAATGCTAAAACCTATGTGCTTTTGGCTATTGTGGCAGGTGTTTGGGGACTTATTGCCTATCGTGTTGTTGGTTCACTTAGTTCAGAGCCCGTAGAAAGTACTGCTCTAGCGCCTTTGGTCACAAAGTCTTTATCGCCCATACAACGGGATACCTTTTTGATTCGTGCGGACTATAGAGATCCCTTTTTGGGAACAATGCCCAAGGCTAAAACAGTAAAGCCAAAGCGTACTTTAAAACCGAAAAAGCCAGCACCTCCACAGTTGGCAATTGCTTATGTGGGCACCATACGGAACAGCTCGGCTAAAGACCATATCTATTTTGTTACTATTGCCGGAACACAATACTTACTGCAGCAGGGCAAACAGGCCGAAGGGGTAACGCTTGTATCGGGAACTGAGCATGATATTACGGTAAAGCATGAAGGTCGATTGCGGAAAATTAAACGGCAGTAGTGGGCCTTTCTACCAAAATTAAAGCAGGGGCACTACAATTTGTATTGTTTGTTGGGGTAGTTATTGCAACCCTTTTGGTCACCTTTGTACTTCTAACGCATACCCACCTTCTCTTTAAGAAAAAAACGAACAAGCACCTGGCTCTTATTGAGCAGACTGAGTTGGCCCTTGGACACCATCTAGGACAGGGTTTGAGAACCCAAGAGAGTGCTGTACAATTGCCCTTTTCTCAGGGGATCGAAACTACTGTAGCCTCGGAACCTTGGGGTGTTTTTGAGATCTACAAAGTACATTCTACTTTTCGAAAATTAAACTTTAACAAAGCAGTTCTGGTAGGAGGGCAGCTGCCTGAAGATCGGCCTGCACTATATTTAGAAGACGACGACCGCCCTTTGATTATTGTGGGTAATGCCCAAATCAAAGGCACCTCTTATTTGCCGGAACAAGGCATTCGCCCCGGAATGATTGCAGGGCATTCCTACTACCGATCCACATTGGTGCAAGGCAGGCAAAAACGTAGTAATCGCGAGCTACCCCCACTCCAAGCCCAGGTGCTACAAGGTATACAGGCTTTACTACAAAATGGGCGTTTGGAGAATAGTATAGTCGCACGAGACCGCAGCAATACACCTAACGCTAAAGAAATCACCAATTCTTTCTTTGAGCCTACGCAATACATCACAGGAACAGTTGTAACCCTTGTAGGGAAAAAATACCAAGGGAATATAATTATAAGTGCTACTCAAAAGATTGTAGTTGATCCCTCCGCCATGCTTAACGATGTAATTTTAGTGGCTCCTCAAATAGAGATTTTAAGTGGGGTTAAAGGTAATTTTCAAGCGCTAGCTACGGATTATATACATCTGAATAGCCATACCGAACTGGATTATCCTTCTGCTTTGGTACTCGTTAAAAAAGGCCCTAAAAAGCAAAATGTTGGATTCGATGCCCTTGCAGACCTTTTTATAGCAGCTAATGCGCAAATTAAAGGGGTGGTTTGTTATTTAGATAATGATGAAAAGCGACCTTTTAATGCACAAGTAACCGTTGCCAAAGGTGGCCGTGTTATCGGTCAACTCTATTGCGAGAAAGCACTTCAGCTCAAAGGACAGGTCGACGGCAGTGTCGCCACCGGCAGTTTTATTGCTATGGAGAGCGGTAGTGTATATCAAAATCATTTGTATCAAGGTCGTATGGATGCTACTATGTTACACCCTACTTTTGCCGGACTACCCTTTAAGGACGAACCACGAAAAGGAATTTGTAAATGGCTGTATTGAAAAAAGTAAAGGCATCTACTCTTATGGAAACAATGGTAGCTACAGTACTCATTGTGGTGATTTTTTCCGTTGCCAGCCTAATTATGAATTCCCTTACGGTAGCCCAATCCAACGCTAACACAAATCCTGTAGCGCAGCATCTAAGTAAGCTAAGGTATGCTTATAAAAACCAACAAATAACAATACCCTATGTAGAAGATTGGAAAGACTGGGAGATTTCTGTATCTAAAGTAGCGGAGACGGGCACTTGGATTCGATTTAATGCGACGCATCAAGACTCAAAAAAGACGGTGACTTCTTACCTTAATAGTTATGAACAAACGCAAGGTGCGAGCGGTAACGCTCAGTGAAATGTTGGTCGTATTGCTGATTACCGTTATCGTAGTAGGTTTGGCTTTCTCTGTTTTAAATCTGGTGCAAAAACAGATGTGGGAAATACGCGGTAACTATGATGATAAAACAGAGTTGTACCAGTTGCAAAGAACAATCTTTACTGACATGAATCGTTATGGCCAAATGTATTATTCTTTCGAAGAAGACCGACTTCAATTGAGGAATGAGTTGGAGCAAGTGGACTATCATTTTCAGGGAGGAATGGTACTGCGCGATAAAGATACTTTTAATGTTGGTCTACAAAACAAAAGTCTCTATTTTGGAGGTTATCCTTTAAAGGCCTCTGGTAAGGCCGATGCTTTGGAATTACATCTGGAATTAATGGAAGAATCATTGTTTTTTTACAAAGCGAATGCCGCCGAAATCTTTATGAACTAAATGGGTTTTAAGCTTGACCATATTGATACTAAAGTAGCCAAAGATACCGATGCCAAAGCAGCGCCAACAGATATTTGGAAACGCGAAATTCATTTGTTCAATAAGGGTTTCTCAAATAAAGAAAAAGAAGATTTCTACACTGAGCTTGCCGTATTGCTCAAGGCAGGTATTACCTTGAAGGACGCTTTAGAACTAATACAACAAGGACAAAAGAAAGAAAAGAAACGCCAGTTTTTAAAGGAGTTACTGATAGGCTTGGTTTCTGGGGCTAGTTTTTCGGAGGTTATCCAAGTGCGACAAGAATTTACAGAGTATGAATACCACTCTATTTTAATTGGCGAAGAATCGGGTACCCTGGTACAGATTACTAAGGAACTGGGGGACTTTTTTAGTAAGAAGAACGAACAAAGACGTAATCTGATCAATGCGCTTACCTATCCACTCATCATATTAATAACAGCTTTTCTGGTAGTACTCTTTATGTTGCGTTTGGTAGTGCCTATGTTTCAAGATATTTTTCGGCAAAACAATGTAGAACTACCATGGATTACCCAATTGGTAGTAACGGCCTCCAATTATGTGCAAGACTATGGCTTGGTATTTCTTATAGGAGTAGCCGTACTCTTTTTTGGAAAGCGATTTTTACCGCAGCGTGAAGCATTCCGCAGTACCTGGCATCATTTTCTACTGAAAATCCCTTTTATCGGCAATTTTGTAAAGACCGTTTACCTAGCTCAATTTACAAGAGCATTAAGTCTATTAACCGCCTCTAAAGTGCCAATGTTAAATGGGATAGAATTAGCAAGTAAAATGATTGATTTTGCACCTTTGAAAACTGCGTTACGCCAAGTCAATACTAATATTTTAAAAGGGCAAAGCTTATCTCAAAGCT
>JBCDGY010000052.1:0-14136 GCA_039414375.1 Bacteroidota bacterium | reverse complement strand
GCTTTAGGTTTAAAAATAGAGAGACCTTGTCAAAATTCAAAGTGAGCAGCGTGTTCGGCTACGGATAACATTTTAACGCATAACTACACATGGGTCGTGAGATTTCTAATCAAAAATAGGTAAAGCTGTATTTGCAATAATAATCGAACTCAGGTTCTTAAGTTTTTTAGGAGACGAATCACAAACTATTGTAATTAGTTCTAATGGCTACAGTGCTTATTTTTGTCTTGTGGAAACAAGCCCAGGAGAACAACTACTTTTTGTGTCTAATGCCAATCCTTTTAAAGGGAGTATTTTCCCGCGTTGGTTATTAAGCCTTTGGGGTAGGCCTATCCCTGGTTGTCGATTTCGAGAGATCGGTTGTCGACGCGCTACTTGGAAAAATTTCGAAAAACAGCTTGATGCTCCTATAACGGTGTTGTCCAAAGCCGCTTTCACAAAAACCTATCGAAGCAAGTTTGCACCACGGTTTACCTTTCCTATAGTTTTGGTAACGGGAGATCTGGGATTTGAAGTATTGGTGGGGGCTAAAGAGTTGGCGTCCATACGAACGCCAAAAGTATTGTGGCAGTTGGTGCGGCAAAGGCTAAGGGAAGAAAGGTAGACCTAATACAACTGCATATTAATTCCGTTAATATAGTTTAAGAGGGCTTCACGTCCCAAATGTTTTGCTGAAGAGGTAATAAAGTGCGGAGGCGCTGTTTCCCATGCATCTTTCAGGAGGTACGCCAGATAATCATTGACATTTTTTTCAATAATATCGGGTTTCAGTTTATCGGCCTTGGTAAATATAATGGCAAAGGGGATAGCATTGGTGCCCAACCAATTCATAAATTCCAGATCTACTTTTTGAGGGGTATGTCGAATATCCACCAAAACAAAGGCAGAGACCAACTGTTTGCGTTTTAAGAAGTATTGCGTTATGTATTGCTGAAAGGTCTTTTTATCCTTTTTAGAAGCACGGGCATACCCATAACCCGGTAAATCAACTAAAAACCAGTTTTTGTTGATTTTAAAATGATTAATCAATTGTGTCTTTCCGGGTCTGCCAGAAGTTTTAGCCAAGTTTTTTTGATTGACCAACATATTTATAAGGGAAGACTTGCCCACATTCGATCTGCCAATAAAAGCATACTCTGGTAGGGGCTCATTAGGACATTTGGACACATCAGAATTACTCATCACAAATTCGGCAGCGGTGATTTTCATAGTAACATTAACTTTTGCAAAACGCATCGGAACAGTACCGTTTGGTCTTGGTATAGGTCTTAAAAGCCTCGCTTCACCAGCCAGTGATCCAAAATTCGATTGAATTCCAGCGGGTGTTCCATCATGGGGGCATGACCACATTTGTCAATCCAAAATAGTTCCGAATCGGGGAGTAACTCGTGAAATTCTTCGGCCACATTGGGGGGTGTCACGTTATCTTGTTTCCCCCAAATAATACAGGTAGGAGTGTGCATTGTTGGCAGGTCCTTGGACATATTATGGCGAATAGCACTTTTGGCAATAGCTAATGTTTTTACAAGTTTCATACGATCGTTTACCGTATCAAAAACATCATCTACTATTTCCTTGGTAGCCACAGCCGGATCATAGAATACATCTTGGGCTTTCTTTTTGATGAATTCGTAATCACCTCTCTTGGGATAACCATCGCCCATGGCACTTTCGTAAAGACCTGAGCTACCAGTTATAACCAGTGTTTTTACCCGATCGGGGTACATCTTAGTATGCAATAACCCAATGTGTCCTCCCAACGAGTTGCCCAAAAGGATGACTTTGTCTAAACCCTTATAGCTAATAAAATCTTCTAAAAACTTAGCGAAGTTTTTTACCGTGGTCTTAAGCATCGGCATATCATATATGGGGAGCTCAGGGATTAGGATGCGGTACCCCTTGGTAGGGAAATGATCGCTAACGCCCTGAAAATTGCTTAATCCGCCCATGAGGCCATGAAGGATAATGATGGGGGTGCCTTCGCCTATTTCAATGTAGCGGTAGTTACCATCAATGACAAGCGTTTCTTCCATTTAAGTGCATTCGGCTTCGATCGGCAAATATAGGGATTTCTCTCACGGTGGTTAGGTCGGAATGGGGGAATGCCGGGGGATTAAAGTGGTTTTTTTGGTGTTATAAAGTGGTATATTTATTAACAAAGTGGGGTTTTGTGGATTTTAGGGTAATAATTTATCTATATTTGAGTTGTAGTTACACCTAGAGTTCTTTAAATAAGTGACTTCCATAGTAGGACAACATGATTGCAAGGCAGACGCCAAGGGGCGCATTATTTTGCCCGCATCGCTAAAAAACAAGCTCATTCCCTTTATGGGGGAAGACTTCGTGATTAAGCGGTCGGTAGATCATGATTGTCTTGAACTCTACCCAAGAGTGCGGTTTGATGAATTGATGAAGAAGGTGATGTCGCATCCTAATAAGGGGAAACAATTCCGGCAGTGGTTACGCAAGTTTACCGCAGGGCTCAAAGATGACGTAGCTATTGACAAAGAAACTGGGCGTTTGCAAATACCTAAAAATCTTATTGGGTTCGCAGGTATTGAGAAAGAAGTAGTGCTCAATGCGGCACACACCATGGTGGAGATATGGGACAAGGCGAAATACGAGGCCAATATTGGTGCCATGAGTGATGAGGAATTTGATGCGTTCTCTGAAGCAATTTTCAATGAAGGAGAAAACAGCTTACCACCATCCGGTACTGCTTAAAGAAGCGGTAGCAGGACTAGCTATTGTTGCTGAGGGCACCTATGTGGATGTCACCTTCGGAGGGGGAGGGCATTCTAAAGCCATTTTGCAGCAATTGGGTCCAGAAGGACGGTTATTGGCTTTTGATCAAGATAGTGATGCGCTGAAAAATGCAATCGACGATGCTAGATTTCAATTGATTCACGGCAACTTCAAGCATTTGAAGCGGTTTTTAAAGTTCTATGGCATAGCGAAGGTAGATGGTATTCTGGGAGATTTTGGTGTGTCTTCTCATCAATTTGATGAAGCAGCAAGGGGATTTTCAACCCGCTTTAATGCGCAACTAGATATGAGGATGGATCAAAACACGGCACTTAGTGCTAAAGAAGTGATCAATACCTACAGTGAAGCCTCTTTGGCCAATATGCTATTTACATATGGGGAGTTGCGAAGTGCCAAAGGTATGGCGAGTGCAATGGTCAACCATAGATCACAGCGTCCTTTGCGTACAACAGAGGATTTAAAGCGTGCCATCGCTAGGTTTTTACCGCGAGGTAAAGAGAACAGAACGCTGGCGCAGGTATATCAGGCTATTCGCATAGAGGTCAATCAAGAAATGGATGCTTTAAAGGACTTTTTGCTCCAAGTGCCCGAAGTATTAAAAGATAAAGGTAGACTGAGTGTGATTAGTTACCATTCCTTGGAAGACCGTTTGGTAAAGCGGTTTATTCGAGAAGGGAAGTTTGAGGGAGTAGCCGAAAAGGATTTTTACGGTAATGTGCAGGTACCGTTGCGAAAAGTGGGTTCCTTGATAACCCCTTCTCCAGAAGAACTTACAAGTAACAATAGAGCGCGTAGTGCTAAGCTAAGAATAGCAGTAAAAAATGAATCTCCTGCTCAAAAGAAGTAGGATAAAAAGCTAAGAGATTATGAAAAACGGTTTGTTAGATGTGCTTAAGGGTAAGTTTTTAGTCAGTGGAGATGCCCCTAAAAACTGGCTTTTTTTAGTATTTATTTCTTTTCTAGCAGTCATCATGATTTCTAGTAGTCATCAAGCGGATAAGAAGGTAACCAAGATCTCTCACCTCAATGAAGAAGTGCGTGCTATGCGCAGTGAGTTTGTTGCCTTACGGCAAGAGCTACAACAAATGCGACTAGAGTCTAACGTAAAGGAGAAAATTGCCAGCAAGGGCCTAAAACCGACGCCGGTGCCCCCTCAAAAAATATTGATTAAATCCACAAGATAGTAGTGCCGATTACCGAAAAAAATATCATGAATCGATTGTACCTCGTAGCAGGTGGACTTTTTGTCTTTGCCATGGGCGTGGTCTTTAAATTGATCGATATACAATTGGTTAAAGGCGATCGGTATAAGGCCAAAGCCCTCCAAAAAACGGAGCGTATGTTTACCATTGCTCCTAATCGGGGCAATATTTATGCGGACGATGGGAGTTTATTGGCGGCTTCTATCGCCAAGTACGAAATTCGTTTTGATGCCAATACGGTAAAGCCTCCGGTATGGGAGGCAAACTTGGCGCCATTATGTGATTCTTTGGGGCTACTGTTTCATAAACCTGCTTCTCACTACCGCCGTTTACTGCGCAAAGCCAGAGCGCACAAAAATGGATACGCGCTTGTCGCTCGCAACGTGTCTTATTTGGAGTATGATAGAATGCGGAAGTTTCCCATGTTTCGATTGGGGCCCCATCGCGGTGGTTTTATTGAAAAGCATCAAGTGGTTCGAGAGTATCCATTGGGAAAAATGGCCGCACGTAGTATCGGTTACGAACGTGTTGATCCGGATGGTTATTTTACCCGCGTTGGGCTAGACGGTGCCTTTGGAGCTACCTATTTACGAGGGCAGGAAGGCAAGCGACTCAAGCAAAAAAGCGCAGGAAGTCAATGGAAACCTGTTGGCTTTAACAATACCATAGAGCCGCAAGATGGGCAAGATATTGTGACCACTATTAATACCAATATTCAAGATATTGCCCATCACGCGTTGTTAGCGCAGCTGGAAAAATACAAGGCCGACCATGGTTGTGTGGTGGTAATGGAAACCAAGACTGGAGCTATCAAAGCCATTTCTAACCTAGGTCGCACCCGTAAAGGCACATATTACGAAAGGCTCAATTATGCCGTTGGCGAATCTCACGAACCAGGGTCTACTTTTAAATTGATGAGCTTAATCGCTGCTCTTGAAGATCAAGTGATCGATACAGCCACCGTTGTTGATACGGAAAAGGGGCGCTGGCGTGTATATGACCGCACGGTTAAGGACTCCCGCTGGGGAGGATATGGAGAGATCTCTATGGCAAAAGCTTTTGTTGTTTCTTCTAATACTGCTTTCGCAAAGATGATCCATCAAAATTATCAGCATAGACCAGAACAGTTTGTAGATCGGTTAATGAGTATGGGGTTGCACAAAGATTTAAAACTGCCAATTGTAGGAGAGGGCAAGCCTGTATTGCGCTACCCTGGAGATCAAGGGTGGTCCGGAATATCGTTGGCTTGGATGTCACACGGCTACGAGGTTGCCATGACCCCCTTACAAACACTGGCTTTTTACAACGCAATAGCAAACGATGGAGAACTGGTAAGACCTCGATTTATTCAAGAAGCACGTTTGGGCAATAAGCCATTGAAGAAATTTCGTCGCGAAGTAGTACACCCCGCTATCTGTTCTAAACAAACTGTGAAAATTGCCCAGCAATTGCTCAAAGAGGTCGTTGAAAATGAACATGGAACAGGGCACGGCTTGTATTCCAGTAACTTTTCAATGGCAGGTAAAACGGGAACCTGCCAAAAAAATTATGTCGCCAAAGATCTTGATAAACTGGGTTATATTTCTTCTTTTGTAGGGTACTTTCCCGCCGACGATCCACAGTATTCCTGCATTGTAGTTATTCATGAGCCTGATAAAAGTGTAGGCTATTACGGCGCGGATGTTTCGGGTCCAGTATTTAAATCGCTAGCACATAAGATATATGCCAATTCTCCAATTATTGATCGGGTTACTCCAGATATTGAAGGGTCGCCAGCACTAGGTAAAGCCTACGATCAATTCTATGCAGAAGCACAAAAACAAAGAAGCACGCTCCCCAACGTAGAAGGAATGAGTGGGATGGATGCCGTGGCTATCCTTGAAAACTTGGGCGTAAAAGTAGAGCTTAAAGGCAATGGTAAGGTCAAAAAGCAATCTATACAGGCAGGTACATTGTTGGAACAAGTAACAAAAGTGGTATTGGAATTGTCATGAAGGTGGTGAAAGACATATTGTATGGTGTTGGGCTTACCGCAGTAAACGGGAGTACTGATATTGTTATTCAAAACCTCCAATTTGACTCTCGTAAAGTGGCGATGGACGATGTTTTTGTGGCCATTTCGGGAACGCAGGTTGATGGGCATCAGTTTATTACTAAAGCGATTAACGCAGGTTGTCGTGCAGTAGTATGCGAAACCATGCCTACCGATATTGTAAATGGCGTTACTTATCTTCAAGTAGCAGATAGCCAAAAGGCATTGGCTATTATGGCATCCAATTATTTCGATACCCCTTCCAAAAATCTAAAACTAGTAGGCGTAACCGGTACTAATGGTAAAACAACGGTAACTACCCTTCTATATCATTTGTTCAAAAAAGCAGGGTACAAGGTAGGTTTGATATCTACTATAAAAATCATGGTTAATGATACTACCCACCCTACCACACATACTACGCCGGACTCCTTAACGATCAACCAATACCTCAACCTGATGTCTCAAGAAGGGGTAGAGTATTGTTTTATGGAAGTTAGTTCACATGGTATTCATCAAAAGCGCGCCGAGGGGCTACATTTCGAGGGGGTCATTTTTACCAACTTGTCCCACGATCATTTAGACTACCACAAAAGTTTTGCGGCCTACCGTGATACCAAAAAGTTGCTTTTTGATGGACTTCCTAAATCAGCTTTTGCCCTAATCAATGGAGACGATCGTAACGGATCGGTAATGTTACAAAACACCAAAGCGCGTAAGCTGTCGTACGCTTTAAAAACCTATGCCGACTATCGTGGTCAAATTTTGGAGCGACAGGTGAATGGTCAACTGGTCAAGTTTGACGAAAACGAATTGTGGACCAAACTTATTGGTGATTTTAATGCGTATAACCTCTTAGCAATATACGCAACCGCAGATATCATGGGGTTGGAAAAGCTAGAGACCTTACGTCTCTTGAGCGAACTGGAAACAGTAGATGGTCGATTTCAATACTACATTTCCAAAACGCGTATTACTGCTATTGTAGATTATGCCCATACGCCGGATGCGCTGAAAAATGTGTTGGTAACCATCAATACATTGAGGACAGGAAATGAGAGCGTCATCACCGTAGTGGGGTGTGGTGGTGATCGTGATAAGTCGAAGCGTCCGGTGATGGGTCATATTGCCTCGGAAATGAGTGATCAGGTGATCTTTACTTCGGATAATCCCCGTTCCGAGTCACCTAGTGCTATTTTGGAAGCAATGGAGAAGGGGGTAGAACCGCAACATGTGAAAAAGGTCCTGTCTATTGAAAATAGAAAGCAGGCCATAAAAACGGCATGCAAGTTGGCCGAAGCAAATGATATTGTTTTGGTAGCTGGTAAAGGACATGAGAACTACCAGGAGATACAAGGCGTAAGAAAGGAGTTTAACGATTATCAAGAAGTCAAAACAGCTTTAGCTGCATTAAACAAATAAAGGGCATGCTCTATTATTTATTTGAATTTTTAGAACAACAGTATCAATTACCCGGAGCCTCCCTCTTTCAGTTTTTGACTTTTAGGGCTGCTTTTGCTATTGTATTGTCGCTATTGATTGCGATGGTTTATGGGAAGCGTGTGATTGTATTTCTAAGAAAAAAACAAATAGGGGAAACCATTCGCGATCTTGGGCTTGAGGGGCAGCAGCAAAAAGCCGGAACACCTACTATGGGAGGGCTTATCATCATTATAGCAACACTTATTCCGGTGCTTTTGGTAGCCGATCTTAAGAATATTTATGTGTTGTTACTCATCATTACGTTGCTGTGGATGGGGGCTATAGGGTTTGTGGATGACTATATTAAAATCTTTAAAAAAGACAAGAAAGGCCTTAAAGGACGCTTCAAGATTATGGGGCAAGTCACCCTAGGGGTAATTGTAGGGGCGGTATTGTATTTCCACCCGATGGTTACGATGAAAGAAAAGGATACCACCACTATCACCGAAGACTTGAAAGTGGCCAAGGTGTATGGTCAAGAAATTAAATCGGTTCGTACCAATTTTCCTTTTTTTAAAAACAATGAGTTGGATTATGCAGATTTTATTGCGTGGATGGGTGAAGGGGCCGCTTCTTATGCTTGGTTGATCTTTATTCCAGCAGTGCTATTAATTGTAACTGCTGTATCTAATGGCGCCAATCTCACAGATGGTATTGATGGACTGGCGGCAGGCTCCTCGGCTATTATTGTGTTGACGCTGGGAATCTTCGCTTGGGTTTCGGGGAACATTCAGTTTTCTGACTATTTGGACATTATTTATATCCCCCGTGTTGGAGAGTTAGTAGTATTTGTAGCCGCTTTTGTAGGGGGGCTCGTCGGCTTTTTATGGTATAACGCCTTTCCAGCACAAGTTTTTATGGGAGATACGGGTAGTTTAACTATAGGTGGGGTTATAGCAGTTATCGCCATTATGGTGCGCAAAGAATTGCTGATTCCCTTGTTGTGTGGCATCTTTTTCGCGGAGTCCATCTCCGTCATGTTGCAGGTGGGCTACTTTAAGCATACCAAGAAGAAGTATGGTGAAGGGCGACGGATTTTTTTGATGGCGCCTTTGCATCACCACTATCAAAAAAAGCAATACCACGAGAGTAAGATTGTAACTCGATTTTTGATTGTTGGCATCTTACTCGCCATTTTAAGCATTGTAACCCTGAAAATCAGGTAGAATGCAGCGTTTGGTGGTGCTAGGTGGGGGAGAAAGTGGCGTGGGAACCGCCATTTTAGGAAAGCAAAAAGGGTTTGAGGTCTTTGTTTCTGACAAAGGCGTAATCAAACAAAAGTATAAAGACGTTCTTGAACATTTTGAGATTGAGTGGGAAGAAGACCAACATACCACAGCGCGGATAATGGCATCGAATCTGGTAATGAAAAGTCCTGGTATTCCAGATACTGTTCCTTTAGTACAACAGTTGGTTGGTAGCGGAATACCGGTAGTTTCAGAAATTGAGTTCGCTGCCAAGTATACCGATGCTACAATATTAGGTATTACAGGTACCAATGGAAAAACAACCACTACCAGTTTAACCTATCATCTGCTACAAGCATTGAATGCTAAAGTGGGTTGTGCAGGTAATATTGGAGACAGTTTTGCCAAGATGGTAGCCGAAAAGGACTTGGATACCTATGTTTTGGAAATTAGCAGTTTTCAGCTAGATGGTATTATGGACTTTAAACCAAAGGTGGCGATTATTACCAATATTACCCCGGATCATTTGGACCGATACGACTATGATTTCGATCGGTATCGCGCTTCAAAGTTTCGTATTGCTATGAACCAAGATCATGATGATTATTTGATTTACGATGCCGATGATCCCCATATCATAGGAGGTTTACAGAAAATCCCAGTTCAATCCCGACTCGTGCCCTTTTCGTTGAAAACACCTCAACAATTTGGGGCATGGTACCGTGCAGGAACTATAATGATAAAACTAGAATCGAAAACACTAGAGATGAGTACAGATTTTTTAACCCTCGAAGGGCAGCATAATGTAAAAAACGCGATGGCAGCAAGCTTGGCGGCTATGTTAGTTGATGTTCGTAAGGAAACCATACGGCAAAGCATACAAAGCTTTGACGGGGTAGCCCATCGTTTGGAGAAAGTATTGAAAATTAATCATGTGCAATATATCAATGACTCCAAGGCTACCAATGTCAATGCGACCTATTACGCCTTGGATGGCATTCAAAAACCCATTGTATGGATTGTTGGAGGGGTGGACAAGGGTAACGATTACAACGAGTTGATGCCTATGGTTCGTGAAAAAGTAAAAAGCATTATTTGTTTGGGCCTTGACAATACCAAACTTTTTGATGCTTTTGAGAACGTGGTGGATGTGATGATTGCTGCTACCGATATGGATGAAGCGGTACAAATGGCCTACAGAATGGCAGAGCGTGGCGATTCGGTATTGTTATCACCGGCATGTGCCAGCTTTGATTTGTTTACAAACTATGAAGACCGCGGGGATCAATTTAAAACCGCGGTGCGCAAACTTTAAGTAGCTATGAAGGCATTGGTACGACATATTAGAGGAGATAAAGCCATTTGGGCCATCGTGGCACTGCTGGCCCTATTTTCATTTTTACCAGTATACAGTGCCAGTACCAATTTGGTGTATGTAAAAGACACGGGTACCACCATTAGCCACCTATTTAAACATGGGGTGCTGGTCTTCTTAGGTTTTATGATCATCTATGCGGTGCATCGTATTCCAACGCATTATTTTAAAGGACTCTCCCTAATAGCCATGCCTATCCTTATCCCGCTCTTGGCCTATACGCTAACAGTAGAAACACAAATTGGCGGGGTAACCGCCAACCGCTGGATACGTATTCCTGTTATTGGGGTTAATTTTCAGACCTCAACATTAGCTGCAGTGGTATTAATGGTTTGGATAGCGCGCTATCTCACAAAAATCAAAGACCTCAGTATTTCCTTTAAAGAGAGTATTCTCCCACTTTGGGTGCCTGCTGCTTTGGTAATCCTATTGATTTTGCCAGAAAATTTTTCAACAGCTGTTATTCTAGCCTTTATGGTGGTTGTATTGTGTTTTTTAGGGGGGTATCCTTTAAAATACCTTTTTGGAGTTGTTGGGGTGGGTCTTTTAATAGCTGGGATGTTTGTAACGGTGCTGATGGCAGCGCCCGACCAAATACCCTCTCGTCGCGCCCAAACTTGGAAAACTAGAATAACGACCTTTTTATATCCCGAGGAAGCCTCCGCCGATGCTTCGCGCCAGGTGGAATATGCAAAAATGGCCGTTGCCGAAGGGGGGCTGGTAGGGAAAGGAGCAGGTAAGAGTGTGATGAAAAACTTACTGTCCCAAAGTACTTCAGATTTCATTTTTGCCATCATTATAGAAGAATACGGTTTGGTAGGCGGCCTGGGTTTACTGTTTTTCTATTTACTGTTGCTATTTCGGATTGTGGTAGTAGCCAATTCGGCAAAATCAATATTCTCAAAATTACTGGTGATAGGGGTCGGACTGCCGATAGTCTTTCAAGCTTTTCTCAATATGGCCGTGGTGGTGGAGCTCTTCCCAACCACAGGGCAGCCGCTTCCGCTAATTAGCATGGGGGGTACCGCCATATGGATGACTTGCTTGGCTATAGGCATTGTATTGAGTGCCAGTGACAAAAAACAAGATACTACGCAGACGGCCAATATCGATGATACGAACCCTTTAGAAGTGCTCAGTGGACAACTATAATATCATATTATCTGGAGGAGGCACCGGGGGGCATATTTATCCGGCTGTTGCCATTGCAAATGCTTTTAAACAAAGACATCCACAAGCTAAAGTGTTGTTTGTAGGGGCTAAGGATAAAATGGAAATGGAGAAAGTACCCAAAGCAGGATATCCTATCAAAGGTCTTTGGATAAGTGGCTTGCAGCGTAAATTAACGGTTAAAAATCTACTCTTTCCCTTCAAAGTGCTTCATAGCCTTGTTAAGTCCTTTCAAATACTCAAAGACTTTAAGCCTGATGTGGCCGTAGGTACTGGTGGGTTTGCCAGTGGTCCTTTGTTATGGGCAGCCGCAGTTAAAGGTGTTCCTTGTGTGTTACAAGAACAAAATTCCTATGCCGGGATTACGAATAAACTGCTTGCCAATAAGGCAAAGAAAATCTGTGTGGCCTATGAAAATATGGATCGGTATTTCCCAAAATCTAAGATTGTAAAAACGGGTAATCCGGTTCGGTCAGATTTGGTGGCAACTACAGTGGACCGCAAAGCAGCTTTTTCGCATATTGGATTAAATGAAGATCAACCCGTACTGCTGGTTTTAGGAGGTAGCCTGGGAGCACGAAGAATTAATCAACTTATTGAAAGCAAGCTGCACTATTTTGAGCAGATGGGCCTACAACTGCTTTGGCAATGCGGTAAACTATACTATGAGGATTATAAAAAGTATACCTCGACAACTATAAAAGTGATTCCTTTTATCGATCGTATGGAGGCTGCCTATGTGGCGGCAGATATTATCATTTCCCGAGCAGGTGCCGGTTCTGTATCAGAGTTATGTTTGATAGGGAAGCCCGTTGTCTTTATTCCATCTCCCAATGTGGCCGAAGACCATCAGGCTAAGAATGCCAGAGCTTTGGTGAGCAAAGATGCGGCATTGATGATCTTGGAACAAGACTTGGAGGCTGACTTTGAAAATGTTTTTGGGTCCCTTTGGACGTCGAAAGCACAACAACAAAAGCTGGCTAAAAACATGAAGGCCTTGGCATTGCCAGAGGCGACCAATCATATAGTGAAAGAAATTGACAAACTATTAGCGTCTAATTACAGTTTTAACGAATCTTGAAAGGCACTGGTGAAGTTAGATCACATACATAATGTCTATTGTGTCGGTATCGGAGGTATCGGGATGTCAGCATTGGCGCGATATTTTCATAGTAGGGGAAAGGTAGTAGCGGGTTACGATAAAACACCAAGTGATATTACCCAGACGCTCTGTGTTTCCGGTATTTCGGTGCACTACGAAGATTCGGTAGCCGATATACCAGAAAACTTTAAAGACAAAGCGACTACGCTGGTTATTTATACTCCAGCGGTTCCTTCTACACATCAAGAGTTACAATATTTCAAGGCACAAGACTTTGTCCTGAAGAAACGTGCCGAAGTTTTGGGGATGATTACAAAGGATAGCTTTTGCCTAGCAGTAGCAGGAACGCATGGGAAAACCACCACCAGCTGCATTTTAGCCCATTTGCTAGACTGCCGTAAAGCAGCATTTAGTGCTTTTTTAGGGGGTGTTTCCGAAGATTTTGGAAGCAATGTAGTATTGCAAGGAGGGCAATACACGGTTGTCGAAGCTGATGAGTTTGATCGTTCCTTTTTGCAACTATCTCCAAAGGTAGCCTGTATTACTGCTATGGATGCTGATCATCTGGATATTTACGAAACCACTGGCGAACTGCATGCGGCTTTTGAAGATTTTGCTCAAAAATTATCGGATCAAGGTACCCTACTTGTACGCAACGGACTTCCCATAGCAGGAATCACTTATGGCATTGACGATGAATCGGATTATTGTATTTGCCATGTAGCTGTGCAAAATGGGGCCTATACTTTTGATATAAAAACGCCAGAACAATGCATTGAAGGGGTAACTTTTCATAAACCTGGGCGTCACAATCTTTTAAATGCCTTAGCAGCTTTTGCGATGGCGGTAGAAATTGGTTTTGCGCCATCGGCTTTGGCCAGAGACCTAGCTTCGTTTAAAGGGGTGCAACGCAGGTTCACCTATCACCTTAAATCATCAGCGTTTGCATTTGTTGATGACTATGCACACCATCCTGTGGAAATTGCTGCAGTCTATCAGGCTTTAACGGAAATGCACCCTGGAAAAGCGCTTACCGCGGTATTTCAACCCCATTTATATTCCAGAACAAGAGACTTTGCCGAAGATTTTGCAAAGGAGCTTTCGCGCTTCGACCAGGTCTTATTATTAGAGATCTACCCAGCACGAGAGGAACCATTACCAGGCGTAAGCTCGTCTTGGTTGTTGGAGATGATGGATCATCCACAAAAAAAGTTGGTCTCTAAAGCCAATTTAATCGAAGAAATAACCCAATGTGAACCACAGATCTTAGTCACCATGGGGGCCGGGGATATCGGCCTAGAGGTGCCCAAGATTAAAACTGCGCTCGCTCATGAAAGTTAATCGGAAGTTTATCAAATTGGTCCTTTTGTTGTTAGTAATAACAGCCATGTACGGGTTTTCGGAACATAGAAGCCGACTTAAGAAATGGGAAGGTATTCAGGTGCAGTTTCAAGGGGAAAACACCTTGTTTATTACCGAAGATGCGGTTAATAAATTGTTAATACAAAATTATGGGTCCGTCAAAAACAGGGATAAAGAACCAGTAGTTTTGAAGACCATAGAGACGATTATCGAGTCTGATCCTATGGTTAAAAAAGCCCAAGTCTACTGTTCCGTTGACGGAACATTAATCTCAAAAATCGTTCAAAAAAATCCTATCGGAAGGGTAGAAGGTCGTTACAGATGCTACTTGGATGACGAGGGAAAACGAATGCCTTTTTCAAAGTATCATTCCGCTCGAGTGCCACTGGTAACGGGGAATATTACGGAAGATGCTTTAAAAGGGGCTTACAAAATATTGCGTCACACGCTAACTGATG
>JBCDGY010000051.1:0-14333 GCA_039414375.1 Bacteroidota bacterium | reverse complement strand
GCAAAGGAGGCGATCACAATAGCTACTATTCCGTATTTCATCAGTTTAAAATTTTGTGTTTTAAGTTTATACCCATTTTGTTATCTGCTATAGTTGATAAGTTGACGTCGGTAGGCTGTTAATAATTTAGATTTTGAAATAAAGCCCATATAATTACCTTCTTTAATAACCGGAAGATTCCAAGCGCCACTTTCTTGAAACTTGCCCATCACCTTTTTCATCCCATCCATTTCATAAAAAATATGTTCTGGAGCAGCATGCATATAATCACGAACAAAAGTACGATGGTGCTTTGAAGTATCGAACATAAACTCCCTAATATCATCCAAAAGCACAATGCCTACGAGTTTATCTTGGTCCAATACTGGAAAAATATTGCGACTTGATTTCGCCACAGCGCACCGTAACATTTCCCCTAAGGTCATTTCTGGATGCACACTGCTAAAATTAGTTTCAATTACATCGTCCAGCTGCATAAGCGTTAATACTGCTTGGTCTTTATTGTGGGTAAGCAAGGCCCCCTGTGCTTTTAGTACTTTGGTGTAAATGGTGTAATCCAAAGTATTTTTGGTGATCAAGTACGACAACGCAGCAGTAATCATTAGCGGTACAAACAACTGATATCCCCCGGTAATCTCAGCAATTAAAAAGATAGCCGTTAGTGGTGCATGGATTACCCCAGCAATAAGACCAGCCATCCCAATTAACGTAAAATTGCTTTCGTTTACTTGCAGTCCCAATCCAAGGTTGTTAATTATCTTAGCAACCACATGGCCTAGTGTGCTTCCCATAACCATAGTTGGGATAAACACCCCACCTGCACCCCCGGCAGCAAAAGTGGTGGTCATGGCCACCGCTTTAAATAATGTAATACCAAATAATAGGGCAATCACCACCCAAACATTGTCCAAATGTTGGTCGAATGGGGTTTTACCCAAGGCTAGGACCGTATCCCCTTCTAAAAGCGCATTGATTAACGCAAAACCTTCCCCGTACAAAGGCGGTATAAAATAGAGGATTGCTCCGATGGCCATTCCTCCAAAAATTAAACGATATCGCGAACTGCCCAAACGTTGAAAAAGCGCTAATATGCCAAAATACATTCTGGTGAAATAGATAGAGGCAACTGCCGTTCCAAGGCCCAAAAGCATGTAAAAAGGGGTGTCTACTAATTGGAACCCTTGGGACAGCGAAAAACTAAAAAGCCGCTCGTTCCCAAGAAAAAAATAGGAGGTAAGCACCCCAGAAATTGAAGCCAATAGTAATGGCAATACAGATAACATGGTAAGGTCTAAACTAAATACCTCTACCGCAAAAATGATAGCCGCTATAGGAGACTGAAAAATGGAAGCAATAGCCCCGGCAGAGGCACAGGCAATTAATAAAGCCCGTGTTTTAGCCTCCATATGCATCCATCTACTGAGTGTTGAACTCACAGCTGCTCCAGCGGCAATAGCAGGACCCAATAACCCCACAGAACCTCCGAAGCCTACAGTAAGTGGAGCAGCGACTAAAGCCGTATACAGTTTTTTGAGACTAAGCAAGCCCTTGTGTTTAGAAAGGGATAACAAAATAGACGAAATGGCGTGCCCTATAGGTTCTTTATGTACCCATTTAACATAAGCATGTACCAAGGTAAGCCCCAAAACAGGTAAAATCCAATACAGTTGATTTTGTGAAAAAACGATACCTCGCTCAAGAAGTGACGCTATTAAGTACGTTACGTTTTTCAAGGTTACTGCAACAATACCTGCTAGAAAGCCCACCAACACACTCATCAATTGTACAAAAGTTTTGTTGGAGATGTTTTTATATCGCCATTTAAGAAAAGTACGAAACAAGGTTTTGGCTTGAGACATGGGCCTTGGTCATATTTAATACCCCTAAATTTCGGGAATGTTAAGAAACCAAACCTATTCCCGTAACAGAAAACAATAGAATAGGATAAGCACCCTCGCTTATTGGGTTAAAGAAGCCCTTAAGGTCTCAATATCTGAAATATAGATGGTATATGGCATTTCTACGTAGTTGTGATGCAGTCGCATTTTTCGGTTATAGTCTGCCAATGACATATCAAGTAGCCCACTTGCTTTAGTGTGCTCCCCCTGGGCAATACAAGACTTGGCCCAATAGAAATGGGCTTCAGCTGAACTTTTAAATAGCTTTATAGTCTTTTCAAAATCGGCCATCGCTTTAGGATGATTACTCCGTTGTTGGTGAGCGATACCACGATAGAGAAAAGCTTCCAGTTCCAACCAGTCTTCCCCGATAGCCTCAGTAACGGCGGCAATGTGACGATCGAAGAAGGTAATGGCATCTTCGGGTTGCTCCATGCACAAATAGGTAATACCGCGCCAATAGTCCACACTATGTCCTTGGGGATGGTCCAAATGGTGGGTTAAAGTATCGGAAGCACTAAAGTCTGCCAAGGCTTTTTGATAGTCCCTATAAAACAGTAAGTACAAATAACCGCGCATGGGTACCCAGGTTTGTGGGTCTTGGGCAACAGCCTTATCATATAAAGGTTTCCAAAGATGAGGCATACCCCGTTTTAAAAAAGGAATAGCAATTTCTCGCAGTGCATCGTCATGGGTGGAATCTAAATCTATAACCCTTTGAAGTAGCTCTTGGCTCTCTGAGGATCCTTGAAAATAGTTCCGCTCTAGTTTAAAAAGAGAATCTGCTTCCTGTTGGCGCTTGTATTCCGTAGAGGCCTCCTGACCTTGACATGCCAGTAATACCACGGCTGTCAGACTAAGGCAATATTTCGACAACAGCGCCATTCTGAATTCTAAAAATAAGGTACATATAAAAATCAATAGGATTTTCATCCTGGCTTCCCCTCCAATGCTTAGGTTGTAGGGCTAAGGATTTTAGCTGATCCACCAAGGCATCGCTAAGATCGGTACGTTCAAAATCATTATTGAGTTCGTTAACTTCAACATCCCCAAGTTCGCCGCGGCAGTTAACAATAAAACGAAGGTTTAAAAGGCCATTATCGTCATATGCGGTATTGTCAAAATGTGTTAAGATGTACTTCCGGAACGCACCTTTGCTTTCTCGAAAAATATACGGGTTTGCACTGCTATAGGTACCTATAGGGGGTCGGTTGGAACACCGCTTAAAATTAGTCGAAATATCAGGATTGCTAGGGCTTAAGTAACCAATCTGCTGGGAATAGTCTAAATCCTGATATTGGTTTTGAGCCATCAGGGAAGTAGCCGTGCTTAGCCACACCAGCACCAAGATTCCCAAACAGCCTAAGTATTTCATAATTATAAAGATACAGGCTATCTGTTAATTTCATGCATATCGAAGACCCCCTACAAGACCTTTCCTGCATTTAAACCTATATTGCCGTAGATTTATGGTTTAGCTATTTTAGGATTTTGTTTGCGCTCAGAACTACCTAAAGTAGTAGCAGAAAACTAAAATGGATTTAAACACTGCCTATTTAAATAGTGTCGTCGATCAGATGATAGTCGTAGCTTCCCTTCTCGGGGGGTTTTCGATCGCTATTGTTGCCAATCTATTGACTTTTAATACCACAAATAAAATCTTCGACTATATTTTTAAAGCGACCACACTTGCCGCCAGCTGTTTTTTAGTTTCAGTTTTTGCTATGACCAAAATTGTTAAGATGACTACGGAAGGTTATCCTAAAAAAGCAACCTTGATTGGCTTGGAAACCGCCAATTACATCAGTTCCATAAGTTTTCTTTTAGGGATAGTGTTTTTGTGCTTGGTTATTGGGCTCTCTGGTTGGACCAAATCCAAAAAAATGGGCTTTTTTACTACGGCGGTAGGTTTATTTACCTGTCTTTTGATTCTAATGACGATGATGACCATTCAAGTTAGCGTTTAACCCAAATTATGTTCTCTCAGATAAAATACAGCGGAGGAAACACGCTTCTTGAGAGATTTATTCATGTTTAAAAAGGACTAGCATCCACTGAGGCTAGGAAGGTCTATAGGTTTGTACGGAAAGCTTGCAAAGGTCTCTTATAAACAGAAAAAGGTTATGCGTTCATCAAAGCCTCAATTTCATCTGGTACTATGGGTATGTTGCGCATTAAGTTAAAGGGTGGCCCTTGTTCTTGGAGAACCACATCATCCTCCAATCGTATACCGAAGCCTTCCTTTGGTATATAAATACCGGGTTCTACAGTAAATACCATATTGGCTTTCATAGGGGTTTTGAGTGCACCATAATCATGAGTATCTAGCCCTAGATGATGGCTAGTGCCATGCATAAAATACTTTTTATAAGCAGGTGCATCAGGATTTTGTCCCTCAACATCTGCTTTATGTAACAAGCCTAGCCCCAACAATTCTGAGGTCATCAACTTACCCACTTCTTTATGGTATTCCACCCATAGGGTTCCCGGGCGTAAGAGATCTGTGGCGGCTTCCTTTACGCGAAGTACGGCCTCATATACCGCCTTTTGTCGGGGAGAAAAGCGTCCGCTTACCGGAATAGTACGGGTCATATCACTAGAATAATTGGCATACTCCGCCCCTACATCCATTAAAATTAAATCCCCCTCGCGACATTGCTGATTGTTCTCAATGTAATGCAATACATTGGCGTTAGCGCCAGAAGCAATAATTGGCGTGTAGGCAAACCCACGGGAACGGTTGCCTACAAATTCGTGCAAGTATTCTGCCTCCAATTCGTACTCCCAAATATCTGGTTTTACAACCTGTAAAATCCGTCGGAAGCCTTTCTCGGTAATATCACATGCTCGTTGCAAGAGCTTTAATTCTTCTTCTTCCTTTACCCCGCGTAGCTGTTGCAAAATAGGATTGCTCTTTGCGGATTGATGTGCCGGAAAATCTTTTTTGCATTGAAGGATAAACCGATCTTCCCGAGTTTGTGTTTGTACTGCTTGGCGATAGTGTTCGTTGGTATTAAAGTAAATCGTGTGGGCCTCTGTCATCAAATCAAAAAAGATACGGTTAAAGTCTGATAACCAATACACTGTTGCAATACCGGAAACTGAAGTAGCTTGGGATTTGGTCAATTTAGCCCCTTCCCATAATGCAATATGGGCATTAGTTTCACGTACAAATAATACTTCACGATGTTTGGGATTGTTGGCTTCTGGAAAAAGTACCAAAATAGACTCTTCTTGGTCTACCCCGCTTAAGTAAAACAAATCACGATGTTGCTGAAAGGGTAACGTGCTATCTGCACTTATAGGATATACATCATTCGCATTAAATACGGCCAAACTCTTCGGCTGCATTTGTGCCATAAACTTGGTCCGATTCTTCTTGAATAAGGTGTTGGGAATAGTTTGATACCTCATAAAAACGCTTTGATAAATGTACTACAATACCGTAACAGACCTTTGTAGAATGGATAAAAAAAGTAATGTGCAATCTAAACTATGGGAAATTACTAATGAGATAAGTTCAATTATTATTGTTTTTTCAGAATGCTATAATAATCGAATTCAGGTTGATAGATCAAAATTTTTAGGTCCTCACAACCAAACAGTTGCTGCTGGTTCAAATGTTATCAAGCATCTGACTTTTCAATTACTTATAGTATTGCAAAAGCAGCCTAAAAAAAAGAGACAGCTGTTGGCTGTCTCTTATGTCTCACTTTAGTGCAATATAGTTGGTTATTGCGTTTGATAACTTTGATTGCTCTCTATTATCTTGTTGCTTCAAAGCTTAGCAAATAAAATACCTGATTAGGTATTTTGCAAAATTTTAACAGTTTTGTTCCTTTTTCTCAAAAATTTGTGGGCTATGTCACAGGTTGCAACAGAAACTGCTTCTTCTTAACTTCCACGAAACAATTACAATTTTTGAGCACGATGCGATATTTTGTTTTACTACTGTGGTCCTTTTCATTTAGTATAGCCCAACCGATACCCACCGATACCCTTACGGTGACTCAATCGCTAGCCTTAAAAGCGCAAATGGCCAAGCAGTCTTTGGTTAAAAATCTTCCCCTGCATAATATTGGTCCGGATATTATGAGCGGTCGTGTGGTTGATCTTGCCGTAAACCCCAATAATGCTTTAGAGTTTTATGTGGCGTATGCCTCTGGAGGGCTTTGGCATACGACGGATAATGGTATTTCTTTTAAAGCCGTTTTAGACAACGCCCCTACCCTAAACATTGGGGCCATAGCGGTTCATTGGGCAAGTGGTACTATATGGGTGGGCACAGGAGAGCATAATGCTTCGCGCTCTAGTTATGCCGGAATAGGCCTTTTAAAGTCAACAGATAAAGGGGCCAATTGGCAGTCGATTGGGTTAACGGATTCCCATCACATTGGCCGCATTTTGATCAATCCTGAAAATCCTGATGAAGTAGTAGTTGGAGTAACAGGGCATTTGTACTCCCCAAATAAAGAACGCGGGTTATATAAAACAACAGATGGAGGGCTTAATTGGCAGCAAACCTTGTTTATCGACGAGGTAACAGGAATTATCGACCTTGTACAGGCGCCTGATAATTTCAATTTGCAATATGCTGCGGCTTGGCAAAAAGACCGCAAAGCCTGGAACTTTACAGGTAACGGTGAAAGTTCCGGTATTTATAAAAGTGTGGACGCAGGAGAACATTGGGAACTCATAACTACTGCAGAGAGTGGTTTTCCAGTAAATAAAGGGGTTGGAAGAATAGGAATAGCCGTTTTTGATGAGCAAACCATATACGCTGTACTAGATAATCAAAATAGGAGAACACCAGCTGCTACAAATAAAAAGTTAACCAACAAGGTAACCAAAGATCGTTTCCGCACTATGGATAATACAACTTTCTTGGCTTTGGATACTACTGCTCTAAATGACTATTTAAGGAGCAACTATTTCCCCAAAAAGTATACTGCTATCACAGTAAAAGCCATGGTCCGGGAAGGTACTGCAAAACCCAAGGATTTAGCGACCTATTCGGAAGATGCCAATTCTATACTTTTTGACACACCAGTTATCGGAGCTGAAGTATATCGAAGTAATGATGGAGGTCTAAGCTGGACATTGCAAAACGAAGGCTATATTGACGATCTCTATTACAGCTACGGTTACTACTTTGGTCGCATTTGGGTGGCGCCACAAGACAAAGAAACCCTCTATTTGGGGGGAGTTCCTTTGTTACGCTCTACTGATGGCGGACGTACTTTTGAAGCTATTGGTAAAGAAAACGTTCATTCTGATCACCATTCCCTTTGGATAGATCCAAAGCAACCGAACCACTTGATCAACGGGAATGATGGCGGTGTAAACATTACCTACAACGGCGGCCAAGTCTGGATGAAAAATAATTCGCCTAATGTCGGACAATTTTATGCCATAAATGTAGACTACCAAACCCCTTATCAGGTGTATGGTGGCCTTCAAGACAATGGCGTCTGGAAAGGTGCCCACAATAGCGAAGACGATTATCGCTGGCAAGCCGAAGGTACCAATCCATGGCAACGTCTATTAGGAGGTGATGGTATGCAGGTGCAAATTGACTCTCGTGACGCTAACATAGTATTTACCGGCTTTCAGTTTGGAAATTACTATCGATTGAATTTGGCCTCTGGTTTTCGAAAGGCTGTACGCCCTTGGCACAAATTGGGTGAAGCACCGTACCGGTTCAACTGGCAAACGCCTATCCTGCTATCCCCCCACAATCAAGATATCCTCTATCTCGGTAGCAATAAACTACACCGTTCTTTTGATCAGGGCGACAACTGGAAGACCATTTCGGGGGACCTAACCCAAGGAGGAAAAGCTGGGAATGTGGCTTATGGAACTATAACGACTATTTCGGAATCTCCCCTCAAATTTGGCCTACTTTACGTTGGAACAGATGATGGTCAAATACAGGTATCTCGGGATAATGGAGACGAATGGGACCTCATCTCTACAAGCTTACCCAAAGATCTTTGGGTGAGTGAAGTGGCCGCCTCCCAACATCAAGAGGGTCGTGTATACGCGGCCTTAAATGGTTACCGTTGGGATAATTTCACCCCCTACCTCTACCAAAGCGACGATTATGGGGCCACTTGGACCAACATTGCCAAAGGCATTCCTCCGGCTCCGGTAAATGCTTTTGTGGAAGATCCCGCTAATGAAAACTTACTCTTTGTGGGTACAGATAATGGTCTTTATGTCTCTTTTGATCAAGGTGCTCATTGGGACTTATTGAACAATAATATGCCTGGCGTTGCGGTACATGACTTAGTTATACAGGCAGATGCCAAACACTTGTTAATAGGCACCCATGGCCGTAGCATTTATAAGGTGGATATTGCGGTACTCCAACAGATGACACCAACAGTACTTTCTCAGCCTTTGACCCTTTTTGATATCGCTCCCCTGGAGCATTCTAACAACTGGGGCAACGGCCGTAGTACTTGGAACACACCCAATACTCCTGGAGTAGATCTCTTCTTTTATACGTCAAAGGCAGGCGAAGCGACGGCTTCTATAGCAACTTCAGATGGGATTACGGTGAGTGCAGTAACCATACCTATGGTCAGAGGAATAAATATCCTTTCTTACGATGTTGCTTTTAGCAAAGCTGGAAAAAAGGACTTTCTCAGGAAAAGAAAGACTTCCCTTAAAATGGCAGACAATGGAAAAACCTATTTGCCAAAAGGAAATTACCAGATCACGCTAAGAGGCAATAACAATAGCCAGAGCACCCCGCTAGAGATCGTAGACTAAACCACTACATGGAGCACCTTAAAATAGCCCCAACGCAATTGGCCGACAAAGCACAATTGTTGACTTTGTACCAAGCGGTAGCTATAAAAAGTGAAGGGCTAATACGTATACCGTCAGAAATTGACGAGGCTTATATTGATAGTTTTATGAACCAAGCGCATCGTCAGGGCTTGAGCCTAGCCGCCTATCTTCACAATAAGGTCGTAGGAGAGATCCATGCACATACTCCAAGGTTATTTGCTTTTCAGCACTTGCTTACAGACCTTACAGTTGCTGTAAATCCAGACTATCAGGGCAAGGGTATCGGCCGAAAACTATTTACCAATTTCTTAGATACGGTAACCCAAAAAATGCCCCATATTGTTCGGGTAGAACTGTATACCCGAGCTCACCATCAGAAAAATATCGATTTTTACAAAAGCCTAGGCTTTCAAATTGAAGGAAGGCATATGGATAAAATCTACAAAACGGCTACTGCATTTGAAACACCACTCTCCATGGCTTGGAGATCACCTTCACATTCTTAAATTATGCAATTAACGCTTAGCATTCCCGCCCTGTTGTTCCCTGCCATTTCCCTAACTATGCTGGCTTATAATGCCCGTTACCTAGCGATAGCAGCGCTGATTCGCCAGTTAAACAAACAATTTCAAGAGACCAAGGCAGCTCCTCTAAAGCAACAGATCGACTCACTTCGCAAACGCCTTAACATTATCAAAAACATGCAAGCCACCGCTATTATTAGTTTTCTACTAGCCGCAGTGACCATGTTTCTAGTTTATGTGGAATTAAGGGTATGGGCCAACCTCATTTTTGGAATTAGTCTCGTGTTTTTGATGATATCGTTGGTGCTTTCTTTGTTAGAGGTACAATTGTCTACCAAGGCCTTGGAAATACAATTGAAAAATATGGAGTCTTAAACCCAAATCATGCATCGGAGAAACTATTGCATAATTTGGATTAAAAAGGAAAGCACAAAATTAATATCCCACATGAAATAAAGCATCCCCTTGGTTGACCACTGCCTGATGATTAATGCAAATAACATGGCCATCAAATGGGGCCTTTATACGCTTTCGCTTTTTGGCAATGGTATCGGTAACGGTACCTAAAAGCGAACCCTTAGAAATGTACTGACCGTTCTTAATTTCAGGGATAAACATCCCTGCACGTGGCGCACGTATCCATCGCCGTTTCTCAAGTTGTACTGCGGTCACTTTATGAAGTGGTAAAGAACGCATACCCAAACCGCTAAGCACATTGCGCACACCACGAATACCGTGGTCAATGGCGGTAGTATCAAAACGCATGCTCTCACCAGCCTCGTAAACAGCAACTGGTTTTCCCATTTTTAAGGCTGTTTTTCGGAAAGATCCCGAAATCAGATTGGAAGCGAAGGAAATCGGGGCATTAAACAGTTGTGCCAATTCAAAACTCCCTTTATCAGATTCGGTATAACGAATTTGTGGAAAATTGTGTCGTTGACCCCCGCCAGTATGTAGGTCAATACCAAAATCTATCTGAGGGAGTATTTCTTGGGTGTAGTGATAAGCGATTCTACTGGCTAAGGAACCCGTTCGACTACCAGGGAAACTCCTGTTGACATCTTTACCATCAGGCACGTCGCGCGAAAAATGAATAAAGCCAAAAACGTTTAAAATGGGTACGACGATAACAGCGCCTTTAACAATCTCAAAATCTCTATTTTCGAGCATTCGACGTAAGGTCTCAATACCATTAATCTCGTCGCCATGTAAACCCGCCTGAACCAATACTGTGGGCCCTGCCTTTTTTGCATTAAAAACATGGATGGGAATATCAATTAATGTGCCCGTGGGAAGACGGGCGATCTCCATTCGTAACAATTTGTTGTTCCCCGGAGCTACCGAATTCCCATTAACGATAATAGTTTTATTTTCTTCGTCTATGTGCATTGCGTTCTACGTACTGAATAATGTGTTTAGCAACGTTAATTTGAGTGGCTGCCTCAATACCCTTTAAGCCCGGCGAAGCATTTACCTCAATGAGCAAAGGGCCTTTTTTGGAACGCATTAAATCTACCCCAGCTACCCCTAACCCAAGATTTTTGGTGGCATTTAGTGCGATATATTCTTCCTTGGCAGTAGGTACAATGGCTTCAATATGACCTCCGCGATGCACGTTAGATCGAAATTCGTCCAGTCCACTTTTCCGTTTCATAGCAGCTACCACTTTATTCCCAATCACCAATAAGCGTAGGTCTTCCCCTTGTGCTTCTTCGATATATTGCTGTAATAGAATACTCGTATCCATCTTGTAAAAAGTACCAATTATAGACTTAGCTGACTTTTTACTTTCTGCCAGAATAACCCCTAAACCCTGGGTGCCTTCTTGTAGTTTAATCACTACTGGCGGACCCCCTAGTAAACGCAACTGTTCTCCAATGTTATTCGGATTGATAGAAAAGAGGGTTTCCGGGATGGGAATGCCTTTTCTAGCCATTATTTGCAGGGTTCTTACCTTATTCCTAGCCCTAGTAATACCCAAAGAACGTGCCGTACTAAATACCCCGTTCATTTCAAACTGTTTTACAATGGCAGCCCCATGACGGGTTACCTTACTTCCGATACGTGGAATGATGGCATCAAACTCATCGGTAACATCTTCTTCTCCTAAAAAAATCTTAGGTCTCTTTTCCCCCAGTTTTACGGAACATTGGGTATGATCAATAAGTTCTACATGATGACCTAAAGCCAAAGCCTCCTGCGCAATTCTACGGGTAGAATGTACCGTAAGACTTACCGAGAGAATGGCAATATTCATTATTGTTGGCTTGGTAGTTATGGCTGCAACAATATCGCAAAAAAAACAACAGCGCTTGGAGCAACCTATTGTTTAATTTTCTGTGCATATGAACGTGCTAGTATATGGGGCTTCTTAAACGTTTTAAGGCTCTTTCTTAAAATGCTTCTAAATAAGGTTCTGGCAATTGTTGAAAGCTTGTTAAAAACTAGGGCGTGCCCTAAATTTGTGGAAAATAGCCTTATAATGAGCGGACTTTTACAATCGTCTTTGGCCCGAAAATATGTAATGGCACTTTCGGGTCTTTTTTTGGTTATCTTTTTGGTGCTCCACGTCACTATTAACCTAGCCTCCGTTATTTCACCGGACTTTTTTAATGAAGCTTCCCATTTTATGGGGTACAACCCTATCGTACAATTTTTAATGCAGCCTGTATTGATTGCTGGAGTTATCGTGCACTTTGTAATGGGGTTTGTCCTTGAAATTCAAAATAGAAAAGCTAGAGGTATCAATTATGTAAAGTACAAAGGAAGTGCCAATGCTTCTTGGGTTTCTCGAAATATGATTTATAGCGGTTTGGTTGTTTTGGCATTTCTAGGATTACATTTCTATGATTTTTGGGTGCATGAAATGGCGTACAAATATGTGGAAATGAAGGCTGAGGACCCCACCCGATATCACGAAGAAACCGTAGCTAAATTTGCCCCCTTCTGGAGAACGGTGATATATGTTATTTCCTTTGGTTTGTTGGGCATGCACTTATGGCATGGTTTTGCCTCGTCGTTTCAATCGATGGGCGTAAACAACAAATACAGCGCTGGTGTAAAAACCTTCGCAAAAACATTTGCAGTGGTGGTGCCACTGGCTTTTGCCATTATCGCACTTTACCACCACCTTAACCCTATAGCACATTAATTATGGCAGTTTTGGATTCAAAGGTTCCCAATGGCCCCTTGGCTGATAAGTGGACCAAACACAAGAATGAGATTGATCTGGTTAATCCAGCCAATAAGAGAAACATTGATATTATTGTGGTAGGAACAGGCTTAGCAGGCGGATCAGCCGCTGCTACTCTAGCTGAGCTTGGCTATAATGTAAAAACGTTTTGTTATCAAGATTCCCCTCGCAGAGCGCATTCTATTGCAGCGCAAGGTGGGGTGAATGCTGCAAAAAACTATCAAGGTGATGGCGATAGTGTTTATCGTCTTTTCTACGACACCGTTAAAGGCGGAGATTACCGCTCCCGAGAAGCCAATGTATATCGTTTGGCAGAAGTTTCTACCAATATCATCGATCAATGTGTGGCCCAAGGTGTGCCCTTCGCTCGAGAGTATGGCGGGTTATTAGACAACCGCTCTTTTGGAGGGGTGCTAGTCTCCAGAACTTTTTACGCCAAAGGGCAAACAGGTCAGCAGTTGCTACTAGGCGCTTATGCAGCAATGAATCGTCAGATACAACGTGGAAAAATTAAATCATATACCCGTCACGAAATGCTCGATTTGGTGCTTGTTGACGGAAAAGCGCGCGGTATCATTGCTCGAAATCTTGTAACTGGGGAAATCGAAAGACATGCTGGGCATGCGGTTGTTTTAGCAACAGGCGGATATGGAAACCTCTTTTTTCTTTCCACTTACTGTATGGGAGCCAATGTAATGGCAGCCTGGAAAGCACATAAAAAAGGGGCACACTTTGCCAATCCGTGCTTCACACAAATACATCCTACCTGTATCCCAGTATCTGGCGACCATCAGTCCAAATTAACCCTGATGTCCGAATCTCTAAGAAATGATGGGCGTATTTGGGTGCCAAAAAGAAAAGAAGATGCTGTGGCTATTCGAGAAGGCCGTCTAAAGCCAACTGAAATTGGGGAAGAAAATCGGGATTATTATTTAGAGCGACGCTATCCTGCTTTTGGTAATCTTGTTCCTCGTGATGTAGCTTCTAGGGCAGCTAAAGAGCGTTGTGACGCTGGATATGGCGTTAATAAAACCGGCGAAGCAGTATATCTCGACTTTAGTGCTGCCATTATGCGCTATGGACGCGAAAAAGCGCTTACCTCAGGGATGAAAAATCCAGATGATGCCACAGTAAGAGAACTTGGGGAAAAGGTTGTAGAAGCTAAATACGGAAACCTTTTCCAGATGTATGAAAAAATAGTGGATCAAAATCCCTACAAGACCCCTATGATGATTTATCCAGCAGTGCATTATACCATGGGTGGCTTATGGGTAGATTATAATTTGATGACCTCTATTCCAGGTTGCTATGCTGCTGGTGAAGCGAACTTTAGTGACCATGGTGCTAATAGACTGGGAGCCTCCGCCTTAATGCAAGGCTTAGCAGATGGTTATTTTGTGTTACCCTATACTATAGGAGATTACTTGAGCGATGATATTCGTACTGGACCCATAAGTACAGAAACTCCAGAATTTGAAGCTGCTGAAAAGAATGTTAAGGATCGCATTCACAAATTGATGTCTGCCAATGGTCTCCACTCTGTGGACTACTACCATAAGAAGCTCGGTAAGATTATGTGGAACAAATGTGGTATGGCGCGCAACGAGCAAGGACTTAAAGAAGCCATTAAAGAAATTGCAGCACTTCGAAAAGATTTTTGGGAGAATGTGAAAGTAACTGGGGCGCCCAATGCTAAAAACCAAGAACTAGAAAAAGCAGGACGCGTTGCCGACTTTTTAGAATTGGGCGAGTTATTCGCCATTGATGCGCTTGATAGAAACGAGTCTTGTGGAGGTCACTTTAGAGAAGAGTACCAAACACCAGAGGGTGAAGCCCTAAGAGACGATAAAAACTACAAATATGTTTCGGCATGGGAGTATCAAGGAGAGCCCAGCAAAGCCAAATTACACAAAGAAGATT
>JBCDGY010000050.1:0-14405 GCA_039414375.1 Bacteroidota bacterium | reverse complement strand
GCAGCGCCTCGGCCATGGCGACTTGTACATCAGCCGCGCTTCCCGCGCAGCGCAGCCCGGTGCCGGGCGGCACCGGCAAAATTCTATTTTGGCGATAATGTAGTTCAACAAGAACTTATCCCTTCTAGAGGCTTTCAATCTTCAATAGCTCATAGTATGACCATTGGCTTAGGGGCTCATGAAAAGCTAGATTCTCTGCGCATTGTCTGGCCAAATGACAAGACCACCTTCCTCACTGATATACCCGCCAATCAAAGCTTAGAAGTCTTGTGGTCCGATGCTACTGACAACTATAATCCCCCCCTGGACAAGACGGAGAAAACAATACTTCAAGAAATAAGCAATAGTCCTTGGCTCGCTCATGATGAGGATAATTATAATGATTTTGACTATGAAGGATTGCTCTTTCGCAAACTATCTCAAGAAGGTCCAGCTATGGCTGTTGGCGATATCAATGGAGACGGCCATGAAGATGTTTTCGTCGGTGGAGCACAAGGAAAGGCAGCCATGCTCTACGTACACGAAGGTAACGGCCGTTTTGTTCCAGAGCAGTCTGTTGTTTTTGAAACGGATCAAAACTATGAAGATACTGCTGCCTGCTTTTTAGACGCAGATACTGATGGTGATCTTGATCTGATGGTAGCCGGCGGTGGTAATGAAGTCGGCCAGGAACGTAGTTATCGCACCCGCTTATACCTAAACAACGGCAAAGGGAACTTTGAAGCTGCTGCTCAGCAAATACCCTCTACTTTCAAAAACAGCAGTGTTATCGCCCCTCATGATTACGATGGCGATGGGGACGTAGATGTGTTTATAGGTTCGCGAAATGTGGTCGGTATTTATGGCGTAAGCCCTGATCACTTATTGTTAGAAAATCGAGAAGGACAATTTGTAGATGCAACAGAACGCCGAGGATACGACCTTAAAAAAGAAGGTATGGTAACCGATGCCCTTTGGGCAGATATGGATGGTGATGGCAAAAAAGACCTGGTTACCGTTTCGGAATGGGACGTTCCCAAAATCCATCAAAACACAGGTCGCAGGGTGCAGCGCATCCCTACCTCCCTAGACAGTTTACACGGTTGGTGGAATACCGTGGAAGCTGCTGATTTGGATAATGATGGTGATTTGGACCTTATCCTAGGAAACCAAGGCGAGAATCTGCACTACCGCCCTGAAGAAGGACAACCGATGAAGCTTTGGATTAACGATTTTGATGGGAACGGGTCCATCGAGCAAATTGTTACCATTAATGAAGATGGACAAGATTTTCCCATCCATCAGAAAAAAGAAGTGACTGGCCAGCTGGTATCCCTAAAAAAGGAAAACCTGAAAGCCTCAGAATATGCTAAAAGGACGATCCAACAACTCTTTCCGAAAGAGATCGTAGAGCGGGCTATCGTCAAAAAATGTAGTGGTTCAGCTTCGGTAATCGCTATTAACAATGGTAAAGGGAATTTTAAAATCAAAAAACTCCCCCCCAGAACACAGTTTTCCTGTATCTGCGGAATAAGCTGCCAAGATATCAATAATGACGGGCATCTGGATTTGGTAATGGCCGGAAACGACTTTGAATATAAACCTCAATTTTCGCGATTAGATGCCAGTTATGGCAATGTGCTACTGGGTGATGGTAAGCTGAACTTCTCTTGGAAGAACTATGCCGAAAGTGGTTTCTTTATTAGAGACGAGGTTAAACATCTGAAGACCATCAAAGACAAAGCCGGAAATCGATACCTCATCGCGGCTATTAATGACCGTAAACCCAAAATTTTCGCCTTACCATGAACCAAAAGTTGCTTTGGGCTTTAATCCTGCTCTTTTGGGGCTGTCAAAATAACGAAAAGCAGCTCTTTGAATCGCTCTCCAAGGCCGATACCCAGATCGACTTTGAGAATACCCTTACGGAAAAAGACGATTTAAACATCCTGGACTACCTCTACTTCTACAATGGCGGAGGCGTGGCCTTAGGAGATGTTAATAATGATGGGCTTACCGATATTTATCTCTCAGGAAATCAAGTAGAGAACAAGTTGTACCTCAATAAAGGGGATTTTAAGTTTGAAGACATCACCGAGAGCGCGGGGGTCGCTGGGGAAAGCGCATGGAATGCAGGGGTTACCATGGCCGATGTTAATGGTGATGGACTTTTAGACATTTATGTATGTGCGGTGGTCGGTATCAATGGCTTTTCGGGTTATAACGAATTATTTATCAATAACGGTCCCTCTAAAGAAACAGGAACCATCACCTTTACAGAAAAATCAAGGGAATACGGGCTGGATTTTGAGTCTTACAGCTCTTCTGCTGCCTTTTTGGATTATGATCTGGATGGTGATTTGGACCTCTATCTGCTGAACCATGCCGTACATACCACAAATTCTTTTGGTAAAGCAGCCCTAAGGAGGCAACGGAATTATGAAACGGGAGACAAACTTTTAAGAAACGATGGCCATACTTTTACTGATGTTAGCGAAGCAGCAGGTATTTATGGAGGTATTAACGGATACGGTCTCGGGATAGCAGTAGCCGACTTCAACATAGATGGCTATCCCGACCTGTACATAGGGAACGATTTTCATGAGGATGACTACTATTACCTCAACAACAGAGATGGTACTTTTACAGAAAGCTTACGCACCCATATAGGACATACTACTCGTTTTTCCATGGGTAGCGATGCCTCAGATATTAACCATGATGGGCTACCTGATCTACTGTCTTTAGACATGCTACCCGAGGACGAAGTTGCCCTAAAATCCTCCGAAGGAGATGATAACCTCCAAGTTCAAAAATTACGTGTAAAAGACTTCGGTTACCACTATCAATTTACCCGTAACATGCTCTACATCAACCAACCTGACGGGGATTTTATGGAGACTGCCTTGTTAAGTGGTGTAGGGGCCACAGACTGGAGCTGGAGTGCTCTTTTTGGGGATTACGATCAAGATGGGCACCAAGATCTTTTTATTGCCAATGGTATTCCCAAACGACCCAACGATTTAGACTTTATCCGATTTGTGTCCAATGAACAAATTCAAGACAAAATCAACAATACCAAGTTGGTTGATCAAGAAGCATTGGAATTGATGCCATCAGGAGTTACCCAGAACTTTATCTTTAAAGGTGATGGGGAATTGGGGTTTACCAACCTTTCCCAATCATGGCTACCGAAAGACGCTTCCGTTTCGGGAGCAAGTGCCTATGCAGATTTAGATAATGATGGTGATTTAGACCTAGTCGTCAATAATCTTAATGCCCCAGTTAGTATCCTTAAAAACACCACGGATGCAAAGGCCAACTACATCAAAATCAAATTCAACTATTCTGGTAAAAACCGATTAGCTATTGGCACCAAAGTATATGCCTACCAGCAAGGTGTATTACAATTCAAAGAATTGTTTCCTTCCCGCGGTTTTCAAGCCTCCTCGGAGCCTACCATTCATTTTGGTTTGGGAACAGCAACCACTGTAGATTCCCTTAAAGTGGTTTGGCCCAATAGCACAGCACAAACGTTAACCAATGTATCTGCTAACCAGACCTTGGTGCTTTCGCCTGAAGAACTGGACTACCCTTGGTCTTACAATACGCCCCCAGTCAAAAAAACCCTGTTCCAGAAAGACACCACCAATCTTGGAATAGACTATGTGCACAAGGAGGATAACTATCTGGATTTTAATCGAGAAAAATTGATCCCCTATCGCATCTCTGACCGAGGACCTGCCTTTGCAAAAGGGGACTTGAATGCTGATGGCGAGATAGACTTGTTCTTTGGAGGATCTAAATACTTTCCTGCTACTACATATTTGCGAAAAGACAGTGTTTTTATCAAAACGACAATCCCTACTTTAGAAAAGGACTCCATCACCGAAAACAATACCGCAAGTATTGCGGATTTTAATGGCGATGGTTTCAACGATATGCTTTTAGGTAATGGAGGGGGAGACTTTTTTGGAGAAGCAAAACCCCTATTGGATCAAATTTATTTTAAAGAAGGATCAGACTATCGTGCATCGGATCTCCCTATTCCGTTTCAGAATACTTCCGTTGTTAAGCCCTTTGATTATGATGGGGATGGCGATTTAGACCTTTTTGCAGGTGGACAAGCCCAAACTGGAAAATTTGGTGCTATGGTACCCTCTTATCTATTACGCAATACCAATGGTACTTTTACGGTTAACTCCAATTTTCAAATCAATGGAATGGTTACCGATGCTGTGTGGGAAGATTTTGATGGAGATGGGCAAACTGATCTCATAGTAATAGGCGAGTGGATGGCCCCCACTTTTTTTAAAAACAACAAAGGGAAGTTTACCAAAACTGTATTACCCAACCTTAGTGGATTATGGCAATCCATACAACCTTTTGACATTGATCAAGACGGCGATACCGACTATCTATTAGGCAACTGGGGTTTAAATACCAAGTTCCAAGCATCGGCGGATTATCCCTTAAAGATGTACTTTTCAGATTTTGATGAGAATGGGCAAACAGAAACTGTTATTGCTTTTGCTAAAGAAAAGGTATACTACCCTTTAGAAGGGCTAGACGGGCTTGCGAGTCAGCTAGTGGAACTAAGAAAACGGTTCACTACTTACCGTTCTTTTGCTGGGAAGTCTATTGATGAAATTTTTGAAGCTAAAACTCTTAACGAAGCTCAAGTGCTGGAGGTACAAGAGTTGGCATCGGGCTATTTAAACAATGAAAAAGGAACCTTTACGTTTGTCCCTTTTGATTCACGACTACAGGTTTCGCCACTCATGGCCTTTGTAGCTTACGATTTCGATAATGACGGCCAAGAAGAAGTACTGGTAGCAGGCAATTATTTTGGAGTAAAACCCTATCACGGAAGATTCGATAGTTTTCCCGGCGCCCTAATACACCATGCCAAAGACATTGTTTTAGGGGGTAATTTGGGGTTGGACTTTACACAAAAGTCGGCAAGACATCTGAGCGTCTTATCTTTGCAAAAGAGAAATTACCTTTTGGTAGTTTACAACGATAATGAAGTAGCAATTTATCAAATACATACCAAATGAAGTCATTACAAATGAACGGTATAAAAGCGGTATTAGGAGGAGTTTCCTTCATTTCTATTTTAGCATGTAATCCTGAAACGGAACCCATAACCATTGTTGCCAACGATTTTCACGCAGCAGTAGATAAGGTTACAGAAATTATGGTGCATGACATCTTTTCGCCTCCTGTTGCCAGTCGTATCTATGTATACCCAAACATCGCCGCGCACGAGATTTTAGCGGTAGACGAAACCCTTACGCCATTGGCTGGAAAGTTACGTGACCTAACAGCTATTCCAAAACCCAAAACTGAGGTCAACCTGAAACTGGCCGCCCTCATAGCACATCTGGACATGAGCCGCAGGCTAATTTTTTCTGAGGATCGGATGATTGCTTATCGCGATAGTCTATATGGCATTTGGGAAAACCAAAACGAAGCGGAATTCAATGCTGCCAAAAATTATGGAATAGCAGTAGCCGAGCATATCGTTACTTGGATGGATAAGGATAATTACAAACAAACCCGTACCATGCCCAAGTTTTCTGTAGATACCGATAATCCAGGGCGTTGGCAACCCACGCCACCAGCATATATGGACGGTATTGAGCCACATTGGAATAAAATACGTCCTTTGGTTATTGATTCCGCTAGTCAATTTAAACCCGCACCCCCTCCACCCTTTTCCATGGTTGAGGGTTCTGATTTTTATAACGAAGTCAAAGAAGTATACGACATTAGCAATAGCATCACTGAAAAAGGGGATACTTCAGAGGAAGTAGCTATCGCACAATTTTGGGACTGTAACCCCTACGTTTCTGTAACACGTGGTCACTTAATGTTCGCCACTAAAAAAATTACACCAGGGGCGCACTGGATCGGCATCGCCAAAATAGCCGCTAAAAAGTCAGATGCTAATGTTTCCCAAACAGTACACACCTATACCAAAACCGCTATTGCCATTTTTGATGGATTTATTAGTTGTTGGGATGAAAAATACCGTAGTAACTTGATTAGACCTGAAACATTAATCAATGAACATTTTGACGACAGTTGGCAACCAGTACTGCAAACACCACCTTTCCCAGAATATACCAGTGGGCATAGTGTGGTCTCAGGTGCTGCAGCAGTAGCTTTAACGAGCATCTATGGTGATGATTTTTCTTTTGATGACGATACCGAGGTGCAGTACGGCCTTCCTGTGCGTTCTTTTAAATCGTTTCGGGTAGCAGCCGATGAAGCGGCCATTAGCAGAATGTACGGGGGTATCCATTACAGAGCTGCTGTTGCCGTAGGCGTAACTCAAGGGAGAAACCTAGGGGATTTTATAGTAACAAAACTGGATTCAACTAAAGAAGGCAGCTTAGCCTCCAATCCCTAAGCGCACATGAAAAAAGTAATATCCATTGTGCTACTGCTATTACTTGGTGGCCTGCTTTGGTATCTCTTTATTAAACCTTCGGATTATACGGTTCGTTTTGTGGCCCAGACTTTTCCAGGGGCTATCAATCAGAGTCTTAAGCGCTGGGACAGCCAATTAGACACCCTTAAAGGAATAGCGCAACAGGGAGATTTGTATCGTTTAGAACAACAACTCCGCTTTGGGGACTCTATACACCGCTATCAATGGCGTATAAAACCGCTGAGCGATTCCACAACGCGAGTAATTGCACACATTAAAGATCCAGACCATAGCCTACTGAATAGGATACAGGTACCGTTTCAAGAAACTGATTTTGTGAAACGGAGTAAAAAAACCGTTTTGGACTTTATGGAGCATCTGGAAGAACATATCGAAGCTTTTAAAGTAACTATAGAAGGTGAGGCGGAAATCCCGGGCAAATATATGGCCTACCTGCCCTTAAAGACTAAGCAACAGCAGAAGGCGGAAGGAATGATAAAAAACTTCTCATTCCTTACCAATGAACTTTTTTTAAACGGTGTACAATTAGATGGCCCTCCCATGATTGAGATCACCCATTGGGATCGCCAACAAGACAGCCTACACTTTAACTTTGGGCAACCTATTATTCGTTCGGATAAATTGCCAATTGGAACAGAGATTCAATACAAACGAATTTTTCCCAAACGCGCTTTAAAGGCTACCTACAATGGCAACTATATTACTTCGGACCGCGCTTGGTATGCTTTAATGGACTATGCCAAAAAAAATGATATTGCCATAGATCCTCGCGCTGTGGAGATATTTTTTAATAAACCCATGGGAAGTGGTGGCGAAATTCACTGGAAAGCCGATATCTATCTCCCCCTCAAAGAAAAGCAATGACCAGACTGCTTTTGGCTAGTGTTTTGGTGTTTCAGGCCTGTGCGCAGCAACCTTACTACGGAGATTTAACCTATCTGGGAACCTTTCCTTCTAAACTGAGCGAAGTATCTGGTATTGATACCGACGCACAAGGTCGTATTTGGGCTATTGAAGACAATGGCAATAAAGACCGTATGTATCAGGTGGGCAAAACAGCACAAATCATTAAAGTCCTATCCATAGAAAACGCCAAAAATGACGATTGGGAAGACCTTACCATTTCAAAAGAGGGCACTGTCTATATTGGAGATTTTGGAAATAATGATAATGATCGCAAAAACTTGGTCATCTATAAAATTGATCCTGAAGAACTCCTTAAAAAGACACCCAAAGCCAAGAAGATTAAATTTTATTACCCTGAACAAAAGGACTTTCCACCCAAAAAGCACAAAAGATATTTTGATGCTGAAGGTTTTTTTCATTGGGATGGTTATCTCTACCTATTTACCAAAAACAGAACGCGCCCCTATGATGGTAAAACCCTCATTTATCGTATTCCTGATACCAAAGGCGACCATAAAGCGCAGTTAGTAGATACCATTACCTTATGCCAAGACCAGGACCATTGCTCTATTACCGCAGCAGATATTAGTGAAGATGGAAAAACTATTGCGCTACTTGGATACGGGTTTGTATACCTACTTTCAGATTTTAACCTTCCAGAACTTTCAGCAGCCACGGTAAAAACGATCTACCTAAAACACGAAACACAAATGGAAGCCCTTTGCTTTCGCGATTCGAATACCTTGTTGTTGGCCGATGAACAATCACAAACTAAAGGGCGACATCTATACACGTATCAGTTGCCAAAGGATTAAAACCCAAAGCCAAGCCCAAAGGTAAAACGAAGACCATCTGTGCTTCCAAAAAGGCCTGCATTTAGGGAAAGAATATCCGCTCCGTTTACAAAAAAACCACCGCCGTAAGAAGTGTGCCATGTATCGGACTCTTGTTCAGGAAACCATACACGTCCATAATCAAACCCACTAAAAATCCCAGGGGTAACAGGTAGTATCCCTGTACGCCTTTCCCTAAAACTTATTCTTAAGTCCGTATTCTGGAAATAGGCCGTTTTACCCGTAAAACGTTGGAAACGAAACCCTCGCAATCCATTGTTTGCCCCAATACTAGCGCCTTGGTAAAATTCGTAACCATTACCCAAATTAAAATGGCCTTTTACATTAGTAGCCAAGACCAGCTTTCCATTAGGTGTTAGACGATAGTCTAGCGATAAATTGGGAATGAAATAACCAAAAGTGCGATTGGTATCTTCTAGATTTATGGTATAACCGCCATGTACAGAAAATGACATTCCCATGGTTGGAAAAGCCTCATTATCGGTATTGGAATAACTGTAGGCTCCGTTAATCCCAAAAAAGTCTTGACTAGTATCTCTCCCAGCTCCTGTGAAAAAGCCTTCAATAAATCGATCTGCTGTTTCCTCCACTTCGAAGTGCTCGTAGGACACCCCCAAAGTAATTTTAGAATCCAAGAATCCCCTCCAGACTAAAGAGGGAAATAGCTGTATTTGCCGCAATTTTACCCTATTAAAATTTAGGCTTAGATCATCGTCAAAATTGGGTGTGTCGTTACCAAAGCCAAAAAAGTTCGTCGCAAAGTTGGGGCTGGTAAACCTGGCCTGAAGCTCTAGATTTACCCCTTCTAAGATATGAGCGAATTCACCGTGATATCCAAAATCAAAACCACTAGTCGCAAAATAATAAGCTGCATTGATTTTGTGCTGCTCGGTAAACGGATTCTTGCGAAAACCATTGAAAGTATAAGTATTCACAAAACCCAAACGCAAACCGTCGTCTGGATTGAACCCAACAGTAGGTAAAAATTGATTGCTGCTTGCTTTTACCTTTAAAAACTGATAAGTGTTGGTTTCATAATCGTTGGTATTATGGACTTTACCTGCAAAAACCGCATTATAGGCATTTGGCTTAGTTCTAAAATCGTAGAGGTGCACTCCTTTAGCAGCTTTATCAATACGATAACTGTCATTGTTTTGACCTCCTGCCAATCTAATCTTAATTCGACCTTTGTTCCCCTTTACTTCAAAAATATCATCATCATCGAGACCATAAATCCACAGTTCCTTAGTGTAGATAGGGTCAAACACCTTCTCAAAAAACACATCGGCCTTTCGTCCTCTTTTAATACGATAGGCCGTAACCACCAGTTTGCCATCTTCCAGTGGTGTAATCACAAAATGATCGTCTTTATCAGTACCCGTTATAATACTGTATTTATTAAGCACCTTGTAGTAAGCTTCGGCCGTTTGTACCAAATTGCGTTTTCTCGCCAATAAAATATGTTTGATTTTTGCCACGGTAGCGTCACGAACTTCCTCTGGAAAATGCTGAAAGGCAGCATCGATTACCGAAGCATCAATATGAGTTTGAATATAGCGCGCTTGGTCAATCCAGTCTTGCAATTGGGTTTCGGATAATAGAGCACGGTCCAATGCGTGCGTCATCACTGAAGAGTTAAACCCTTTTACGCTTCTGATTTCTTCTTGAAAGCCTTCAAAGAGTTTTAAAGAAGCCACAGTACGTGTGGCAAAATTCATTAGGGCGCCGTCTCCCATAATAGAAAAAACTTGGTCGCGATCTCTAGGAATAGGTTTAAAAATTTTTTGGCCAGTGCTATCCTTAAATTGCGCCCAACGCCATTGATCGACATGACGATCCCAATCGCCTAATAACATATCAAATAGGCGTGCTTTGATGTAAGCCTTGGCATCCAACCGATAGTCCTCATCTTTCCTTAGTTTCTTCATGAGGTCATCAGTACTTCTTATTTTTTTGGCTTTTCCATAGCTCTCTAGATCGTCGTGCCCTTCGGAGACGTGCTCTTCAATCATATACAATTCGTCTCCAAATTCGAGATTGTAATCTGATAATGCACGCTGTTTGGGTATGTAAAAAAGCTTAGGATTGGTGTGATATACCCCTATCGCATCGGAAAGGGTCCCTACCGTGAATGGCGCGTATGGATGTGCCCCTGTATAAAAGTCTTTTAGGATTGCCTCCGTAAAAGTATCCTCAAACTCTCCAACAATATACTTTTGCTGAAACGCCAAAGCCTGTAAATACAGTTCGGCACTTTTGCGTAGGGCACGCATGACAAACTGCCGCCCATCTTTATGCTGTAATCGTAGAGATTTAGATTGGTGGCCTCCCCCTTTCCGAATAGGAACCAAGCCTCCATACAACGTATCTAAATCTACTGTTGGCGCCTTTACTTTGGTAGCGTAGTATTTTCGGTAACGCGCTCCCCAAACCTTTTTGAAGAACTTTGACTTTTCAACTTCCTCATCGGTATATACGGAAGCTTCTACATAGGGCTCAAAACTAGTAGGACCTTCATAAGGTGTAGGGGTTTTATCTGATGGTAATACATTGGTTTCAAAAAGCTTTTGTTTGGTATTGGCTTCAATTCCAAAAAAGGACACCCTTGAAGCCCCATTTTTATGCACCTTTAGAATAGCATATCCCATTTTTCCTGTTGCGAATTGACTACCGTTTAATAGGCGCGCCGCACCCTTCTTTGCGCCAGAACCACTTACAATCTGTGGCGTGTTTTCTTCAACGATATATTGCAAAGTATGCTCATGCCCAGAAGCAAAAACGACCTTCTCCGAATATTGCGCTAGGGTTACGAGACGCTTCTTCAACTCATTGTACTTTTTATGGGTCATATCAGCATTGGAAACCCCCGTAGTCCTTCGCAATACATTGGCCAATGTTCCTAAGATGGGCAGGGGTATAGTTCCTTTACTCGGAAATAGATGCCGTCGAAACGAGAATTGTCCACCATGTGGGCCATAGGTGAACATAGGATGATGCAAAGCCAAAATCGTAGTCTTATCCCTATTCTTTTTAATAAGACCCCCTAACTCTTCAAAAAACTGCTCCCGGTCTTTTAGTGCGCAATCGTCATTGATCGTGGGATGTTTGTTCCAATCTTCCAAGTACCATTGGGTGTCAATGGCTATAACTACAATATCATCACTAATATTTACCTTCTGTAAGGGGCATCCATTCTGTGGTAGAAATACTTCTTTTTGGTTACGTTTTGAGTTGATGTATTCCTCTTGCCTTTTTAAACCTTTTAATCCTTTACTATACCAGTCATGATTCCCTGGGATAAAAATGACGCGTCCTTCATAGCCCTCCAAAGTAGCCAGTTGTGCATTCAAGTGATGCTTGGCGGTAGCGTGGACCTCAGGATACTGCTTTTTACTGGGTAGTCCAACAGGGTAACTATTATCTCCCAAAAAAATGACGGTACTATTCTTAGGAGCTTGATTTAAGTCTTCTTGTAAGGCTTTTAAAACGGCGTTCATTTCACCTTTAGGCGATTTGCCGGCATCACCAATCAAGTAAAACGTATGCGAAACATCTGCTGCCTCCCAACTTTTTAAAACAGAAGGTGGTAAGGCTGTTTTTACCTTATATGTTGCACATCCAGAGGTTAAAAGGACGACGAGAATTATAGTAGGGTAAAACTTCATGCTCAAAGGCCGCTTGATCTTAAAATTCGTATTTTGTCAGCGCTTTGCAAAATTCAAAGTATGTGAAAAGTTAGCCATTCAATACTGTTTTAGTCTAGAGCAACCTCCTAGTTGTGAGGACTTAAAACTTTTGAATAGTCAGTAATTTCACATCGTCTTTAGGGACAAACCATTTTGCAAAGGGCTCTTAGTGCTAATCAATATACAACTATGCCGCAAATCGTTCAAAAAGCAGCGGATTTTGTTACAGAACTTTTGTCTACAGAACTAGATGCTAGATTTCTATACCATAATCTAAGGCATACGGAGCGCGTGGTTGAAAGTACCGAGGTACTTTTAAAACACCATGCGCTTTCAGACGAAGAAAATGAACAATTGCTACTAGCAGCCTGGTTTCACGATACAGGGTATACTAGGGGAACCCAAGAGCACGAAAAAGAAAGCTGTGCTATTGCAAACCAGTTTCTCCTTAAAGAAGGTTATCTGGTTTCTCAGATTGACGCCATTAAGAAGCTGATTATGGCCACTCAGATGAGCCATATCCCGGGGAATCTTAATGAAAAGATTATAAGAGATGCCGACGCCTCACATTTTGCCCAAAGGAGTTATTGGGAAACTACAGATTTTTTAAAAGAAGAACTCGCGCAATTGGGCATTGCCTCCTACAGCCAAAAAGAATGGCGAGACATCAATATTAAAATGTTTCGCAATGGGCACCAATTTTATACAGAATATGCTCAAAACCATTGGGAACCTGGAAAAGAGAAAAATCTAAAACAACTGGTTAAAGACAAAAAAACCGAAAAAGAAATTGCCAAGAAAGAAGCGTTAAAGGCAAAGTATAAAAGTGAAAGCCCAGATCGCGGCATTCAAACTTTATTCCGGGTTACGCTAAAAAATCATTTAACCTTAAGTGATATTGCCGATACCAAGGCCAACATTCTACTCTCGGTAAATGGGATTATTATTGCAGTTGCCCTATCCAATTTGATCCCTAAGTTAGATAATCCTTCAAATACTTATTTGATTTACCCTACACTAATCTTTATCAGTTTTAGTGTTATTTCAATGGTTTTAGCGGTATTAGCTACCAGACCTAATGTAACGGGTGGTAAATTCACCAAGGCAGATGTAGAAGAAAAGAAGGTGAACCTCCTTTTTTTTGGAAATTTCCACAAAATGAAATTGGAAGATTATGAATGGGCCATTCAAGAATTGGTCAAAGACAACCAATACATTTATTCTTCCTTAACCAAAGACCTTTATTTTTTAGGATTGGTATTGCATCGAAAGTATAAGATTCTACGTTTAACCTATACTTTTTTTATCGTAGGTATTGTTTTATCCGTTTTAGCTTTTGGGATAGCATTTCGGTTTTTTGGTCCTGACCGCCTTGGATTTTAAAATTGAAGTGAAAAGGTTTGGGAATTATTGAGCAATAGCAATCCACACCCTATAGTTGATCATAAGAACTGGGCAGATTACCTTTTTCGATTTCTTGATTGATTGATCTGGTTATTTCCAGATACATCGCCTCTAAGACCTCACTTCTGTTTTCCATACCCGTTAACCGATACTTACTGTGCACATACTGACTTGCAAAATGTGGAACATCTCCAATACCTCCTAACTTATATTGATCTACAACTTCATTCCAATCGATTTGATACTCTTTTTTCAGTAGCATGCTGTTTAGTAAAGAATTTACTTGATATAGCATTTTGTCAAAAGCGGAATCTTCTTTTGATAAAAAAGAGAATCTTTCGGTGTCTAAGTTGGCATCATAGCTAACAATATTACCCTTAGCATCTAGTTCATAAGCACTTTTCATGGTTTTCATTTCATATGGTTTTTATAGGTTCTATTTTGTGGTACTACATCGGTTATTGATGGTTGTCTTTTGGGCAACTCTCCGTTTTTGAAATAATAGCTTAAGCCGATTAATATGCCCAATATCAAGATCATTAAGAATTTTAAGTCGGGCTTATTGAGGTAGGTGTCTGTTTTTACAAAAACGATAACGGACAGCTCATAAAAGCTTGAACCCAAAGGAACCAACAAAAACGGCTTATAAATGCTGTATTTAGCATCTGTCCACCAGCCCAGCCACATAATTTGAGCAAATAAGTTTATCAATAAGGTTAGCAGCAATACGCGATAGCTACTAAAGCCCCGTATCGTTCCATCCGAAAGGCTTAATACTTCCTGTAAGCCCAAGTTAGGCACCCATTCTTTTACCCCTAAATAGCGTTCCGTAATGATATCATGAAAATAAGGGGCTATGGAGAGTGCAGCAATACCCAGCCATATTGCTATGTTTTTAACCGAAGTAATTGCCTTTGGAGCACCACCCAATGTATTTCGAACTGCGGCCAATTCCCGCTGCCGCTTCCTTTCTGACCAATAATAAATCCCGTAAAATATCAGACCCAAACCTAGGGTACCCCAAAGTTTAAGGGCTACATCATTCAACCAGGTATAGCGATTTTCAGAAACAATCAAAAAGATGTGATAGAGCGCACTAGTGGTACATAATAAAAG
>JBCDGY010000049.1:0-14498 GCA_039414375.1 Bacteroidota bacterium | reverse complement strand
CCATTGCATAATTGGAGCCTGACCGTCCAGCAACTTTACATTAAATTTGGCGACAGGATACCACTGATATTAAACACTAATCCCTTTGGGGCTAGCCCCAAAGGGATTGAGTCAAAAGACAGAGTTTAATTTACAGACCCAAGCGAAATGAAGGCTTCCCTGTTTTTGAAGCCTTCAGTGGCTTCTCTGATTCTTTATAACATCAAGGGCCATGCCCTGGTCTGGACCATTACCAGATTGGCCTATTAGTGTATTTTGATTCAATCAATAGATTTTTTTACACTGGGAAGATCAAAGTCACTGTCATTTAATTCTGTCTCCTCTATATTGACAGCAGTCATCACCATATGTAAAAACCTATTTTTAACGATGATCTTTAAAGGCAAAGAATTGGTTTGTTCTAAATATTCATACCAATTGCCATAATTATGGTTGACATAGTTCTCAGCAGGGACATTCAATTCTTTGGAATAATAATAGGTAGTCTCCGCCAATTTACCTTTGAAAACCAATTTTTCACAGCTATAACCAAGTATTGACTCTGCTTTATCACTTTTTTCAATACTTATCAATGAATCAATTGCTTTACTTGCATTCAATATATTATTGAATATCGTATCCTTGCCTATTCTGTAATTGTAAATTTCATTTGACTTGGGCTTATAAATCTGCAATTCCTTTCCATCAATAATATTCTTATAGCTACTGCCTTTATAATAAAATTGATGATTGCTGGTCGTCTTCCCGACTCGTGCATTCCACAAACTATCGGATATTATTTCTGGTGTTGGATTTTTTACGACTATCTTATAATTGACAAGCCCTTCAAATTCCTTGTTTTGACTATATAGATTGCTTGTCAATAGTATAACTGCTAAAATGATTTTTAGTTTCACTTTATAAAAATTTTATCTTCCTTTTCTATGAATGCAACCTGAATGGTATCTCCTTCCTTTAGTTCCTTACACCTACTTTTGGTTATTGGTAGATTGTAAAGTCTGCCTTCATAGTTAACTTTAATTAAACTTCTTGAACCCTTAGAACCTATTTGGCATCTGATATATTCGACTTCGCCTTTGACTAAAATTGATTCATCTTGTGCTTCTTCATAAGGCTTGATAAACCAAATCGTCAAGAAAACCAATAAACCTATTACAGTAATAATGGCAATAGGTTTAACTTTAATCGTTTTCTTCTTTTTTTGTTTCATCAATAACCTTTTTCCCACCAGTGGTAGCCGCAGATGTAGCTGTACCACTTGCTGCTGAATTTACACCATCAAGAGCTGCTTTTGCTCTCTCTGCTTTCTTCTTCTTATTTTCAGCCTTTTTTCTTTTCTTTTTACTCTTAGCGTTTTCAGCTTTCTTGGTCTGCTTATTAATTTTTTTATCTAGTTTTTTTGTAGATACTTTAGGTAAAATCTCATCTGCAAATTCCCCAAGACCTGCACTTATAAGTATTTCCACTATATCGTCCGTTGATAAGACATCGTCTTCAGCATTAAATATGTTTTTAGCAGCTGAGTTTACTACATCTACCGTAAAATCAATTCCGACACCTAATAATTTAGCCAATAACTTTCTGTTCTTCTTTTTGACTAAAAATTTAGCAAGTTTACTGGCTCCACCATCAAGTGCGCCCGATATAGCTCCTATACCAGCTTCAACAGCAATATCAGAACCGTCAAGGACTTCTAAACTTTCTTCAAAGGATAAACCATCCAATAGCATCGAAGAACCAACTTGAGACAATATCTCTAAAACAGCACCTACTATTGCTCCAGAAATACATTGAGGACAGTTACCGTCTGGGTCGTTATAGTAAATAGGATTATTCCAACTATAAGCGTAGGGTGACCTGTTAATCTGCCTTAAATGATCTGCTAATTTATCTACGGTCATGAAGCGGCCTAAAGATGGCTCATATAACCTTGCTCCATAATCGTAAACATTGAGGCCGAGTTCCTCATTAAGCTCTTTACCGTTATATTGGTATTTTTCCGCTTGTGAGGTTGCATTAGGGCTGACTACATTGTTGTATCCTTTGTGGGTCAACCCAAAGGGATAGTAGTTTTTCTCGCTAATTATCTCTGTGGAAGCATCGATTGCTCCATCTTTGTTACTGTCGGCATATGACAACCTAACATTCCCCAAATGGTCCGTATATTGATACACATAGTCATACTGCGTGCCATTGCTGTTTATATATCCTTCTGGCTGACCGAAGAACTGTAGCTGACCGTTCTCATAGATGTAACCGTTGCTATATTCAGTATTGCTTCCCGTGCTTACTACTTTCTTGAGCTTAGTACCTACCGCATCGTAAACGTAAGCTATGGTACCCCCATCAATAGCTATTGAAACGGGTAAATTCAGATAGTTGTATTCGATATCCGTTATGCGCTTGTTGGTATCGGATTTTAAATTCCCATTCTGATCGTAATCATAATCATCAGTTTCGTCAGGGTCGGTATTAAGCGCATCATCCTTGAACCCAAACTGATCCATGGATGCTGCATCGCTAACCTTAATCAGCTTATTGGAGCTGGGTGCATAATCGTAAGTAAGGTCGTCCATTGTCCCAAAAGTGCTTACGGCCATATTGGTATGTCCGTTTCTTTTTAGCGCTCTGATATTCCCGTTCTTGTCATACGCGACATTGGTTAAACTATAGTTCAGGTCATTGGTATCATCGATGGCACCAGTTATCCTGTTTAGGGCATCGTAGCTATACGAATATCGAGAACTCACAGGGTTACCTGTATTATTAATGCTTGCCGTCTTCCAGAAGGTTTGCGCAATATTACCATTAAAAAGGGCAGTAGGGTTTTGATTACCCCCAAAATTCTGTGGATCGTTATACCGAATCTTGAAAGCAAAGAGATCATCGCGCCCATTACTCTCGGTTAAGTCATCGATATCATTAATATCCGTCAACCACCCTCTTACATTATATTTATAATCAATGGTTTGTAAACCGCTGGTCAATTGAAAGGAGGCTTCTGGAGTACCACCTACTTTTTTGGCATGCAACTGCCCCAATTCGTCATAATCGTTATATACAATCAATTCGGTACTGCTGCTCGTACCACTAGAAGCATTGGGGTCTATAGCCAATGTTACCGTGCCACTAATAGTTGTTACTGGGCTTACTGTGATGCTGGAAGCGGCCGATCTTGAAACGGTTACAGTTTCATTTTCAATGACAGGGTCTGTTGGGGCAGCGTTATCCGCACCGCAGGTGTCACCCAAGGTCTCGTCACCAATACACTGGGTTTGGGAGCGCAAACGCCCTATATGGTCATAAGTGAAATTATCGATGGTTACTATGGTTTGGTTGTCTCTGGTATGGGCTGTCCGCACTTTTAGGGGCCTCCCTACATAATCCAATTGCGTTTCTACCACATCCAAGGTTCCTAGGTATTCGTTTTCACTGTAAGTGTATACCGCCTGCCCTTTGTTATTGTAGTAGGTGAGGGTATTGATCCATTGCTCAGGTGAAACATCCAAAACCTTCACACGACTCACGGTAGGTAAGCCTTTAACACTTGTCGCATTACTTTCATTGGTTGTGCCTAAAAGGACAATACTAGCAGGTGCCCCTGTGGGACCATCAATATATGCATCGTAGTAATTGATCGTGAGTATTTCCGATAATTGGGTTTCAACACTTGAAGTGGTAGGGTATCCCGTGTTGTTGTAAAAAGTTTGGGTACCCCCTAAGTTCAAAGCGGTCTCTTGTAGGGTTACCCAGAGTATGCCTGACCAATCATTAACCTCTTTCTGAATATCGGTTCTTGAAATACCCGTACTGGAAAGGGCTTTACCGGTGTAGGCAACACGGCCGAAAGCATCGTATTTGGTAAACAACCACTCATTTTTAAGACGTTGGTTGGCATCTTGTGTCATAATGGGCTGATCCAATGTATTATAAATCACAAACTCTTCTTCCTTTCCGGGTAATTTTTTGACGACCAAACGGTTGCGATTGTCATAGGTATATTGGTAACAAAGCTCACTGAGCTCAATGCCTGAGACCCCATCGGAAATGTCGACCTTAGGGGGTAATACGTAAGAGAGGTTTCCGTAGTCGTCGTAGACGTAGTAGGTATCGTGTGCTATCTCATTACTATAGCTCCGTTTTAAGACTACCCTGCCCAGTTTATCGGTAAATTCTTCGGTAGAATGGTCTTTTTCGGTTCCGGAGTGGTTTTCGTCATAGGTAATGTTTTTAAACAACTCGCCGGCTAGGTAGTTACCACTTTCTATTAGGGTGGGGGTGTAAGTTATTACACCGTTGGTTATTGTGGTTACAAGATCGACTGTAAATAGCACTACTGCATCTTGGTCTACATTGGTTTGGTAGCTGAATTTAATTTCATGCCCAGAGCCCAGCGCCCAATCGTTCCCAGGAGCCGCTTGCCATAACACGCGGTTTAAGGGTGAGCTTTCAAACTCTTTTGCCGAGAAAGGGTTCTCTGTATTCTCGTATTTAGAGTTATTGTAGTAGGTGCGTACTGCTTGCTCCACATTGGTTTTTGGATCACCAAACGTTCCTGGCAAGGCCGCATAGGGCAACCATTCATTGGCCATTCGACCAAATTCATCATAGCTGCTAAACGTAACGATATCTTTTTTAACACCAGCTATTTCCGGAGAATGCTCCAATGCGATCTGTTGTGAAGGGCGGCCTAGCCCATCGATATAGTTGATGTTTTGGAGGAGCGCTTCATCAGACGTAAAAAAGGGCGTTGCACCACTGCGTTCTGTTTGATAGGTACGCGTGTACACATAATTCGTGCCTGTAGCTGTGGATGGCGTGCCACCACCGCAAAGGTTGTCAGGATCATTGGGGCAGGGGTCATTTCCATTTTGCACCCACGGACCACCAGAGGACGGTTCGTTGCACTGTTCTCGAATTTCGTCTTCAATATCACCAAGGTCATCATTATCCACATCTCGAAACCATCGCACTAAATTGACTCTAGGATCGGTATCATCACAATCATTGGGTAGCAATTGATCGTCATTCCGATATCCTGGTCCTGGGCTGTCACAGCTTTGCGTAGAAGTACTGTAAAACCCGTCGTTATCTTCATCATAGTACCAAGTGGTAATTTCAAAAACGGTGACATTGTCATCGTTACAATCATCTTCAGGGATGATAATAAAGGTATAATCATCATAGTTTTGTGAAGGAGGTTCACAACCCACAAAATTGGATTCTGGAGCAGCGTGATTATCACCATCGCTATCTAGTCTCCAAACCGTTTCTGGATTGATTTTAACTTCGTCATCATCACAATCATTGGGTCCGATAATCGTAGCGCCCGTAACATAAATTGCGGTATTGGGATTGGTGCAACCTAAAACCGTATCTATATAATAGCCATCCCTATCCTTATCTTCATAAAAGACAACTTCATTGGTTACCGTTACATCGAGGGTGTCTGTATCTGAGGCACTACAACCATTACTCGCTCTGTAGGTAATCGTGGCTACACCGGCAAAGTTATTGTTCCAAGTTACGGTGCCATTTTGGTCTATGGTACCGGCCTGATTGGGACTAAGGAGCCAGGTGAATGCGGTTGCATTATTGGCTGAACCTACATAGGTAGAGCTTTCCGTGTTTTGACAGATTTGGGAAGGGCCAGCATCTATGGAAGCACCACTGGGATTGAGGTTTGCGGTTAGGGTCACGGAATCTGAGCCTGATTGACCACAGGCATTGGTTGCATTAACACTTATTGTTCTTGTTTCACCGGGGGTTAGTACGACATAGGCTGGATTGTTCCCTGTAATATAACCGTCAACACCAGACCAATTGTGATTGGTGCCATTTGCGGAAAGGGCAATTTGAGTGCCAGCACAAATGACATTGATGTTGGCCACCCCAACGGAAATGGCTATGGGACTGGCAGCGGTAGCCCCTATGGTTACCTGGTTGGCCATGGCTATGGTACTACAGGTACCATCGGTATTTGTGGCCTCAATACGATAGGTCGCTGGCGATACTCCAGTCCATAAAAGTGCGGAACCAGTTCCAACTTTTGGAGATCCACTAGCGGTATTGTTTCGGAAAAGTTGGTAGGTAACCCCCGACTGGCTATCGGCCAGGGTCACTGTACCTGTGGTGCACACTGATGCGGGTGCAGACAAGGAATAGGCGGTTGGTGGGTTTTTTACAGTAACGGTCCTTGAGCCCGACCTTGATAGGTTACAACTATTTCTAGCGGTGGCCGTAATGGTGGCATTACCAGCATAGCTAGCATTCCAGTTTACCGTTCCAGAAGCATTTATGGTTCCAGCACCGGAGGGACTTATGGCCCAAGTATAGCTTGAAGCGTTGGATGCTGAGGCATTGTAATCGGTAGTGCCCGATCCTTTGCATCGTGTACTCACTCCCGATGAAATGCTTACCGTGCCTATGGCGCCTCGAGCACGCAGGGTAATAGAAGCACTTTGTAATTCTCCACAATTATTGGTTGCACTTACCGATACCGTTCTTGACTGACCTGCTGCCAGGGTAACCGTAGCCACGGTACCTGAGGTATCTACTCCCGACCAATTGGGACCGGAGCCATTGGTGCCTAAGGTAACTGTGGTTCCCGGGCAAATGTTATTAATATCGCTTTCGCTGGTACTTATTGTCACCGTAGTGGGATTAATAGCACCTATAGTCACTTGATTGGCCATGGCAACGGCACCGCAAATACCATTGGTATAGGTGGCTTGGATTCGGTAGGTTGCTGGAGACATTCCGGTCCATGTGAGCGCTAAACCAGTTCCAGCTTTTGGAGATCCACTGGCGGTATTATTTCGAAAGAGTTGGTAATTAACCCCAGACTGGCTATCGGCTAGGGTCACCGTACCTGTGCTGCATACCGATGATGGTGCCGACATGGCATAGGCCGTTGGCGGGTTTCTAACAGTAACGGTCCTAGAGCCCGACCGTGATTGGCTACAGCTATTTCTAGCGGTGGCCGTAATGGTGGCATTACCGGCATAGCTAGCATTCCAGCTTACCGTTCCAGCAGTATTTATGCTTCCTGCACTAGAAGGACTTATGGCCCAGGTATAGCTCGAAGCGTTGGAGGCCGAGGCATTATAATCTGTGGTACCCGATCCTTTACATCTTGTGCTCACCCCTGATGAAATACTCACAGTGCCTATAGCACTTGCCGCACGCAAGGTGATGGAGGCCGTTCTTCGAACACCGCACTCATTGGTAGCAGTAACCGTAACTGTTTTGGATTGCCCGTTGGAAAGAACTACATATGCGGGGTTTTGTCCGGTGATGTAGCCGTTAACGTTAGTCCAAGTATGTAGGGTGCCATTTGAAGAAAGTATAATTTGTTCGTTTGGACACACATTATTGATGTCGGAAACACCAGCAGGGGTAATTACTATAGGTGCTGCGGTCTTAGTGCCAATAGTTACACTACCGTTCATGTTAACACTTTGGCCATTTAGGGTGGCCCTTACCGCGTAAGACCCAGCTGGTAGACTGCTCCAGGTCATCGCGTTGTTGGTACCGGATCTAGCAGATCCATACGAAGATCCATTTCTGTATAACCGATAAGTAGCTCCGGATTGAGAATCGGAAAGCCGTACCGAACCGATATTGGTACAGACCTCGGAAGGACCGTTATTGGACAAGGTATACTTAATTGGTGGATCGTTACTGTTGACTGTGACTTTTAAACTGGGGTAGGCCTCTGGGGAACTGTCCACGGGATAATACCATAAAACCGCGTTTACCCGACGATTGGTACCAGCCTGCGTCCATCGTATCCGCACAGTACTAAGGGTTTCACTAATTATAGTTCCGCCATTGGCGTTCCAAACCGTTTTTCCATACCCAGGTCCAGAACCAGAAATAGCATAATCGCGAACATCATTAATATTGACCGTTGTTGGGCCGCTAATGGTATATTGGGCCAATACCAGTTGGGAAGCAAAGGCAAGTAACAGTAAAGTCCAGTTTTTTTTCATTCGAACGGGTTTGGTCAGATTTTTCATGTTGCCTAGTGTTTTTTAAGTGATTGGCGCAATAGCTAAAGGGTTATTCGAAATTTCCAGGGTTTTGGTCATCTCGACACGGGTAATTGCCATTCACTTTTTTAGCTGAGGCTTCAGAATTTCCATTGGTCACTACAACTTTCACATATTTGATTTGGTCGCAACCAACATCCATGGTATAGGTTTCGGTGTTTGAAACCGAATTCGTCTCAAATTGGGTAGCACTTGCTCCAATTCCCAAATACCATCGGTAGGTGAACACCTGTCCGTCCCCGCCAGATACATTGGCATTAAAGGTCTGGAAAGTGGCTCCGGAATTACCGTAGGCAATGCGGACTGAAATGGGTCTATCTATTTGTACGTTTCCTCCTGCATCAGGACTGGTATAAGGAGATTCGGAAAACGAACCGTTAAAACGTCCATCGGAATATTTGTAGGCCATATCTTGAACCAAGTTTCCATCTTGGTCCTTAATATGTTTTAATCGGTTTTGTGTATCATACTCGTAAAAAGTGGTGTATCCCTTAGGATCGGTAATACTAGTAACTCCAATCATGGGATCGTAGGTGTATGAGGTTATCATAGCATGGGGCAAAGATTGTCTCAACTGATCGGATAAATCCCGCAGCACACCTTCATTTCCGATATAGTTTTTTGTGCCATCTCCATTAATTAGATCAATTGTTCTGTCATTATCGGAGAGTGAAGCAGCCCTTATAGCGGAAGCCAGACTGCCTAGTTGGTTATAGGTGGCGTTATCAATTTTCGCAATAATATGTTCCTCATTGTACCCCCAGATATAAGACACCGGGGTGCCATCTTCTTTTTTTGCTTGAAGAATGGTGCCAAAGCGACCATATCTTTCATATTCAAAGCGTGGTTCGAAGGCATTTGAAGCCCCAGCAGTACCTTTTAAGGAAGAAACCTTTATGGGCAATGTATTGTTAAAGGTATCGTTGTCGTTGGCAAAGTCTGTCTTTTGGGTGGTTAAAAGACGATCCTCGACGTAATTCTCGGTCAATACCGGAATGGACAGTTGATTTTCGGCAATCAAATTTTGTATTCCTGTTTGGTCGGATACTTCTCCATCATTTGGATAGTAGGTAATGCTCTTATAAGTTCTTTGCCTACTATCAATCACCCTGTTCTCCCTTAAAAAGTGGGTGGTCTGGTCGTAGGTCGACAAGTTTTGTGTGGCAATTTCATGACCGCTTTCGTAATTAATGGTATTGCTGCTAAATAATTTGGAGATCTGACCGTAATGCTGTGGAAAGGTGTAAGCATAGTAAGTGCTATGGTTCATACCCCACGGCATAACGGCTTCCTGTCTTGTGTTTAAGGTGATAATATTGCCAGGGTCAAACCTGGGACTTACAGTTGTTTGCACGTTTTGGATGCCAATGGTTACTCCATCTGCATCCTGTTTCTCCGAATAAATGGGGAAGTTCTTAAAGGAAGAGAAATAGTAATTAGGGAGATTTCCATTGAGTAGTGTATACTGGTTTTCTGTTTTTCTTTTCAGAATACCGTTTCGGTCATACACCCTTTCCTCGAGCACATTGCCATTGCTATGGTTAAAGCTCAACCGCAATGGTAAGCCCAATATTTTGGTATTTTCAATGGTTGCGTTACCATAAAAGCTATACTGCCATTGCGTATTCCCGCTGCAGTTATTTCCCAAATCAAGCCCAGAACAAACCCATTTTGTAGTAATAAAGCCAAATAGTTTAATGTAGGGATCTCCATTGCCTTGACTCGAACCAAAGGCATAGGGCAAGGTAAAACTATCGGTAAAGTATTCGTTTTCGGTATTTTGGTATTGGCGTTCTATGTGGCCTAAATTGTTGCCAAAGGCATCAGTTTGGTATTCCCGAACATTGGAGTAACCAATATGACTACCTTGGGCAGAAGGCTGTCCCCCTACAACATTATTGCTTACATGCGAATAGGACTCCGAATAGCGGGTGTTATAGGAATAGAAACCATTGGTTTTTTGATAAAAAATAAGCTCATCCATTAATTTACCAGAGGAAGAAAGACCTTCGAACCCATCTGTAAAGTTGTAGTCGTAAGCAGTGCCATTGATAAATGCACCATCAATATTTTTATTGATCATCGTTTTTATTCTGGCACCCCCAATCTCAAATCGTTCGAGCACTGTAGCGGCGTCATCTAGAGTTTCAAATGTGAATAACTTTAAGATGGGGTTGTTGATGCTAATGGCGGGTTGTGGGGGATAGTCTTGATAGTTGCCATCGGGTACTGTAATTGATTTTCTAACCAATCGGTACACTCCGACTGGTATCTGGGTGGAATTGGTTACAGACAAAGGGTCGCCCGTCAATTGGTTAGGGGCGTCTTTGTAATAAATTAGAGGGTACTCTTCACGAGTATTTACCTCCTGTACGGCCAATAATACTTCATTGCCCCAATACGCCAAACCATCCAAGCCTGTTTCTACACGTAAGGCAGCGCTAACTTCAACCGATGAAGGAAAGTCAACATTAAAAGTTTGGTTCAAACGAAATTCCAGTTCAATCTCATTTCCCTGATTTTGAGGAACCTCCATTTCTACATAATTGAAGTTGGGGTCTTTGGAATGTTTTAAATAGTGATAGGTATTGTCGAAACTACCCTCATTAAGCATATTGGTCCATCGGTAGCCACTGGAAAAACTGGCTTCTTGCGGCCAGGTCTCCAATACCTGAAATTTATTGGGCCTCGCTAGTACAATATCGTGTGGCTCGTAGGTGAATTCAGTAGCTCCTCCCGTTGGATAAACAATACCGTTTAACAAGCCCCTTTTTCCGAAATTAAAATGGGCACTTCTATCTGCGCCGTAATAGATAATATATTGTTGTCCAAGAGCGCTTACATAGCCAGAACTACTGTTCCAACCGAATCGGCTTGTTACAAATCTTCCAATTTGCGGTACTTTACCCTCATTAATGTCTTCCCTGCCATTGGCAAACCCCCAAAAATCCACCCCATCACTATCTTTCGCGGCCATATTGTTGGGTTCGATATAGCTGAAGGTGTGTTGGCGATCGTTAACCGTAACACCATCCAGTTTCAAGCGTAAAAAACGTTCAGGGACCGCATTGTTTACATCATCATTATTAAAATAAGACTGCTGAAAGGAAACATCAATAATGCGACGTCCCGCACCGTTCTCCACGTAAAAGTTTTCCATTTTTGTTGGGAGTAAACCAGTACCCTGGGTGCAGTCCGGTAAACCATGGCAAGATCTAATGATGTTGAATTTGGTCGTAATCAAGTTAGGACCAAACATGCCTTCAGATAGCGTATTTAAGGTGCTGCCAGTACTTAAATCCAACCGATTCCCGTACCCAAAAATAACCTTGCCAAAGTCTCCTGAAATTTCGGTCAAATAGTCCTTTTCAATCACTGCAAAAGACACATTGTGACCTGTGCGTTCTAAGTTTCGGGTTCTGAACTCTGACCAAGGGAAAGACTCATGGTCGTTACCCCTATTGTTAAAGGAGTATTGTGGGAAGGTGAGGTAAAGGCCTGGCTTGTCGTATTTAAAATCGATACTACGTCCGTTGGGGGATACTACCCTTGTAAGCCCCCATGTTGTGGGTAAGGAATAGGCGTTGGTTACTGCGGCGTTCTCTCCTGAAAAAAGATATTGATATGCTGCTACTTCCGATCCGGGTGGCGTAGAACCATTGTTTTGAATGGTTGCCATATTGGTACTTATTTCCGTAATGGCATAGGAATAGGTAAAGCCTTTTTCATCGACCAGGGTGAAGGTCAAGTCGTCAAGATTAAAGGTGATTTGGGCATTGTTGTTGTTAAAAACATGGGTGTCCACAATATTGGTAGTCCCCTTTTTCTTTAAAATGAATTTGTAACTGTTGTCAAAGGTGTTTAGCGTAAACAGATCGGACTGGGTATCCAAAAAACTAGGTTCACTACCTTCTGTTGAAAATAAGCTAAGGCTATAGTGCACGTCGTAAATTTGATCATAACTATGCCCTGGTTGGGTACCTCCTTCGGCGGTGGCGATGTTGATATTATTAAAAATATAGCCATTGGTTTTGCCACTATCAAAGGAGCTGCCCACCCTGCTTCCAAAATCACTAATACCAAATATTTGTCGAGTTACACCGTAGTTCGCCGAAAAGTTCCAATTGAGCCCTATCATTCCTGCTTCTTGGGACAAACGCACACCACCAGTATCGTAGCTAAGGCTCAAAGGTATTTGAAGCCCTTCAAAATTAATGCTATGCATAGGCACGGTAATATTGGCCTTGCCATTATAAGGCGTTGCTCGTAACGCGCCGTATTCGCCTAATGAGGCTGCTTCTGGACTTTTAGGTAATTGTTCCTCAATAGCAAGCAGATCATTATTATTAAAGGCATCGGGGTCGTTTACCTGACAAAATCCTTTTCCGGCAGCAAGCAGAAGTGCAACGATGATGATGTGTTTTTTCATTTGTAAAAGGATATGAGGGGCTTAATTCCGCTCCAGTTCTTGTATTCTTTTTTCCAGATGAATAATATGAAGGGTGAGCTCTTCAATTTTTTCCAATAACAATCGGTTCATCTCTCCTAAGGCAATGCCTTCAGCTTCAGCCGTTTTAGCATTAGGGATATTGGGTAGATGCCCGTTTTCGGCAATATGCTTTGCTATCTCTTCCAAAGAGAGCAATGGATAGTTCTTATCAAATACATAATCTGGCCAGTCATTAGAGAGTTCTACCCTTACTTCTTCGGTAATTACCTTGCCATCAACCGCTAATTTATAGTCTGCCGGTACCGTTGTTGTGCCAATGGCAACGTCCCCTGTATTGTAGAAAATATTGGCTCCGCTAGAAGACCATACTGAGCTACCAGAACCCCCGGGTGAAGGCACCCCATCGTTATCGTTAAAAACAGGACCATTAAAAATACCACCATCAAAACCGTTAGGCCCCAAATCGGTTGCCAAACCGCCATCAAAAGTATAGTAGGCGTAGAGCCCTGTTTCACTTCCGGTTAAAGTGCCAGGTAATTTATTAGTATCCATTTCCGAAGGGGTAACCACCTTACTCCAAATGCGTACTTCAGAAATATCGCCATCATAAAAAATATTGTTTTTGCTGGCGTTATAGCTAGATGCTTCTGAACCATCGCCAATAAAGCCAAATCTAGTTGTATTCTTACCCAGAGCCGAACCACTGTGTGGGTTGGATACGGTAGCATCTAACATGCCATCAACATAAATCAGTTTATCGGTGCCGTTATAAACTGCGGCGATGTGATGCCATTGCCCATCGTTAACCGCAGTAGCGCCATAAAAATCATTTACACCTCCTGAAGGTGCATAGGTGCTAAATCCAACCCTCCCGTTATCTCCGCGAACAAAAAGGTCGTAAAAGTCACTGCGGTCAAAATCGACAATGGCCCAGTTGGAGTTGTAACTGCTTCCTGAAAAACTAGTACGTACCCAGGCCTCTACGGTAACGGTGGAAATGGCGTTAAGCCCATTATAGGATATCGGTAGGGCAATGTAATCGTTGGAGCCATCAAAGGATAGGTAATGATCTTGGGCGCTCCCCATATGAGTAATCATTAGAGCTAAGGTTAGTAATGATACGGCGCTCAGTTTTTTGAGAAATTGATACATTTTGTTTGGTTTAAAAGAAAAATAATCGGTCATAATAGTACTGTTAGGTCGGTTTTTAGAATATTCCATCCCGCTACGTAGTAGGCTACAAAAGGGGTGTTCTTTAAGTGGCTATGCTACACCAATGTTTGAGGGTGCTTACACTGCACAGTTCAAAGCAATGCCTATGGTCTATGGCCATTGTGGTTTGCTGGTGATACTATTAAAGGAAACGTTATGGAATATTAGTGTTTTCATTAGTTAGTTTGTTTAAGTGCTTGGGACACTGCGATGCATATGCATTTATAAACTGTGCAGCGGTATTCTAGCACGGTGCCCGATATTGGAACGAAGAATGAAACAAAAAGGAGTACCAATCTTGGGCGTATCTCTAAAATAACATTTCATTAACAAAAACCAAGTATAGATAGACCACACTTTTTGTGAGGTTTTTATGTAATATTAGCAGTGGTTTTTTATAAAACGTTGTTTTTCAATTATTTAATTATTAAATGGCAGGTATTAGTGTTTTTAGTTTGGATAAAAAATTAACTTTTCCATAACATTTGTAAGTGGTTTTTTATAGGGTTCGCTCTAGAATAAACCTCAAGTACCAAAGTAATTTTAAAAGTTATAGCGGCAATTTTCTAAAAGTAATAATGGGTTTGAGGAGCCTTGTTAGCTAATGGATATCAGTAGAAAACCTCTAATTTTATGTTGCACAAGTATGATATGGTTTAAGATAAGAATTGATCAATGCTGTCCTAAACAATTTTAGGAATTAAGATTTATAACGAATTTACTGGGTTTTATCACTGTTTTGCCAACGATTTCAAAATAGAACTCCCTGCACATATTTTTGG
>JBCDGY010000048.1:0-14529 GCA_039414375.1 Bacteroidota bacterium | reverse complement strand
GCGATAATGATTTTAACTTTCAATATCAAGAGTTTGAGCCGCTAGTATATAATCCCAATTCATTTGATTCCAATCTAGTAGGGGTTATTTCTTATTATGTGTACCTAATTTTAGGTTTGGATGCCGATACTTTCACTTTGCAAGGAGGAGATGAGCTGTACCGTAGCGCTCAAAATATCGTAACCCAAGCCCAAGGATCTAATTTTACTGGATGGGATCAAGATACTGGAAAGCGTACCCGTTTCGAACTTATCGACAATATCTTATCCAACACTTTTAGAGAATATAGGATTGCTTTGTACAATTACCATCGTAAAGGCATGGATGTATTGGCTGATAACAATAGTACAGGAAAACAAGTTATTGCAGGGAGTTTACGGTTGTTCGAAGATCTGATTAAGCGTCGACCGAATGCCTTTCTCATTCAAATGTTTTTTGATGCCAAGTCAGAAGAAATCAAGAATATTTTTTCGGATGGCCCTAAGGTAGATATTGTAAAGCTTAAAGAAAGTCTTAATCGTATTGCTCCTTTTTACTCTACCACCTGGAATTCGATTACCTATTAAGCGGATTTCAAGTATTACTGCTTTTACAGAATGCTAGAAATCGCTTTAGGTTTTAGCCGTAAATCTGATAAAATCCTTTCGTGATATCCAGATATCGCTCCAAAATTTCATAAAATTTCCAATCAAAAATAAGAGAAGCGGTATTTGCAATAATACTTGAACTCAGTTTATGAATAGTATAAAGAGGAGTCCTCTAATTCCCCATAAGCACATGGAGACCTTTGCAAAATTCAAAGTATTTCGAAAGTTCGACGCCCGATGAAATTGTAACCCGGAGCAACCTCCTGGTTGTGAGGACTTAAAGTTTTTGAGAAGGACGAAATTTTCCATAGTTTGGATTGCCTATCACTTTTTTACCCATTCTGCAAAGGTCTCATAGGATATTTTTATGGATGCCTTCTCTTAGTTTTATTGTTAATTTTGCGCTCCAAAGATTAACTTTCGCCTGTGCTTGCTCATCTTCTAGTAAAGAACTATGCCCTTATCGATGACCTTAGGGTTGACTTTCAGTCTGGTTTTACCACCATTACCGGGGAAACTGGCGCAGGGAAATCTATTTTATTGGGAGCACTGTCTTTGGTATTGGGCAAAAGAGCCGACCTATCCGCACTAAGAGATAAAACACAAAAATGTACAGTAGAAGCTACATTTACCATCGCTAATTATGATCTGCAAACCTATTTTGAGGAGCACGATTTGGATTATGACGATCATACCTTCGTACGCCGCGAAATTCTACCAAGTGGTAAATCTAGAGCTTTTGTAAATGATACGCCCGTTACCCTAGGGGTGCTCTCTGGCTTAGGAGCGCAATTGGTAGATATTCATTCGCAACACCAAACATTACAGCTTACCGAAAATACGTTTCAATTTAAGGTTATTGATGCCCTGGCCGCAAATAGCCATCTATTAGCTGACTACGCCAAAGAACGAAATATTTATCAAGTGCTAACGGAGGAACTCGACGAATTGCGAAGTTCTCGAGCCGAAGCCACTAAAGAGTTGGACTATCATACCTATCAACTGGAAGAACTGCGAAACGCACCGTTACAAGAAGGTATTTTGGAAGCCTTAGAAACCGAACAAGCGCAGTTGGACAATGTGGAGCAACTAATGCAGAGCTTGGCAGAGGCGCATGAATTGTTAAATGGAGAAATGATGGGCCTACTCAACAATTTATCGCAGCTTCAACAATTAACCCAGAAGCTTGTTGCTTTTGGAAAGCAGTATGGTTCCATACAAGACCGCGTACAGTCCATGGCTATTGAGCTTAACGATATTGCAGCTTTAGTCGAAGACTATAAAGATAATGTTGAGCCCGATCCGGAGCGTTTAATCATTGTAAATGCACAACTAAGTACTTTGGAAGCCCTCTTTAACAAACACCAAGTCCGTTCTGTTGCCGAACTATTAGTAATTAGAGACGAATTGGCGAAAAAAGTAGAACGCTATGAAAATATTGATGGTGAAATCACTACGAAAGCGCAAGCCGTTGCTGCACAAAAAGGAGTTCTTCAAAAGTTGGGAGATGCCTTAAGCCAAAACCGCAAAAAGGTTATCCCTGAGCTCCAAAAACGATTAGAGAGCAAGCTTGCAAATTTAGGTATGCCTTCCGCTTCTTTTAAAATTGCAGTAGCACCTGCTAATGATTTCAAGACTAATGGTACCGATGTGCTTACTTTTTTATTTGCCGCAAACAAAGGCTCCGATTATGGAGAATTGAAGAAAGTAGCATCTGGAGGAGAATTGTCTCGTATTATGCTAACCATTAAATCCATACTAGCGACTTACGAGCGCTTACCCACTTTGATGTTTGATGAAATAGACACTGGAGTTTCTGGAGAAGTATCTAATGCCATGGGGGAGATTATGAAGGCCATGGGTACCAATATGCAAGTGTTTTCAATAACCCATTTGCCCCAGGTGGCCGCCAAAGGATCACAACAATTCAAAGTATATAAAGAGGAGCATTCCGAAAGTACGACCACCAAAATGCGATCCTTGGCTGTTGAGGAGCGCGTTAAGGAGCTTGCCGAGATGTTGGGTGGTAAGGCATTTTCAGCCTCTGCTATTAACCACGCCAAGGAGTTATTGGCCGAAGGATAATCCTATTTTTGTATCCTATTAAGGCACTTATCACCATTACCGAAATCCATATCTTTGCCGCCATAAAACCGATAGAACATGGCCTATAATTTATTGAAAGGGAAAAAGGGAATCATTTTTGGCGCATTGGATGAGAATTCCATTGCTTGGAAAACAGCAGAGCGCGTGCATGCCGAAGGGGGTAGTTTTGTATTGACCAATGCACCCATAGCATTGCGTATGGGACAGTTAAAAACGCTTGCTGAGCAAACCGGTTCCGAGATTATCCCTGCAGATGCTACCAATGAAGAGGACATCAATAATTTAGTTGCCAAAAGTATGGAGCTATTAGGCGGTAAACTAGATTTTGTACTTCATTCTATTGGCATGTCTGTCAATGTGCGTAAAGGCCGCGCTTATACGGATGAAAAATATGATTTTACAACTAAGGGTTGGGACGTTTCTGCGCTATCATTCCACAAGGTGATGCAGTCTTTGTACAAGGCCGATGCCATGAATGAGTGGGGTAGTATTGTAGCGCTTACCTACATGGCTGCACAACGTACCTTTCCTGATTATAACGATATGGCGGATAACAAAGCCTATCTTGAATCCGTAGCTCGAAGTTTTGGCTACTTCTTTGGTGTGGACAAAAAAGTACGGGTAAATACCATTTCACAGTCTCCTACACCTACTACGGCGGGTCAAGGTGTTAAAGGCTTTGATGGCTTTATTGCATATGCTGAAAAGATGGCCCCACTAGGTAATGCTACAGCAGATGATTGTGCGGATTATACGATTACCTTGTTCTCGGACCTTACCCGAAAAGTAACCATGCAAAACCTATTTCACGATGGTGGCTTTTCCAATACTGGGGTTAGCCAAGCGGTTATCGAAGCGTTTGAACAGTAGCCAATCCTAATCCAGGAACCCTTATGACGAAAGTATCCTTTTCTTTTGTGGTTCCTGTATACAATAGACCCCAGGAAATACAAGAACTCCTGGAAAGCGTGCTCCTCCAGGAAGAAGCGCCAAATTTTGAGGTGGTGATTGTTGAGGATGGTTCACAAGAATCATCCGAAGCAGTTGTAGCGGCTTTCAAAGATCGCCTGAATATTAGCTATTACCAAAAACCGAACACCGGCCCAGGAGATTCTCGAAACTATGGCATGGAGCGCGCCAACGGGAACTATTATCTCATCTTAGATTCTGATTGTCTTTTGCCATCGCATTACTTAGCTGCGGTAAGCAGAGCGCTGTCCAGAGAATTCGTGCATTGTTTTGGGGGTGCCGATGCTTCTCATCCTTCGTTTAGCAACTTGCAAAAGGCAATTGATCATAGTATGACTTCCTTTTGGACCACCGGCGGACTAAGAGGGCATCGGAAACAGATAGATCGTTTTCAACCAAGAAGTTTTAATATGGGACTCTCTCAAGAAGCCTTTCAAAAAACTGGTGGTTTTGGTACGATCCATCCTGGAGAAGATCCAGATTTAACTTTCCGCATTTGGCAAGCAGGGTATCAGTCCCGTTTTTTTCCGGAAGCTTTTGTGTTTCATAAGAGACGTATTAGCTGGTCTGGGTTTTACCGCCAAGTACGCAAGTTTGGTATGGTGCGCCCCATTCTTAACCAATGGCATCCCAAGACCGCTAGATTAACCTATTGGTTCCCTAGTTGTTTTGTTTTTGGATCGGGTTTAGCTACACTAATGGTAGTATGGAATTGGTGGTGGCCCTTACTGGGGTATGGCATCTATTTATTCCTGGTATTTATCGATGCGCTCCGAAGGTATGGGGTGCCAAAGGTAGCATTGCTTTCCCTTTTTGCAGTACTTGTGCAGTTTTATGGCTATGGCACCGCCTTTTTTAAATCGACGGTCTTACTTACTTTTACCAAAAAGGCGCCGGAGGCGCTTTTCCCCCAACTTTTTTTTAAAAAGTAATGGACAATATTTTTAGTGTATTACGAGGTATCAACAAACAGAAAGCTAAGACTTTTCTAATGTTCCTACTATGCTCATTTTTCGCATGGAGTATTAGTAAACTCTCAGAAACCTACGAATCCAATACTGCTTTTCTTTTGCAGTATCAAAATTTGCCAGACACCTTATTGCTCCACAGCGATCACAATAATACTATTTTGGCTAAGATTCGTACGAGTGGATTTCAGTTTCTCAGTTATTCTATGAGTCCCAAAGAAATTAAGGTCGATTTAAGCTCATTACAGGAAAGGGAGAACTCCTTTTTTCTAACGAATAATGACTTAGAAAATCAAATAGAAAGACAGCTTTCCAATAGTGTTTCATTGCTAAAGCTCAACAGCGCTACACACCGCTTATCTTTATATCGAGTAGGTTCTAAAAAAGTTCCCGTTATCGCTGATGTCGATTTAAAACTTGCTCAGAACCATCTGCTAATGGGTGCAATGACTATAGCACCTGATAGTGTAATTGTTAAGGGGCCAAAAAATAGTATTGCCGATATCAATTCGGTAACCACTGAAAGCATCGCTTTAAATGATGTTGCAAAAGATTTTAAGCAATCGCTAGGGTTAAAATCTGTCGATTCTTTGGGTAAAGTAGTTTTGGGAAGGACAGCGGTGCTGGTTTCAGGAACCGTTGTACGCTTTTCTGAACGTAGATTTAAGGTTGCCTTGCAACCTAGAAATGTTCCAGAAGGTTTCCGGTTACGTATGTTTCCTGACGAAGTAGAGGTGGTTTGTAAGGCGGGTATCGCCGCTTTAAAGCAATTGCAAAGTACAGATTTCAAACTCTTTGTGGATCATACTGCTGTGCTAGATCAAAAGTACTTACTCATAGAGGAAGAAGCCATTCCCGACGATGTTTTTTCGGTGCGGTTAATGCAAAATCGTGTTGAGTTTGTCTTAGAAAAGTTATGATTGTAGGGCTCACAGGAGGTATCGGTAGCGGAAAGAGCACAGTAGCGAATTATTTTAGTGCCCATGGCGTACCGATATATAATTCAGATAAGGAAGCCAAACGGCTCATGACAACCGCTTCGGAAGTGCGCAGGGCTATTGTTGCGCTTTTGGGAGAGACTGCTTACAAAGGACCCCAATTAAACCGAAGGTTTATAGCAGATGCGGTTTTTCAGAATAGCGGACTTTTATTGGCTTTAAATGCCATAGTCCATCCTGCGGTACGAAAGGATTTTAAAGCTTGGGTAGCGGCCCAAACATTTCCTTACGTTGTTCAAGAAACGGCGCTTATTTTTGAGAATCAAACTCAAGCTAGTTATGATCGTATTATCGTGGTTACCGCCCCAGAAGCAGTTCGTATTCAGCGTGTGGTCACAAGAGATGGAGCTTCTGCCGAAACGATAAAAGATAGAATGCAACATCAAAAATCTGATCTAGAAAAGACCGCATTGGCAGATTATGTTATCGAGAATATTTCCTTACGAGAAACCAAACAGCGCGTACAACAAATTCACCAGGAATTACTTGATCTTATTACTTAATAATCCGCATTTTAACATTTTTGTTAAGGATAGGTTAAACGCAAAACCCGGGAAATGTTAAATTTCTAATTTTGAAACAATGAACAAAAGACGTTTTGTCCTTCTGGTCATTATGATGAGTCTTTCTTTGGTGGGCATCATTTTGGTACAAGTGTACTGGATACAGAAGTCTGTAGAAGACAAGCAAGAGCAGTTTTCAAGAACTGTGGAAGATGTTCTGGACAAAGTGGCCGAAAGAGTAGAGCGTAGAGAACGCCAAGATTACATGGATCGCTTGGCTGTTTTGGTCGACAGTGTAGAAAAACCAAAATCATCACATCTGCGAAGCATATTTTATGTGGATCGCGACAGTAATTCTGATGAAATAACATTCTATTCTCACGGCATTCTAGAAGAGAATTATGATTTTTCATCCATGTTCTTTGAAAATTCTGTTTTTGACGATACTACAACCATACGAAACTTTACCAGCAAGCGCACAACTACAGTTTACAAAGAAGATTACGGTCTCGATGGTAAGCGTTATTCGTTGACTCCTTTACAACGTATTGAGAAAATTGGAGGACTTTCTTCAGTAGATAAAGCAGCTTATGAAGATGTTTTTATGGAAGCAGCAAAGTCTACTCCTATACACAAAAGGGTTTCTAGACAAGAATTGGAGTTGTTACTCGGCCGGGAACTAGAGAATCGTGGCGTAGATATCAACTACGAATACGGCGTATACAGTCGTGGTTTTCCCACTAAAGTACGGTCTAAAAAGTTCAAATTTGACAAGGGGACTATTTATATAACCCCAATTTTTAGAGACAGTGAGGGACAAACCAATTTTTCGTTGTTGGTTAATTTTCCCGATAAGAAAAAGTTTTTGTTGAGTAGCATTATGACCATGGCCATTTTATCCCTGGTATTCACTCTGGTGATTGTTGTTGCCTACTCTAGTGCTATTTATCAATTGATACAGCAAAAACAAATCTCTGAGATAAAGTCAGATTTCATCAATAATATGACGCATGAGTTCAAAACCCCAATTGCTACGATCAATTTGGCAGTAGAAGCGATACGCAATCCGAAATCAATCAATGATAAGGATAAAGTAATGCGATACTTGGGAATGATAAGAGACGAGAATAAACGCATGCATGCGCAAGTCGAAAATGTACTGCGTATTTCTAAATTGGAAAAGAACCAATTGGATATTAGCAAAGATCGTGTGGATGTGCATGAATTGATTAATGACGCCATCACCCATGTAGAGTTAATCGTAAATGATAGAGGAGGTTATGTGCAAACACAATTAAGTGCAGAGCGCAGCGAGGTGCTAGCTAATGAAATGCATGCGACCAACGTGTTTGTAAACATGCTTGACAATGCGATAAAGTATTCTCCAGAATCCCCAAAAATTGATGTGAGTACAGAGGTAGTTAAGAATCAAATCATTGTTAAGGTTCGGGACCAAGGTTCAGGGATGAGTAAACAGGTACAAAAACGAATATTTGAAAAGTTTTATCGGGAACATACCGGTAATATACATAATGTAAAAGGCCACGGATTAGGATTGGCCTATGTGAAAAAAATAATAGACGATCACCAAGGAGAGGTGTATGTAGAAAGTGAAAAAGGAAAGGGAAGCACTTTCTTTATCAAATTGCCCTTAATTTAAAAATGATGGAAACAGAGAATAAGAAAATATTATTGGTTGAGGATGATCCAAATTTTGGAATTGTGCTTAAGGACTATTTGCAAATGAATGATTTCGATGTTGTTTTGGCTAAAAATGGCATGGAAGGCTTCGAAAAGTTTAAGAAGGATAACTTCGACGTCTGTATTTTAGACGTAATGATGCCTTATAAAGATGGCTTTACCCTCGCTAAGGAGATTCGAGAAAAAAATGAGAACGTTCCTATCATTTTCCTTACTGCAAAAACAATGAAGGAAGATGTCTTAAAAGGGTACAAGGCAGGAGCTGACGACTATTTAAATAAACCTTTTGACTCCGAGGTATTGTTAATGAAGCTCAAAGCCATTTTACAACGCAAGGCTTCCAACTCTTTGGCAGATAGCAAACAATTTGAATTCCAAATCGGAAACTTCCATTTGAATTCCAAGCTTCGCTTTTTACAATACAAAGAGGAGGAAGCGATTAAACTATCTCCCAAGGAAAATGAATTGCTAAGATTACTTGCACTTCATGAAAATGATTTGATGCCCAGAGAATTGGCCTTAACAAAAATTTGGAGAGACGACAACTACTTCACCTCCCGCAGTATGGATGTTTACATCGCTAAGCTCCGTAAATACCTTAAAAGGGATGATGTTGTTGAAATCTTGAATATTCATGGTGAAGGTTTCCGATTAGTAGTTAAAACAGAAGGCGAAGCAAGCACCACCGGTTAAGGGAAGGCTTTAACTTCCTAAAAGTGAGGCTACCCTTTGTTTTAGGGCATCGTCTGAGATTGTGCGTGGTAGCCAAGTGAGATGTTCCTTTTTACGATACCAGGTTAGTTGTCGTTTCGCATAACGACGCGTATTCTTTTTGATTTCGGATATAGCTTCTTCGTAGCTGCACTTGCCATCAAAATGCGCAAAGAGTTCTCGATAACCAACGGTTTGTAGTGCATTGAGGGCACTGTGTTTATAGAGACTCTTAGCTTCTGTGAGAAGCCCATTGGCTATCATACCATCAACACGTTGGTTGATTCTATCATATATCAAATCCCTAGTAGCTTCAATGCCTATAGTTATGGTAGTAAAATCACGGAGTATCTTAGGCTTTCCTAGAAAGGAAGAATAAGGTTGCCCCGAGGCGATACAAACGCCCAAAGCGCGCAACAAGCGTTGTGGGTTTTCCCGATCTACCCGTTGGTAATAATCGGGATCTAGCGCTAGCAAACGCTCTTGTAAAATACCAAGGCCTTGCTGTTCAAATAATTGTTGAAGCTCTGTTTTTAGACTTTGAGGAACTTCCGGAAAGTGATCTAAACCTCGCGTAAGAGCGTCAACAAATAGCCCACTTCCCCCAACCAGAACGACAACAGCATGGCGTTTGAATAAAGTGCTAAGCAATTGCAAGGCATCTTTTTCATAATCGCCTACAGTGTAAGGATCTACAACGCTAAGGTGCTGTATAAAATGATGCTTTACGGTCGCTAGTTCTTCCAAAGAAGGTACGGCGGTACCGATGGTCATTTCTTTATAAAACTGCCGGGAATCCGCGGAGATAATCTCTGTCCCGAAGTGTTGGGCTAAAACAATGGCCTTTTCTGTTTTTCCAATACCCGTAGGGCCTACGATGGCCAATAGGATTTTAGAGGTCATGATACGGGATCCAGCTTTTCTCCACACTTTCGGCAGTAGGCCGCGTCTTCTCGAAGTATTTCCGTAGCGCAAGAAGGACAACAACGTCCTTTGTCATGCGCTATTTTTTCTTTTGCGGAAGCATACTCGGCAGAAACAATGCCTGTAGGTACTGCGATAATACCATACCCGATAATCATAATAAATGTTGCCAAAAACTGACCAACTCCAGTTTCTGGTGAAATATCACCATAGCCAACTGTAGTAAGGGTGACGATAGTCCAATATACACTATGTGGGATACTATTGAACCCATGTTCGGGCCCTTCAACCAAATACATTACCGTCCCTAACAGTATGGAGATGACCAGTACAAAAAATATAAAAATGGATATTTTGGTCTTACTCGCATTCAAAGCACTAATTAAATTATTAGAGGCGCCCGTATAACGCACCAATTTTAGTATTCTAAAAACCCGCAGTAATCGCAGCGCTCTAAAAGCCGTAAAATATTGTCCTCCGATAAAGAAAAAGGAAAGGTATTTTGGAATGGTAGAGAGTAAATCGACCAATCCAAAAAAGCTAAAAATATATTTTGTGGGTCTTTTAATGCATACGATTCGAAGGAAATACTCAATAGTAAATAGGATGGTAACCACCCATTCAGAGATATCAAAAAAGAGGTGATACCTATCATCGTAGCGGGGTACACTCTCTAGCATAACGATAATTACACTATACACTATAAGTACCAACAAGACAATATCAAACCATTTCCCAGCTGTGGTATGCGTTCCGTAGATAATCTCGTGGAGCTTGGCCCTCCAATCTCTATTAGGCTTTTTGTTTTCCAAAATATTAGGATTCCAGTTCTATCATTTCTAGCTTATTTTTTCGCAAGTAAGTTTCGATATTGTAAGTAGTGTTGGTGCTTTTGTCAAAAGGGGTAATGATGGTATTCAAAATGGACAGATTGTTGATTTGATGATTTAAATCGGTATAGCCCATTCCTTTAAAAGTCCCTTTTACAATTAGAAACACACAACGCTCTCCTAGGGTACGTCCTTTATCAAGGAGTACTAACGACCTATTTTGAATGCTGTATCGTTTTTCTAGTGTATTAAGGCAGCTTTCAAACGCCTCTGCATTTTGGCCCTCCAAGGCGTATGCTTTGCGTAGGTTTTTTAAAAATGCCTTTGAAGCCCCTAAAGAGGCAAAGCTACTAAGTCTACGATCCTGCCTATTAGCGGGGGCTGCTGTTAGTTGTAATAATCCATCTGGACTGGTATCGATATAAATTCCATGCGAAAAGCCTTTTTGTGGTATTCTTTTATTCAGCTTTGGTCGACTTTTTTGTATTTCGGCCTCTTCCTTTAAAATGGCCGCTAGTTCATTTCCAGTACGCTCAAAAGTGACTTTTTTAGTTTCTTTTTGTAGTTGACGTGCCAGTTTACTCTGATTGGTAAAATGTTGATTTACCCTTCTCTTTAGATTTTTTGTTTTACCCAAAAAGAGGAGGTCTCCCTCTTTATTATACATATAGTAAATGCCCATTTCTGTGGGTAAGGCTTCCACCATATCCAATTGTCTGGTGGAGAGCTCCCCTAAGGTTTCGGCGCGTACGATAGATTTTGTAATAGACTTGTCCAGATCTTTGGCCAGCAACAGTTTTAGTAGTTTTAATGTAGCCAGCGCATCGCCATTAGCGCGATGTCGATCACTTACGGCAATACCCAAAGAACGCACCAATTTACCCAGACTATGCGATTCGGCATCGGGTAATAATTTTTGAGATAAGTCAACGGTGCACAAGGTTTTGCGTTCGTAGTTATAGCCCAATCGCCTGAATTCTGTTCGAAGAATGCGATAATCAAACTGGGCATTGTGTGCTACTACAACGGCATCCTCAGTAATTTCTATAATGCGTTTGGCAACTTCATGAAATTTAGGTGCCGAACGTAACATCTGGCTATTAATACCAGTCAGCTTTGTTACAAAGGGCTGTATTTCTCTTTCAGGATTGATTAAACTAATAAAGCGATCTACTGTTTCCTCACCATCAAAGCGATAAATGGCGATTTCCATAATGCCTTCTTCATTGTACTTGCCTCCGGTACTTTCAATATCGAGTACTGCATACATACGCCTGTTTCCTTAGGAGTAGTTTCTAACTCCAAAGATACTACTTCCTATGCGCACCATATTACTGCCCTCTGCTACTGCTATGGCGTAATCACCGCTCATCCCCATGGAGAGTATCTCCACCCCAGGTAGCTGCTGTTGGAGTTTGTCAAAGGAAGACTTCAGGCTACGGAACTCTTTTGTGATTTGTGCTTGGTCCTCTGTAAAGGTGGCCATACCCATCAATCCCTTAATGGCTACATTTTCCAATGTTTTAAAGGTTTCTGAACCGATAAGAGACCATAACTCTTCGGCATCTAGCCCAAACTTGGTCGATTCCTGAGCAATATGCATCTGTAGCAAGCAAGAAATGATACGATCATGCTTTTGGGCTTGTTTATTGATTTCTTGTAGCAGTCGTAAGCTATCCACCCCATGTACTAAAGTTACATAAGGCGCCATGTATTTTACCTTATTGCGTTGCAGGTGGCCTATCATATGCCACTGGATGTCTTTGGGTAAGGCTTCCCATTTTTGAGTCATTTCCTGCGCCTTATTCTCCCCAAAAACCCGTTGTCCAGCATTATAGGCTTCCATAATAGCTTCCCGGGGTTTGGTTTTAGAAACCGCTACCAGGGTTACATGATCCGGTAGTTGGTCTTTAACTTGGGTTAACTGTGTTGTAATAGACATAATTCAAAAAGGGTTAAATCTCGTAAATAGCCAAACCACTTCTTAGCTTGGGCTCAATGTAGGTGCTCTTAGGTGGCATTACTAGGTTGGCATCGGCTATTGCCTTTATTTCGTCAATAGTTGTTGGTGCTAAATGAAAACCCACGGCAAAATGCCCCCCATCTACGCGCTTTTTCAAATGTAGTAAGTCGTTGCCACCTTGTCCATAGGAAATACGCTTATCGTTACGCAGATCTTGAATGCCCAAAATGGGTTGTAAAATGGTTATGTACAATATCTGTGCGTCCAAAGCGCTTAAGGCATTGGTGAATTGATAGCGATTCTTCCGCAAATGGAGCAGGTAAAAAGCCCCATCTAAATACATGCAAAAATGGTGTTTGGCAATAGGTTGTTGTATGCCCCCTTCTTGCTCTTCTATTCGGAAATGGGTATCCAACTGAATCAGGAAAGCCTCTTTAGAGAGTCCATTCAAATCTCGAATCAGTCGATTGAAACCAGAAATCTGTATGTCCGTTTCTGGAATTAAATAGCTCAAGAAAAAATTATAAGGCTCTTTTCCGGTATGTGAGGTATTATTGTCTCGCATCTCTTTGGCTAGGAGGGCAGAAGAAGCGCTGCGATGGTGCCCATCGCCGATGTAAAAATGGGGTAGGCTACCAAAGGCGTCTTGCAAGGTTTGAATAACTGAGGGGGTATCGATTTTCCAAAGCTGGTGACTTACCTTATCCGGGGTGGTAAAATGGTATTCGGGTGTTTTTTGCACCTCTTTTGAAATAATGGTCGATATGGTTGTGTTAGGAGGATAGGTCATCAACACTGGCTCTGCATTAAAGCCCACCGTTTTTAGGTATTGCGCAAACAAAATTTCGCGCTTTTCCAGGGTGTCCTCATGCTTTTTAATGGCTTGGTGGTCATAGTCCTCAACGCTTGTGGCACAAAAGAGTCCCAGACTCGTCCCAGCTTGATGTTGTATTTGGTATAAGTAAAAACAGCTTTGGGTATCTTTTACGAGTACCTTTTCCTCTAAAAATTCCAGATAACGATTGCGCACCAGTGAAAATCGCTCTTCCCCGACTATTATTTGATGAAACTTAAATCCAGGATCAATAATGTGTAAGAAGGAAAAAGGATTGTATTTTAAATGGTAACGCCGTTCCTTTTCAGGATAGGCTTCATAAGAACGAGAAGCCACAAAGGCAACCTTGTCTTTAGCGGGTCTTATGGCTTTAAATGGGGTGATCTGTGGCATCGCTTAGGTAAACTGGTCTGATACTTTTTCTGCTTTTGCTGTGCCTGAATACACATAAAACCCTTCCCCAGATTTTACGCCTAACTTACCGGCCATAACCATATTCACCAGTAATGGGCAAGGGGCGTATTTTGGGTTTTTAAACCCTTCGCACATCACATTTAAAATGGAAAGACAAACATCCAAACCAATAAAATCAGCAAGTTGCAAAGGTCCCATGGGGTGTGCCATCCCTAGTTTCATAACGGTGTCTATTTCCACCACGCCCCCTACACCATGGTATAGTGATTCAATGGCCTCATTGAGCATTGGCATAAGGATTCTATTGGCGATAAACCCGGGATAGTCTTTAACCTCAGTTGGGGTTTTTCCCAGTTTTTGCGCGAGGGACATAATTGTTTCGGCTACCGCATCCGAAGTGTCGTACCCTCTGATAACTTCAACCAACCTCATTATGGGTACTGGATTCATAAAATGCATGCCAATTACCTGTGCGGGTCGTTGGGTGGCGGCAGCAATTTGTGTTATGGAAATGGATGAGGTATTGGTAGCTAAAATGGTATTTGGCGGGCACCAATCCTCCAATTTGGAAAAGATACCCAGTTTGGTTTCTAAATTTTCTGAGGCAGCCTCCACTACTAAATCCGCATCTACTACGGCAGTTTTTAGGTCTGTAGTCGTAACAATGTTAGCTAGGGTTGTCGCCTTGGTCGCTGCCTCTATTTTCCCTTTGGCTACCAGGCGATCTAAATTACGACTAATGGTTAGTATGCCTTTCTCAAGCGCTGCTTCTGAGACTTCAACCAAATTCACTTGGTATCCGTTTTGGGCAAATACGTGGGCAATACCATTGCCCATAGTGCCTGCACCAATCACTACAATTTTTTCCATGTATTGTTGTTAAAATGCTTCAATCACCTGCAGGGCAACGCGAAGGGCAGCAGTGCCATCTTCTAAGGTAACCGCAGGTTCTGTGTTGTTTTCTATAGCATCGGCAAAGGTTTCCAGCTCGTCTAAAATGGCATTATTGGGAAGTATTTT
>JBCDGY010000047.1:0-14578 GCA_039414375.1 Bacteroidota bacterium | reverse complement strand
TGAAACCATCACAAATTTCCTGATTGCCTCCATTTTTCTGAGCCTGCATTGTGTCTTTGTTCCAGTGACCCGAACAATACACGGATAGCTACATCGATATCTTCAACATATTAGGTCATTGCCTGATTTTGTGAGAATATTGGAGGTTAAACGTTATAGTAAGAATACCATTGAAAGTTATTCTTCAATTGTTAGGATGTTCTGAAAATCATTGTACAAGCCAACAAAATCAAGCATCAGAGCATGATAGCTGTGGTCTACGGTGCTGGGCTAGTTTTAGAACAGTACCCTCCCCTTTTAATCTTTCCCGAAGCCAAATCGTATTTTATGTCCAGCTTTCAACACCCTTTAAATTTTATTACGGTTTCCTAGCTTAACTTTGGAATAAGAATCCCAACAATGTAATCGAATTTTAAGCGTTTTGAAGTCATGGGTTTTTTAAACAAACAAATAGAGCATCTTTCCAAGAAAAGTAAGAAGGGCTCCTTGGTCCGTAAGCAGATTTCTTGTGGCATTTTTCAAGAAATGGACGTTACTTATGAGAAATCACCACCAACAGAACGAGAAGAACAATAGTCTTCCCATGTATCCAAATCTTTAAGATCCCCTACTGCGGCCACCTGAACTACGCTTTGGCCCGCATGCTGTAGCAGTTTTCGCGCGCCTTGATCTCCATTGAGTTGTTGTAGTCTTCCGAAGTAATTGGCAGGAAACAATGCGGGTACCCCTGGATTCTTGGGATAAGCAGTCGCAATAATACGATCAGGGTGTTGTTGGTGTGCTACCAAGAGTTGATTGAGATGTGTTGCGCCCAGTAGCGGCTGATCTCCTAACAACACTAAAACAGCATTTACCGCTGATTTTTGTTTTAATACATACCGAACGCCTACCGCTATGGAAGTACCCATACCTTGCTGCCAAGCAGGATTAAAAATGGTTTGGACTTGTGGGGGTAATACGGTTTTGATTTTTTCAGCATGAGCACCTAACACCACGCTTACTTGATTGGATACTTTTTGAGCTTCGGTCAAAGCTTGTTCCAAAAGCGTGTGCTTACCCCACGGTAGTAGCTGCTTTATTTGCCCCATGCGTCGAGATGCTCCCGCGGCTAAGATCAATAAATGGACATGGGTATCAGCCTTGGGCACTAGGAGTGAATTTTACCGCTTTTTTCTTTTAAAAAGTCGGGTTGCTTACCCCGAACTACCGCCAATATTTCTGCCAGAACAGCAATAGCAATTTCTTGCGGTGTTTCAGCGCCAATGTGCAATCCCGCCGGGCCATGGATAAGGTCTAGGAACGTGTCAGAAAGCTCGGGACATCGCTCTAAAAGTGCATCAAAAAGTTTTTCACGTCTCTTAGAAGGCCCTAATAGACCAAAATAGCCAGGGTTAGTTTCTTTTAAGGCGATTACATAGCGTAGGTCTTTACTAAAACTATGGCTCATGACCATTACGGCCGTTTCTTGATCGATAGCCACTGCCAATTGCTCGGGTGCTATGGCAATAAATTGAGACGCACCAGGGAAATGTTTCTTACTTTTCTCTTCATCTGGACTAGCCACTACGGTAACCTCCCAGCCAGTTGCTGCGGCAAACTGACACAATTGAACGGCATCATGCTCCGCGCCTAACAATAGCAGCCTAAAACAAGGTGGCATTGGCTGCTCAAAGATTTCAATACCATTTGGTATGCTTGTTTGTTCAGCGTTTAACGGATAAGGTTGCGTCCCAAAGGAGATCCAGGTCCCATAGGTAGCACTATCCTGTGGCGTTCGTTCAAAAAAGGACTGTAGTTTAAATACCTTACGGTTTTCCACAATGTCTTTAAAGGCTACTAATAGTGTTTCGTTAGGCCGAAAAGGTTCAAGTAGCAGATATAATTGGCCATCGCAACCCAAACGATACCGACCGTCATAAACCATGGTTCTTGGGGTACCCGATTGGAATACCGCTTGTGCTTGTCGGATCACTTCTTTCTCCACGCAACCGCCACTCACCGCGCCCACAGTGCTTCCATCCTCTAAAATTAACATGCGCACCCCTGGTCTTCGATAAGAGGTGCCTTCTAAGGCAACCACAGAGGCCAAAACACAATTAACGCCCTGTTTTTGAGCAAGACTATAAGCAGCTACAATAGATTTGAACTCATGCGTCATCTTATACAATACTTCTTGTGGGCAAAAAGGGTACCTCATCCCCTACTGCGCATTGTTGTTCGGGGGCGAGTCTTACCAAGCCATTGGCAAAGGCCAAACTGGCCAAGTCACCAGAGCCATTGCCTGTTATCAATCGTGCTTTCAATTGTGCGCCCTCTACAAAAGCCTGTGCCCGGATAAAACAGGTTAAATCCGTAGTGTTTTCAAAAGACTCAGTTAGGGTTACGGATAAGGCCTTTACCTCTAATCCTAAACAGTGCCTTAACCAAGGCAGAAAATAACTGTGGTAGTTGACAAAGGTAGATACAGGATTTCCTGGAAAAGCGAAAATATGGGTATTGGAAGCTTGATGTTTACCGTACCAAAAGGGTTTTCCGGGCCTCTGTTTTACCCGATGAAAAGTTTTGGTAATCCCCAGAGCTTCAAAAACGGCAGGAAGGTGATCAAACTTACCTTTGGATACCCCACCGCTAAACATTAAAACGTCGGAGGTATCGATCAAATCACTTACTTTCTGCTTTAAAGTGTCGTAATCATCATTCAGGTGGGCTTGTTGGCAAGATATCCCTTGCAAGGCCAAGAGTGTCGCTAAGGTGGGGGAATTGGATTTGCGAATTTGATGGGGTAATGGAGTTTCCGCTACGTCCACGAGTTCATCTCCCGTAGCGGCCACAACTACTCGAGGTAGCTTTTTTACCAATACCGCTGCCTTACCTACCGTGGCTAAAATTCCTATCTCGGCTGGGGTGATTACAATGCCTTTTTCTAGTATCAGGTTTCCCTTTTTATCGTCGCTTCCTTGCCTATGGATATTTTGCCCCTTTTTTTTGATGGGTTCTTGTAAGGTAGCCTGTCCTTGATCGATGGTTAGATGCTCATACATCAACACCGTATCCGTGTTTTTAGGAAGCATCGCCCCCGTCATCACTTCAATTCCATCAGTGGCATTGGCAAGCGATTGTTGGGGTGCCCCTGCAGGCGCAATACCCGTAATGGGAAACGTACGTTGGCCGGCTTCCCAGCTATCGTATTGTATGGCCATACCATCTTTGGTAACCCGATCGAAAGGTGGAAAATCACGATCGGCAGTAATATCTTCCGCCAAAACACGACCTACACAGGTCTCTAAGGGCAGTATCTCCGATCCAAAGTCGGTGAGATCTTGAGTAACTAGTTGATAAGCATCTGGAAAAGATATCATGAACTCTGTATAGTTTTCTTAGTGAGGGCAGCCATACCACCTTCTAGTTGAAAAAATGAAGTTTCCGGATATTGTTGCTGTAATCGCTGTTGCGCCATGCCACTGCGCTTACCAGATTGACAGATTAAATATACCGACCGTTTTAAATCAATCAATCCTACGCCGGACTCCAGATCATCTACCGGGAGATTCACAGCGCCGGTTAAATGATCTTTCTGATATTCTTCTGCGGTGCGCACATCAACCAATTGCACTTGATCTTGAGTATACCGGCTTAGAAAATCATAAATATTGATCACATTTTCTTGCTGCACACAGGAAGGTGTTCCATAAGAAGATTCCAGCGCTGTTCGTTCGTAATTTTCAGGATTCACCCTTAATTGTATTTTTTGACTGGTCTGCGACAAGCCATTGTATAGCAATAGCTGTCCTGCTAACACCGTTCCAATACCAGTCAGTATTTTTATGGTTTCTAAGGCTTGAAAATTCCCTATAATCCCTGGAACGATACCTAAAACACCGTGATCGTTGCAATTGGGAATATTATTCGATACCGGAGGGTTTGGAAACAGACATCTGTAGGTTGGTCCACCCTTATAATTGAACACGGCTACTTGCCCTTCAAAGCCATGTAGTGCGCCATAAACAAAGGGCTTTTTGAGTATGGTGCAGGCGTCGTTGATTAAATAGCGAGAAGGGAAATTATCCGTAGCATCAACTACCACATCGTAATCTTGTATTAGGGCCAAAGCGTTTTCCTGTGTAAGGAAGCTTTCATAAGGAACCAGATGAGTTTGGCTATTTTGAGCGGCCAAACGTTCCAAAGCTACAGCCAACTTTTTACGGCCAATATCTTTTTCCTGATAAAGTACCTGTCGCTGTAAATTTTGCAGGTCTACCGTATCGTTTTCTACCAGTCCTAGCGTACCCACCCCCATAGCATTTAGATATTGCACTACGGGAATTCCGAGCCCTCCTAAACCAACAACCAATACTCGACTTTTAGCCAATTGGGTCTGCCCCGCTAGGCCAAAACCATCAAGAACGGTCTGCCGTTGGTATCTGTTGAAATCAACGGTCATCCCAATTTAGATTTGGCGAATTGGAAATCTTCTAAAGAATTGGCATTAAAAAGCAGCTCATCCCGCTTGGGATGTACTAAAGCTACCTCAGATTGCAACAAATAGGCTCTTGGACAGGCCTTCCCCCCATTATCTAAATAGGGTGCTGCTGCTTTTAGAAGTTGGGGTTCCCAAATACAGATAAGCGGTTCTGGTAATTTTGATTGGTGGGTAGCATAGGCCGTAGCGTTGTATTGCGGCTTGCGCTGGTCCACCAATTCGGCAAGGGTATCTCGATCCATCAAAGGAAGATCACAGGCTAAAATCAACCAAGCCACCTCAGGATAAGCGTAGTGTGCACTTAGGATACCATTAAAAGGGCCTCCGTAATAATCTTGATCAATGACCACTGGAAATTGGGTTCCTATTTCCGCCGCTTGTTCTTGACGAACGCTGAGATACACCTGATCACAAAAATGTTGTAATAATTCAAAGAGATATGCACGCTGTGGAATACCGTGGTAGTTAAGCATGCCCTTGTCGCTGCCCATACGGGTACTTTTTCCCCCGGAAAGCACCAAACCATATAATGGAGGAAGATTGTTATTGTTCATTAGCCGCCAATTGATGTCATACTATTTTCAAATACCTGGTTGGCATGTTCGTTTTGCGCCTCAAAACCGGTTTTGGCCCTAGTGCCAATAGCGCCCAGTAAGGCTTCTTTAACCTGTAGTTTTGCATTATGGTCTGCCATCAGCTTCTTAATATTGGCTTTGGGTTTTCCATAGAGACAGGTGATTACGTCGCCCTTTGCCGTCACCCTTAAACGATTACAGCTACCACAAAATGTTCTACTAAAAGACGGAATAATACCAAAGGTACTTTGATGTCCTTCTATTTGATAGTTAATTGCTGTAGCGGTGGGAGGAGATTCCAGTTTTTGATACCTGGGATAGTGCGCTATAATATGCGCTAAGATTTTTTTATAGTCCCATTGAATGGTTCCAAAGGATCTGGAACCGCCATTAAAGGGCATTTCCTCCAAAAAGCGCACGGCAACCTTATGGTCCTTCATACGCGCTAAGATGGGGAGCACTTCCTGTTCGTTTTGCCCATCTAAAACGATAAAATTAATACGCACATTAAATCCTTCATCAATCAAGCGATGGAGGTTTTCCATGACTATTTCGTAAGTATCTCGGCGCGTTATGCGCTTAAAAGTACTTTCGTTAACAGCATCTAGGCTCACATTAACATTTCGGATCCCCAAAGTCTTTAGTTCCGCAATATGGGGTCCTATCAGCGTAGCATTAGTGGTTACCGAAATGTCTTCTAACCCTGGCAATGCGCTCAAATGCCGTATTAATTCCATAAGGTCTTTGCGCACAAAAGGTTCTCCCCCGGTTAGCCTGATTTTAGTGATACCCCAGCTTACAAGCCACTCCGAGACCATCTTAAGCTCATCCGTGGATAATAGCTGTTCTTTTTTGGCAAAATTGATACCCTCGGCCGGCATACAGTAGTTGCATCTTAAATTACAACGATCTGTTACTGCCAACCTTAAATAATTGATGCGTCTTCCGTGGTTATCGATCAACATAGGCTATCCTTCAAATTTACGTTCCCCAATGGCCCTTTCAAAATCTAGATGGGTGCTAAACACCTATTTTGAGATGAATTCCTGAATTATCCAATGAGAGATGCCCCCCCTATCCCCCACTTACCGGAGGAATCAGGGCAATTTCGTCGTAAGAATTAATAGTATCACTATCGGCTGCATACGAATTATTCACTGCGATTGCTAAGGAACTCAAATCATTCAATTGGGGATAGCTATTACCTAGAAAGGTACGTAGTTCTCCCACTGTTTTCGGAATTTTTTTTCCAGATATACTCGATGTAGGAATCGAAAGGGAGGGACTGCCCACAATGTCTTTGGCAACCCCGAACATTAAAACTGTCATAGTCTTGTTAACCTATTAATTGTTGTGCTTTGGGTTTCAGCAACTCCGGATTTTTGGTGAACGGTTGCTGATATATTCTTTGTCCGGTAGCGGCTTTTAAGGCGTTGGCCACGGCTCCTGCTGCTGGAGGTAGGGCGGGTTCTCCAAGACCAGTAGGCGCCAATCCATTCTGGATAAAATGGGTTTCAATTTCTGGTGCTTCTTTCATGCGAATCAATCGAAAACGATCAAAGTTAGAAGCCATTGGTTTTCCAGCTTCAAAACTGAGGTTACCGTACATGGCATGACCAATACCATCAATGATACCACCTTCTACTTGATTGCGTGCTCCAGAAGGGTTCACTACAATACCACAATCGACTACACAAGTGATTTTTTTAATGATGGGCTCCCCGTTTTCGATCACCACATCAGCCACTTCAGCTATATGGGAGTTATGGCAATAGTAATTGACAAATCCTTGGTAAACATCATCTGGCTGCGTACCCCAACCTGATTTTTCCACAGCGGTTTCAATTACTTTGATCATGCGCTCCGGGGAATACTCAATGCGCTCATCGGCCTCAGCATCCACATTTTTCAAAAGATCAATACGCAGTTGTACCTTATCTACATCCATAGCCTCGGCTAGTTCGTCAAAAAAGCTCTGTTCGGCATAGGCTAAAAAGTTGGTGTACGGGGCTCGCCAGGCACCGGTAGTAATATTACTCTTATAAACCGCTGTGTCTACTTGGTAGTTTTCAACAGCACCGGCTGGAAAAAAGTTTGGAATAAGATCGTACATATTGGAATTGATGGCTGCTTCCTTTAAATGATAAGCAACTACTTTACCGTCCTTTACGCCCGCTTTGATACGGTATTGGAGGGGCATTCTGTATACACCAGTGCTCATATCGTCTTCACGACTGTACACCAATTTTACAGGCTTACCAATTTTATCTGATATTTCAGCAGCTTCTAATACAAAGTCACCAAAGAGTCTACGACCAAATCCACCACCTTGACGCGTCATCTCCATTGAGATACTTTCTATGGGCCGCTCCAGCATTTCTGCTACCAATCCTGCCTTCCATTGCGGAGTTTGTATAGGTCCAGCTAGGTGTACCTTATCTGCTGTGATGTCCGCATAAAAGTTCATGGGTTCCAAACAATTGTGTGGAAGAAATGGGGCCTCATAGGTGCGCTCTAAAATCAGATCAGTATCGGCAAATGCCCGCTCAACATCCCCGTCTTTACGCATGTTTTCAAACTTGCCCTCATCCAACAGTTCCTTTAAAATACGATCGTGATCTTCACTATTCTCCAAGATACTTGGATCGTCCCACTCGGCTGCTATGGCTGCTTTCGCTTTGAGTGCTTGCCAAGTAGTCTTTGCGATAACTACTACTTTATCACTAGTTGATAAAAAATTACCTACTCTTGGTTGGGCCTCGATGATCTTTCGTGCCTTTTCTCCAATAGTAATCACATCAATAACACCGGGCATAGCCTTCGCTTTTTCTGCGTCAAAAGCCGCTAATTGCTGCCCAAAAGCGGGTGGACGTACCACTGCAGCATATACCATACCCTCCTTTTTGTAGTCCAACCCAAATAAAGGCTTTCCTGTGACGATTTCATCAATATCAACATTGACTGCTTCGGTACCAATAATGCTAAAATCCTTAGGGTCTTTTAATACAACTTCTTCGGGAATATCTAGTTGTGCGGCCTCGTTGACTACTTGGCCATAACCTAAAGTTTCCCCAGATGCATTGGTAATCACCCCTTCTTTAACGGTGCAACTCTCGGGTGCAACATTCCATCGTTGTGCGGCGGCGTTTACTAACATTTGCTTTGCTGTAGCGCCAGTCCGGCGTAAAGCATCCCATCCTTTTCGAATGGACTGGCTTCCCCCGGCGACCTGTCGGGTAAAATTTTGAGTATCCAATTTTGCCTGTACCACGTGTACTTTATCCCATGACACCTCTAATTCTTCAGCGATAATCATAGGCATTGATGTTTTTACCCCCTGCCCGATCTCTGGATTGGGTGAAAATATAGTCACCACTCCATTCTCCGCAATTTTAATGAAGGCATTAAAATCCTTAAAATCTAAGTTTGAAAAATCGACTACTGGTTCTAGTGCTACTTTTGGTTTACAAGCTTGAAAGAGATTGAACCCTATAAGCATACCTCCTCCTGCGAGACTCGTTGTACGCATAAAGCCCCTTCTGCTAAATGTATGTTGATTTTTTGAAGCCATTCTTCTAAGATTAATTGAGTTCGGATGTGCTTTTGTTTTCAGCGGCCATTTCTACAGCTTGATAAATTCTTTGGTAGGTCGCGCATCGGCAAATATTACCGTGCATGGCATTCTTTATTTCGGAGGCCGACGGATTAGGATTACGCTCTAAAAAAGCTGCTGCCGTCATGATTTGTCCGGCTTGGCAATACCCACATTGTGGTACATCAACTGCCTTCCAGGCCTGTTGTACAGGGTGCGCTCCATTTTCAGAAAGTCCCTCTATAGTTGTAATGGACTTTCCCTCGACCTGTGCCAAGGTTAAAGAACAACTGCGCATGGCATTACCGTCGATATGTACCGTACAAGCACCACATTGCCCTATTCCACAACCATATTTGGTACCCACTAAATCAAGATGATCTCTAAGCACCCATAATAAGGGCGTATCTTCAGAAACATCAACCGTCTGGCGTATGCCGTTAACCTTTAAATCGTATGTAGCCATGATTGTTAAATTGTTTAAGTGTTTGGAAATTACCAAAAAACTTGGTTGCCAAATGTCATTTTAACCTGAGTAGGACTTGTTTTAACGTAACCTTTAGAAAAATACACCCTTATCGATCTGATTTTCAAATAGTTTCTACATATGGCGAAAATTGAGCAAATACCCTCTCAAACACCAATTTTATCCCATTTTTCCATTAAAAGTTGAGAAAGTATTGTAGGTCCGGTAATCCGTTTTTTGTTTCTCTGCGTATGTCTCTTGTAAAGACAATTATAAATTTCAAAATTATCTGATGAAAAAATTAACGCTAACTGCAGGGGCAGCTATGATATTACTTACCTCCTGTGTATCCAAAAAGAAATACGTGGCACTAGAAGAAAATCTAGCCCAAACACAAACACAACTCACCAAAACGCAAGTTGAAAAGGAAGAGCTACAAGGAAAGCTTTCCAAGATCGAAGCTCGTGTGGAGGAATACAATGCTAAAATCACTTCTTTAAAAGAAATTGGCGACAGTCAATATACTATTGAGAACGGAACGGTTATGAGCAATAACCACAAGGCAAAGCTTGATGCCACCTTAGCAAAGATTGATCCTGCCAAAGTTGCTGCGGCGGAGACCATGGAAGAGAAAGTAAACTTGGCCATATCTCATAATTTGAAGAATGCATTATCCGATAAAAGTGAAGATGTAGATGTGTTTGTTGACAAAACTGTGGTGATGGTCAATATAGCGGATAACTTACTTTTTAAAAGTGGTAGCTACAACATCAATAACAAAGCCAGTGAGGTTTTAGGCAAGCTAGCAGAAGTTATCAATTCTGAACCCAGTATTGAAGTCATGGTAGAAGGTCACACCGATTCTCGCACAATTAACACCCCTCTTTTTCAGGATAATTGGGATTTGAGTGTCAAACGAGCTACTTCTGTGGTACGTACCCTTCAAGAGCAATATGAAGTTGATCCAGCGCAATTAATTGCTGCAGGTAGAAGTCAATACCAACCCTTGGTTGAAAACACCGATAAAGACAGTATGGCTAAAAATAGAAGAACCCGAATCGTAATTATTCCCGATTTGGATAAGTTTTTTGCCCTTTTAGATTCTGAAACTAAGGCACAGCCTTAAATGTAACCCCAAGACCTTTGCTGAAAGACTTGAAATAAGTTTTTCGCTATTCAAATTATGTGAAAAATTCTGCTATCCTTAAACGTTTAGTCCTTTGTGATCTTAGGTGAATTAGGGTTAAATACGTATCGGGCGTCGAACTTTACATATCCTTTGAATTAGCAAGGGCATCCCGTTATTACCCCACCTACAATGCGACGAAAGGGAAGGCTAATTGAAGTCTTCCCTTTTTTATATTTTATGTGGTTTCTTTTTTCAAACCTAGGCTATCGCACTTGATACCCTAAACGAAACCTAATAAATAGTTCGTGGCTATCGTTGGGTAGGTTTGCTGAGGGCGTTGAGAAACTATAAAAATATCCAGCACTAATGGCTTGGGTGATTACAAGACCAAATAAGACTGTTGCTCCCATATCACGCCGGTAAAAAAACCCACCGTTGAAACGTTCCTGATAGTCCAGTAACAATCCGCCTTCTAGTTGATTATCGAAGGTGGCATAGCTATGGAAAAACAGTTTAGAAGTTAGCGTCCATTCCGAATTTAAATCATAATCAAAGGCTGCTGAAAATATGCGATAATCCCAAAGTTTAAAAGAGGCTTGGTCGGGAAAGTCTCTTGTACTAAAAGGAGATGGTGTTAAATAACTAGGTAACGAAAACCCAAAAGTAAAATCACGATTGATGTAAGCTATACCCAATCCGCCATCTGGTCTTAACGCACCTTGTGCTCTGCCAAGCACTACAGGGTCGTTTGGATCGTCCAGCGCGGCACTGTCAAAGTTGTCGTAAGCAATTCCTAGCGATAACCCAAACTGTAGGTACTGATAGGCTTCCAGTTGAAGTTCGTAGGCTGCTGCCATTTGTCCAGCAATTCTATTTGAAATTCCTTCACTCGTATTTTGTATAAATCCGCCTACATTGAGATTGTTCAATAACGGTGCCTCATAGGTGATCGTGGCTATGGATGGTGCGTCTGCAATACCCAACCATTGTCTTTTATAACTGGCGTATACCTGTTTGTATTTCGATTCTCCTAAAAAGGCAGGGTTATTAAAATAAGGGTTAACATAGGCCATATGCTGTACTTGAACTACTTGAGCTTGTAGGGTACAAAAACTACCAAATAACCAATACATGGCAAGTACTAATGCAAAATAGGACAATCGGTTCATGGGATAAGTATTGGTTGGTGAATAAGGAGTAACTAGCGCATTAAAGTAATGATACCCGTCTTTTGTGATACCCCTTTGTTATCAGTTACTGAGATATGATAGTAATAGGTGCCAGAAAGCAGCGCTTCTCCTTGATAACTACCATCCCATTCCTGAACATAATCCTTAGATTCAAAAACAATTTGGCCTGCTTTTGTAAATACTTTGATATTGTAAAAGGTATCTCGTAAAGATTCAATATTACCAATCTGCCAAGTATCATTGATACCGTCTCCATTTGGTGTGATCATATTAAAGGGTTGCAGTGCATCCGCAGGAGAAAGTTGTTCTTGCGGCAAACTTTCCACCAATGTTGCTGCTTCCTTACTATTCCCCTTTTCATGGACATCGTAGTTTTGCGCACTAAGCAACATACCACTTCCGCAAAAGAAAAAAGCCCATACCTTCTTGAAATTTAACATGATCCGTTGTTTGAGTATAAAGGTCTACGGTTTTTTTAACGGATATTACCTTATAATATTTTGAACTTCTGAGACCTTTGCAGAATGGGTAAAAAAGTGATATGCAATCCAAACTATGGAAAATTTCGACGCCCGATGAAATTTTCCATACTTAGAATTTTGCCAAGGTCTCCTTCAAGGGGTCGCGCACAAACAAATGATATATTACACCAATAAAGGAATTTAATAATACAAGACAAGGGGTCCATGGTTTTCTTGATTACCTAGACGCATAAAGAATAATCAGAGTGAACTGCTCTCGCCCTACTTAAAGATTAAACCATTGCCCAGTCGCTGCCCTTCTAAAGGTTTAGCAAGATCAATAATAAATCCATTGATAACAGCATGTGTAAAGCGCCCTTCTTTTTGAAGAAAAAAGGTGGGGTTTTCCCAAGGTACTAGACGAAATGATTCAGGTGGTTTTTTTCCGTTGGCCATAAGATGTATCGGATAATCAGAAAAGGATAGTTCACGGTTTAAGGTCTTAACGGTGACATAACCAATTCCGGCTTTTAGCGCCTCAAATACCGTATTTTTAGTGATCGCGCTATGATCGGGTACGGTCATCATGGCTGCTGGTAAAATGCGATATCCGGTAGCATTAAAAGTTTCATATCCATAAAAGGTAGAAAGATCGCCCTGGTCCGCAATATGACTTTGAAAGTAAAAATCATGATGTCCCGGCAAATCCCTTTCCTGTCTCCTTATCCCTAAATCGAGGATATAGTCTTCCCCCATCAAGTTATAAGTCGCTTTTTCAATTTTAAGGTCAAACAATCTTCTATCATTTCGTGGAATTGCCTCATAGTCTTCTAAGTTAATATCGCTATAACTATCTGTGGCGATAGCATGTAGTGCAGAAAGCATGGATACATAATTGAGTTTTCTTATTTCTTGTTTTTCAAAATCATTAGGATACCCTCCGGATTCGATAAGGATGAGACTGGTACCCCATTTGGCGATATTGTCTCCAAAAGCCCTTGGCTCAAAATCATCACTATATCGACCCACTTGTCCGGGTGCATATCGCTGGATAACCTTATTCATATGCACAATTACTTTCATGGCATTCGCACGAATAGTATTAACTTCTTTGGATTCATTAAAAGCAGTCGCTAGATAAGAGATAGTCGCTGGTTTAGAAGAACCTTTGGGATTGTAATAACGGCTTTGGTCATGTAAATTGAATCCAAAAGCGGCGTTCACACTATCGCGTACCTTTTTTAAAGTGCGACTTTCAGGAGATTGTAGGCGTAAGGCATCTCTATTGATATCAATGCCTAAGGCATTCCGACGTTGATATACTTCGGCTCCATCCGGATTCAACATGGGGATAAAATGTAGGCTTAACTTCGATAATATGTTTTGTTTTTCAGCCGTAAAGTCATCGCTATTGAAGAAGTTGAACATATCAAAAATGGCGAGGGTGGCTGTAGGTTCATCTCCGTGCATTTGCGACCATAAAAAAACAGAGATATCGCCGGAACCCATGCTGATCAGGGTAAGGTCCCGACCTTCAATGGACTTTCCAACTTTTTTTACCCGATACTGTGGGTTATCTCTTAATCCATCGATTAACGGTTGTATATCAGCATATTTGATACGCCGTTTCTGTAGGGTTGACGCTTTATATTGGTCAAAACTCTGATAGAGGCGTTCCGCAAAATCCTGTGCTGGTAGTAATAAAGGCATGATAAAAAGTAAGACAAAAAACGCCCGATAATTTTTCATAATTCGCTTGTTGAAGAATTGCTTTTTTCTGGTACTGGTAATGCTTTAAACCCGCATCGTTTGGTTTTTGCACGAACGGCTTCCATAAATTCAGCATTTGGGTCGTCCTTTATGGTCCTATACCCAACGTTGACCTCCAACCAAAGGGGATGTCCTTCAAATAGTCGGTATTCACGATGCCCAATAAGGTATTCGATTGGGTACTTTTTAGCTAGGTATTTCACCAATTGTGCGTTCGCCCTAACCTGGGGTTTTGTCAAAGGCATTTCAGGAGTACCGCCTACGTTTTCTACACCAATAGCACAATGATTAAGCCCAATAACATGACGCGCCATATAGGTTTCCGGCATCAATCTATAAATAGTGCCATCTCGGTCAATAACGAACTGAGAAGATACATTAAGCCCACTCACATTTTCTAGTTCTGGTCTCCAGCTCGGCAATGCAGATGGTCCAAAAGCCCGGTAGGTACGTTCTAAGGTGGGGATCACCGTGTGGTGTAACACAATCATCTGTGGCGTAATGGTTACCGAGTCACGCTCCAACAGGTAACGGTTTTTGAGATATTCCTTGGTTAATGCAACCCTTTGATCATCAAAAACAATTGGACGATCTACAATTCGGTTTTCAACACCGCAGGAAACAAGAACAATGGCAAGGCAAAATAAAATTTTAGGGTAAGGGAACATAAGAATTGTCGTTAGGCATCATTGGAAAGGTTTGCTGTTTCCAAGCTTTTTTAGCAGCTTCTATTTTTTCTTTCGAGGAGGAAACAAAATTCCAATAAATATATCTTTCTTCGGCATAAGGTAGTCCTCCAAAAAGCAATAAATGACTATTGGGGGCTACATCGAACGTACAAGTATCTGATACTTTCGATACCAAAATATGACCTTTTTCGATATTAGTTTCACAGGCCTGTAAGCTACCCGAAAC
>JBCDGY010000046.1:0-14624 GCA_039414375.1 Bacteroidota bacterium | reverse complement strand
TGCTTTAGCACACAATATGAGAAAAAAAGCAGCTTAACAAGCCTAAATACTTCTCTGGCTATATTTAAAAACCTATAATGAAAACCGATATCACCTAAAATGAAAAAACCGCCCCGATCTGGTATCGAGACGGCTTCTTTTATTTTTGTGGCCATTGACAAAACCCAAAGTACATGAAAAGTAAGACACCTGACAAGGTTTTAATCCGGAGCTTTCAATAGCATAACACTTTCTGGCATTGCAGCAAATCTCTTAAGCTTTTATAGGAGGTCTTAGTAAAGTACGGTCCAGAATCTCTAAAAGGAATGCCAGCGCCATGACCAAAGCACAACCAAAGGCGTTGAGCCATAAGTAAGACATCCAGTCTTGATACCACCCTAGAATCACAATTATTTGTGTGATTAATGCTGCTAAAAACACAGCGTTTCCTTTGATGTATTTAAAAAAGAAAGCCAATAAAAATATTCCCAAAACATTGCCATAAAAAATAGATCCGATAATGTTTACGAGTTGAATAAGATTATCAAAAAGGTTGGCAATACAGGCAATAAAAATGGCTATAATACCCCAGAGTAAGGTAAACGTTTTAGTCGCCCGCACATAATTTTTGGGTTTATCATTCTCACTATTGTTCTCATGAACCCTAAAGAGGTCTAAAGCGGTAATGGTACCCAATGCATTCAGTTCAGATGCGGTTGAAGACATTGCCGCAGAAAGAATGACGGCCAAAAGTAAACCGATAAAGCCTCTTGGTAAATTATTAAGGATAAAATGAATAAATACATAATCCTTGTCATTAGTTTCAGCATTGGATACGGAGTTTTCTATAAGCGTTCTGGCGGCTTCCCTATTATCCAGTTCTTTTTTATTAACCGCACTTAAATTGATTTTGGCCTGCTCAATAGCATTATAGTCTTTAAGTTTTAAAGCAGTAACAAAATCATTTTGTGCCATCCGTTTCTCCCGCTCTAAGGTATGGTGGTTCTCCTCCAGTACCGAAAAGTCTTCGGCGGCTTCCGAGGCCTTCACAGCTTCATTAGCGGCAGGATTAAAATGTAGGGGAGAGGGATTGTACTGATAAAAGACAAACACCATAACACCCACCAATAAAATAAAGAATTGCATGGGTATTTTGAAGATACCATTGAAGATAAGTCCTAACTGACTCTCTCTAATGTTTTTACCGGACAAGTAGCGTTGTACTTGACTTTGATCGGTACCAAAGTAGGCCAGTGCCAAAAAGAACCCCCCGGTAATACCACTCCAAAAGGTATACCTGTTTTGAGTGTCAAACTCAAAATTGAGGATTTCAAGCTTTCCATTGGCTCCAGCTATTTTTAAAGCCTCTCCGAAACTAATATCGGTAGGTAGGCTCCCCAGGATAAAGAAAAAAGCAATAAACATCCCCAGCATAATCACAAACATTTGTTGTTTTTGAGTGATGTTCACTGCTTTGGTACCCCCAGTTACGGTATACACAATAACCAAGATACCTATGATAATATTTAGAGTTCTCAAATCCCATCCTAAGACTGCAGATAAGATAATTGAAGGCGCAAAAATGGTAATGCCAGCAGCCAGTCCTCTTTGAATAAGAAACAGTATAGCGGTTAGCGTTCTTGTTTTTAAATCAAATCGCTCCTCCAACATTTCATAGGCGGTATATACTTTTAGTTTATGATATATCGGAATAAAGATTAGGCAAATAGCCACCATAGCCAGCGGGAGACCGAAATAAAATTGGACAAAACCTATGCCATCGTGAAAAGCTTGACCCGGCGTGGATAAAAAGGTAATAGCACTTGCCTGTGTGGCCATAACGGATAGGCCTATAGTCCACCATTTGGTTTGTCCGCCGCGTAAATAGTCCTCTACATTTTTGCTTCCCCTTGTTTTCCAGACTCCAAAGCCGACTATAAAAAGCAGGGTTCCTATTAGAACAATCCAATCAAGTACAGCCATGAATTAATGATAAGCCAGCATTATATATGCGAAGTAGAGGATGTAACAAAGGTTGAGAAGCAATACAAGAGAGTACTCGCGCTTCCAAATCAATTTCTGTTGAAAATTATCCTTTGGTTTCATTGTACTGTGGATCTTGTCTTTTCTTTAAAGATAACATATTCGCAAAAAGCTTATAAGCTCCAGGAACACCAGCAGGCAGCTCCCTAAAGAAACTTAGTCCCGTATAAATGTAGTTGCCATTTCCGTAAGGAGCTACTAGAAGACTACCTTCTTTTTGATTTTCGCCCTTGTCTGCCATGGACAAAATGGCCGTAAATTCTGGAGCCCATTCATTTGGGAAGTATAGACCACGTTCCTGTACCCAACCTCGAAAATCTTGAGCTTCTATTTTATTAGGTTCGTTGATCAAAGGATGCTTGGGTGCTAAGATATTAACCGCAGCATTTTCGTCGGTAACTCGATCTCGCGAAATAGTTAAAGGAAAAGGAGCAATATTTTCAAACTGAGCGCGCCATCGATTGGCTGTGTTGTATTGCACAATCATATTACCCCCTTGTTTTACATAGTCCAATAGCATAGGTTGTTTATACTTTAGACTCTCTAATATGTTATAGGCTCTTATACCGAGAACAATACCATCAAATTTTGCTAATTGCTCCGGTGTAATGGTATCCACTTGTAGCACCTCTACCTTGTACCCTATTTGTTCTAGACTCTCAGGAACGCGATCTCCTGCCCCTACGATATAACCGATGTTTTCCCCATCTTTCTGAATATTCATACGCACTACTTTAGCCTTAGCTGGCAGTAGCATAGATTGTTTAGGAATGTGGGCATAATTAATCTCTATAAGTTGATCTCCGAAAGTCGCCCCGTCGATAGTAAGGGTAGGTGTTATGGTACCTATATTTTCATTTTCGGGAGGAACGATTTTAAAAGCTAAGGTTTGGTATTCCCCTTTTTGCGCAATACTAAAAGTCTGTTGTTTTGGGGTGGTTGACCACCCTTTGGGAATATTTAGAGATGCCGTGCCTTGAATGTCTGCTGCACCAGCACGTACACTTAAATTTACAGTCAAAGCTTGCTGCGTGTTAAAAAGAAATACCTCCTCTTCAAAACTTGAGGTCACTTTAGGAAGAATATTAAAAGGCTCATAAATTTCCCCAATTTCTGGTTTGGAGTACCGATGGACGATTGGTTTTGTAAAAGAGAAATCTGTACCGGCAATGTTGACCTGAAAAATAGCTTTAAAAGGAGATGGCGTTTCTGCTTTTCCTATCCATTCTTTTTTTGTGACGGTATACATTCCCAAAGAACCTTTTTCTTCTAGCCAATAGGGAGTCGTATTGTTCGTTTTTGTCGGAATGGTCACTTCTAGCTCGATATTTTTTTTGAAGTTTTGGTCCAAAGGGGTGGAGGATTCCCAAGTTGTGGTAGTTCCGGTAACGGTTATGGACTTTAATTCCATAGGGACCGCACTTCGGTTAAGGGCTTCTACTTGTAGGGTAACCGCTTCTCCTGTAACTGCGGATGGGGTTTTGGAACTGGCTTCCAAATACATACCGCCACAAGCTAAAATGATATTTTTAAGCTGTTCTGATTTAACCGTTTTCCAATGTTCGTCATCGATGTTTTGCAACAATTCATAAGCTTTTACCAAATCTGGAATATGACGAGATGGATTGGTAAAATCAAAATCGCGTTCTATAGCATTCAAAATTATTCCAATGGCTTCGCCTCCAACAACTCGGGTCCATGTTGTATTAATTCCACCAAAAATACCGGTGCCATTCTCCGGTTTGTCCCCCAATAAAAATTCAAGATATTCTGGTTGCGCACCTCTAGAAAGTAATTGCCCAAAACCTTGGCACTTATGCTGACTTCGTGCCATGCTAGCGATTTCGTTATTAGATATGCCCAAATTAGGGTAATACGTACCTACGTCTAGTTGTAGCATATTGGACTTATCCGCATTTTTAAACTTTTCCCTACTCCCGTAAAACCACCAAGAGGTGTTAAAAAATAAGCGTTTGGGTTGCCAAACCTGGGTTGCGGTAAGTTGCTCAGGAAATACACTGGGATCATTAGTTAGCGCAAAAGCTTCGTGGCTTAACATGGCCGAAGCCGTGTGGTGGCCATGGGTGGTACCCGGACTGCGATGATCAAACCGGTTAACAATAACGTCAGGTCGTATTTTTCGGATTGCCCATATGACATCGTGCATTACCGCTTCTTTGTCCCATAGGGTAAAGGTTTCATCAGGATGTTTTGAGAAGCCAAAATCGTTACCTCTAGTAAACCATTGTTCGCCTCCATCGAGGCCACGCGCGGCGAGCAGTTCTTGGGTCCTTAAAACCCCTAAAGACTCTCGTAATTCTGGCCCTATTAAGTTCTGACCCCCATCTCCTCGAGTAATGGACAGGTAAGCGGTTCGTGCTTTAACTTCATTGGCCAAATGTGCTATTAAACGCGTATTTTCATCATCAGGATGCGCCGCAATAAACAGGGCCGTCCCTAAAAAATTGAGCTTTTGAATTTCGTGATGTATTTCTGAGGCAGTATACCTTTTAGGTTCCTGTGCGGTACTGGAAGCACTTATGAGAAGCAAAAAAGCGTACACAGCAGGAAACAAACGCAAGAACAACATTTTCATGACCTTAAAGATAGAGCCTTCAACAATCATGCACTCCCTTTTTAAGTTTCTTTAACAGCTAATACAAGGTAGGGTTAATATCTATTGGATGCGTGTCCAATAACTTATTACTCGAGGAATTTCTAATCGAAACTAGAGTTGCAGGCTATCACGAAGGCTTAAAAATTCGTTTGAATTCTGTCGCCAGTATGCCGACTTTAGGGTTTTTAATTTGGTTGCTTTAGAAACCATTCGTTTGGCATTAGTGCCATAACCACTTATAAACGTCTCTTCCCATTCCAGGATTTGATGTGGAAAGGCAGTTTCAAAAGTAATCGTCAATTGGCGATCGGTCTCTGCGTATTTTAAGCTGTACTGAGACGTTGTTCCTTCTTGTACTAAGGCAGCTTGTGCATTCTGCGCTTTCAACTGCTGGTGTTGCACACGTACACTTTCAAGCGATGGTAAGATTACAATATCGCCTAAGGGGAGGCTGTTGGGATTGATTCTAATTTTATTCCATATTTCGTCTTCAAGCAATACGCTGTTTAAAGTTAGCTCTTGGTCGGCTTCTCCTTGAAAATAGCTGTGCGAGGTAAACTCAAATTGTTCTGCTCTATTATTGAGCTGCGCGTATACATGGCCACACCATTCTTGTGCTGAGAAACTACTCTTTAAAGCATGTCCATTATCATAAACGGGATAAAAAGTACTACTCATTATGGAGTAGGGATAAATACCGGTAAGGTAATTTTTAGTTTTATTGAGTTTTAAGACAGGGATATTCGCGGGACTAGATTGGTCCGCCTTTACTTGTTCTTCGGGTAAAAAAGGCTCAGTTACAAAAACCAATACTGCTTTGCCTTTTCGCATTTCTCCATATCGAGCCTGCTCCAAAGCATAAGAAGTGATTTCAGCGTCCCCAGCATACCAGTAGTCTTTAAATGCTTTAGATAGCTTTTTATTTGGGGTTTTTACTATTGCTTCTTTCTCGAGAAAGGTGTTTTCTATAGCCGCGGTCACCTTAGCAGTATCCTTACTTTGCTTACATGCTGTTAATCCTATTAAAATGGAAAGTATGACCAAAAGTTGTAGCTGTTTCATTTTCCCTATTTTGTTTAAAATTAAGCTGGAGAAAAGTCAAAACCATAGGTATTAACATTTTTGAAAGAGGCAAAGCGCAATCGCCGCCGATGTTAGCAATTAAGAATACAGTACTAAAACAACATTCCCTGTAATGATATATTGATTTTAGCACTTGATCCTAGTAGCTTAATTACCATCCTTCTTACTTTTCCTTGAAAATCGCTTTTTAAACCAACCCCATTTCCATAACAAGAAGCCCCCAACTATAATTAATGGCCAAACGCTAAATAAGACAAGTACAAATCCAGTAACTATAGACCAACCATTGCTTAGGGCTTTAACCATTTTGTCCCAAAAACGTTTCTCGTAGCGTTCAGGTTCTTTTTTGAAAGTAACCGTTTCATAAACCGTTAATTGAATCGTACTGTATTTGATACGGTCTTCTAGAACCCGTAGTTGCCCTTCTTTAGCCTCAATTTCCTCTGTAATTTTACGAATAGCCTCTTCGGCTTCTAGTACTTCTGATATTTTTCCAGTCTTATTCTTGAGAATAGCAATGTAACGTTCGCGAACTTCTTTTTTAGTTTGTAATCTACTCGTTACGTCTACATATTGCTCGGTGACATCATTAGAGGAGATGGAAACTTTTCGGACATAGGACCCCAAACCTTTGAGTTCTTCCAAAAGTGTTTCAAAATTGTTCCCCTCCACGCGAATGGTAATATCATTCGTGATTTCGTAATTGGAATTGTTTAACTCCATTTTTGAAACGAAGGCGTTGTATCGTTTGCACAACTCATTAACCTTTGTTGTGGCTTCATTTACTTGGTCCACCTTAACTTCTACGGCACCAGTCCAAATCATTTTTCGATCAGAGAGTTGTTTGCTTTCCGTACTGCTAAAATCAGTTACTTTAGCCGTTGCCGCCGTGTAAGTCTCCGTATCTGCAGTTGTAGTTTCACTATCATAGGTGCCTCCACCCCCGCAGGTAGATGCCATAATTATTAGGGATAAAAGGGAAAAGATTTTCATGCGATATGCTTTTGTTGGAGTTAGTAAGGCCTTACTATTATTTGAAATAGCAACGCTTTAAGAATATTGATATTATCTAATGTACGTTACCATTGCTCTAACACTTCGTAAATTAAATGAGTGGGCAGTCCCACCACATTATTATACGAGCCTTTAATAGCTTCGATAGCAATGGCACCAAACCATTCTTGTATACCGTAGGCACCTGCCTTATCAAAAGGCTGGCATTGCGCGATATAAAAATCAATTTCGGTTGTCTTTAACTTTTTTATTTTGACTTCAGTTGTACTGTGTACTGTTTGCTGTTGTTTTAGTGAAGTAAAACAAACCGCAGTAATTACTTCATGCCAACCTCCCGAAAGTTGTTCAAGCATAGTTTTAGCGTCGTGGGCATCCTTAGCTTTAGCCAAGGAATGGCCTTTACACCAAACTACGGTGTCGGAAGTGATCAATAGTTCATCTTCGGCCAAAGTATCTTTTAAGGCATCGGCCTTTAGCTTTGCTAAGTAATCTGCAATTTCAGCTCCCAGTAATGTTTCAGGATATTCTTCTTCTACGGGTTTCAAACGAACCTCAAATAGGAGACCAAGTTCTTCTAAGAATTTGCGCCTTCTAGGTGATCCCGAACCAAGCACCAAACGTTTATCCTTGAGTTTTTGAAGCAATGGATTTTCAATCATTCTCTGCGCTAAAATTACGGTTCCAATCTCCCCGAACTTTTAAGACCTGCTCAATGATATCTCTTACACAACCGTCTCCACCATTTTTATGAGAGACATAATCACAAATCATTTTAACTTCAGGTACTGCATTTTGCGGACAAGTCGCTAATCCCACCAATTTCATAGGAGGAATGTCTGGCATATCGTCTCCCATATAAAGTGCATTTTCGGGCTGTAATCCGTGTATTTCTAGGTATTCTTCTAAGGGTTCTGTTTTGTGATGCGCTCCCAAATAAATATCAGTAATACCCAGGTCGCGCAGTCGATCTCGTACCCCCAAATTGCTACCACCAGTAATAATGCAAATATGATAACCCTTCAAAAGCGCCGTTTTTAAGGCATAACCATCTTTGACGTTCATCTTTCTCAGCATTTCCCCTTTATCGGTGATGAGGAGTGAGCCGTCAGTTAGCACCCCGTCTACATCAAAAATGAAGGTAGTAATATGGTTAAGGTATTCTTTGTAATTCTTTTTCATGTACTTGTTTAATAGATTCGCTCAATAGCAGATAAATTGCTTGGTGTAAGGGTTGGGTCAATTGCGTTACATGCCGTTGCATTGTTTGTTGGTCGTTGCGGACAGCAGGACCTGTTTGTGCTTCTTTAGGGGTTAAAAATTGTAATTTCTCGATAGTCTCCCCAATCAAAGGCAACAATAATTCAAAAGGAAGATTTTGCACTTGACAAATTTCATCAGCTATTTGAAATAAATGATTGGTAAAATTATTAACCAAAACTGCGCAAAGGTGCAATGGTGCCCTTTTTGTAGCATCCAATTCATAGACTTGTTTTGAAACTGCTAAACCCAATTGACGCAATAGTTCCTTGTCTTCAAAAGTCTCAGCCTCTATGCAAATTGGTATACGTTCAAAATCTACCGATTTTCCTTTTGTAAAAGTTTGCAAAGGATAAAAAACCCCCTTTCTATGGGTTTCAAGAGTCTCCAAAGGCATACTCCCAGAGGTGTGTGCTACAAGTCCTTTAAGGGTAGACAAGTTTTTGGAAACGTCGGCGATTGCGTTATCGGAAACAGCTAATAGGTAAATATCTGCTGGTAGTAATTGAGAAATAGCTGAGGTGGTTGCCACCTTCGATTCAAAAGCTTTTAAGGCTGAAACACTGCGACCGTAGACCTGAACTACAGTAACGGCCTTCAGAGGTTCCAATGCCAGAAAAAGATGGGTTGCTACTTTGCCAGTTCCCAAGATTACAACAGAAATCATGATCCAAAAATACAAACTTCCCCAAGCAAGTGTTTTTTTAAAAAAAGTACAAATACCTATTGTGACTAGCCTAAAGAATCATCGATATCACATCCTAGATAGCCGTAGCCCTAAAGAATAAAAATCTTTTAACGGTTTTGTTCAATATTTTGAAAGAAAGGTTTGATACCAATGTTAGGCCTAGATCGTAATTTTGCAGATCGAAATACACAAGGCATGTTTCAACTTTTGAAAAAGACACTGTTTTCTACCAAATTAATGGCCGTTTTATTCTTGGCCTTCGCCTTAGCCATGGGGATTGGTACGTTTATTGAAAGTTGGTACAGTACGGAGACCGCGCGTATTTATGTTTACAATGCCACTTGGTTTGAGGCCATCATGGTATTTTTTGTGCTCAATTTTATAGGGAATATATTTCGTTATCGTCTTTTACGATGGGAAAAATGGCCTGTTTTGGTCCTACATCTTTCTTGGATATTGATTATTGTGGGAGCCTTTGTTACGCGCTATATCAGTTTTGAAGGGGTGATGCCAATTCGAGAAGGACAAGCTGAAAATCGGTTTTATTCGGACAAAACCTACTTTACTGCGTTTATTGATGGCGAAATTGATGGCAATGCCCAACGGAAAATTCTCGAAGATGATATTTTGGTAACTTCCGAAGGACAACGCTCCAGTTTGCCCTGGAAAGATGATTTTAATGGGCAGCCTTTTTCCATTCGTTATGTTGATTTTATAAGAGGCGCAAAGAAGGGCTTGGTACCCGATCCCAATGGAAAAGTTTATTTAAAAATTGTTGAGGCTGGCGATGGGCAGCGCAATGAACATTATTTAGAAAATGGGTCTATTGCGAGCATTCGTAATGTTCTCTTTTCATTAAATAAAGAAACCAAAGGGGCCATCAATATTGTTGAAAAAGAGGGTAAACTCACGATAAACGCTCCTTTTGAAGGACAGCTATTACGGATGGCGGATCAATTTCAGCAACAGGTTATAGCCGATAGCGTACAACCGTTGCAATTGCGGTCACTGTATAATTTAGCAGGGATGCAATTTGTAATTCCCGATCCTGTGATACGTGGTACTTACGATATCGTAAAAGTGCCAACTGATCAGATTACCGATCAAACCCTGGATGCCTTAGTAGTGGCCGTTGAAGTTGATGGGCAGTCTGTAGAGAAGAAAATATTGGGCAAAAAGGGTACTTCAGATTTCTCCGATCGTTTCTCATTAGGCAATTTGGATTTCTCGTTAAGTTATGGCTCCAAAGTTCACGAGCTTCCATTTGATGTTCAGCTCAATGATTTTATTGCAGAAAAGTACCCTGGCACGGTAAATAGCTACAAATCTTTTATGAGTAAAATTACGGTGCAAGATCAACGCCCTTTCGATTATGATATTTATATGAATCATGTTCTGGATCACAAGGGGTATCGCTTTTTTCAATCTGGTTTTATGCCTGATGAAAAGGGAACTATATTAAGTGTAAATCACGATCAATGGGGTACTTGGATTACCTACATTGGTTATTTTTTATTGTATTTGGGTCTTTTAGGGATTATGTTTTTTGGAAAAACTCGATTTAAAGAGTTGGCACGAGCCATAGACAAGCTCAATCGAAAAAAAAAGGCGGTAATTACTGGAATAGTACTGCTGTTTTCACTTTCAGGATTTTCACAACAGAACCAACAGGGCAACAGATTACCTACTACTGCGGAGGTAGATTCTGTTATTAAAGCTACTACAGTAGACAGAACGCATGCCGACAAATTTGGAGCATTAGTTATCCAAGATGAGGGGGGGCGCATGAAACCGCTCAATACCTTTTCCTCGGAGCTGTTACGTAAGTTAAGTGGTAAAGACAGTTATAACGGCCTTAATTCGGATCAAGTTTTACTGTCTATGTTACTTAATCCGCCATTGTGGTTCAATGTTGAGTTTATTGAAGTAGGTACGCGGCAAAATGATAGCATAAGAGAGATCATTGGAATTCCAGAGGGCAAAAAATATGTCAAAGCGACGGACTTTTTTGATGCCACCGGCATGTATAAATTAAAGCCCTATTTAGAAGCAGCTACGGCCACAACCAATCCCAATAAATTTCAAAAAGATTTTACCAAAGCTCATGAACGGTTTAGCCTCCTCAATTTGGCCTTGAGTGGACAGATTTTGAAAATTTTTCCTTTGTTGAACGACGATAACAACAAGTGGATATCTGCTGTTGAATACCGCTCAGATCAATATCAAGTAAGCGACTCTTTGTACGGTAACTTTATGGCCAATGGACTCCCGTATTATATGGGAATCCTGCAAAATTCAATAGCCACTGGTGACTATTCAGAGGCGGATAAATTGCTGGAAGCTTTTAAGCAAAATCAGCGTAATCATGGAGAGGAGGTATTACCTTCTGAAAAAAAGGTGCAAACGGAAATGCTGTATAATAAATTGAACGTTTTTAATCGTTTGTATAAATATTATGGCTTGGTAGGACTGTTGCTATTAGTGGTTCTTGTACTTCGCATTTTTAAAGATCGGGAGTTGTGGAAGGCCGGCACCTATTTTTTAAAAGGTACTATCCTTATTTTATTCATATGGCATACTGCTGGTTTAGTACTGCGGTGGTATATTTCGGGTCATGCACCTTGGAGCGATGCTTATGAAAGCATTTTGTATGTAGCCTGGGCTACTATGGCGCTTGGACTTGCTTTTGGAAGAAAAAGTGACTTAACCATTGCTGCGAGTGCTTTTGTTACAGCAATGTTGTTGTGGCAGGCGCATCAAAATTGGGTAGACCCTTCGATAGCTAATTTGCAGCCTGTACTCGATAGTTATTGGCTCATGATTCATGTAGCTGTTATCGTCGGCAGCTACGGACCCTTAACGGTAGGGATGATCTTGGGGGTGTTAGCGCTTATACTCATGATCTTGACTACCCAGAAAAACAAAAAGCGAATGGAATTGCACCTAAAGGAGCTTACGATTATCAATGAACTCGCTTTAACAGTAGGGTTGGTAATGTTAACCATCGGTAACTTCCTTGGGGGGCAATGGGCTAATGAAAGCTGGGGTCGTTATTGGGGTTGGGACCCCAAGGAAACCTGGGCTTTGGTGTCTATCATGTTTTATGCTTTTGTGCTACACATGCGATTGGTCCCAGGATTACGCGGCCGATGGACTTTTAATTTTATGAGTGTCGTAGCTTTCGGTGCCATTATGATGACCTACTTTGGCGTGAACTTTTATTTGGTGGGCTTGCACAGTTATGCACAGTCTGGTGCGGCTGCCATCACTCCAGACTATGTAAAATACATTGTGCTTGGGGTATTTGTTCTTGGAGGTATTAGTCTGTGGCGCTACAGGGCAAATTATCTTAAAGCCTAGTATTTAGCCTCTTAATTAACATCAATCGGTTTCCCCCTCAAGGAGTAATTGCATTAAGGTTTCAGCGGCTACCCGTCCTTTCTTTTTTAAGAAAGGCCTCGGCGTATGATCCCCTAATTCAAAAACCAATGCAGGCATTTTGTAGACGGCAAAAAAGTGATTTCTAGAAACCATTGTGGGATATAGTTTCTTGGAAGCAATGGTATTGGTCTTTTTAGAGGGCAAGCGGGTATTGATGCGATTGATCCAATCAAAAACAGGTAAACCTTTGGGGCCTGTTATAGTGCTGTCTAGTGGATAGTAGATATCATCCCAAGTAGAGTGGAAGTCCACTCCAAAAACAAACTGCTGTCCATTACTTGTCTTACGTTTTAAAAAGTCCCGTATGGCACGCGTTTCTGGTTGTTCAAAGGCTTCCCAGTCTCTATTGAGATCGATTCCTCCCATATTATGCCGCCAATGGCCGTTGTCTACTCCGTCTGGATTCACCAAAGGCATGTTATATACCGTGAATTGCTTTCTAAAAGTTTTGGCTAACTCCGAATCTCCAGCCAAGGTTTCCACAAAGGTCTTCATGGCCAGAAATCCAGAGACTTCTGGTGGATGTTGGCGGGATATTACGATTAGGGCTTGTTCTGTTTCTTCTGCCTTTATTTCAAGCATTTCTAGGTCCCGTCCTTCCCGACTTTTTCCAATGATAGATTTACTAATAAATGGGCGCTGCGCCAGCGAGTCTACCCATTGTGTTATTCTGGGAGAGGCATAGAGCTCTTGGGCACTTATCCAGGTGGGTTGTTGGTCGAGTTGTAGCGTTATTTCAACAGCTTCAGGAGCCGCTGCGAGTCCATAGGCACCCTCGCCCAAACCAATGGGCTTAAATTGGGTACTGTCTAGCGCGTTAAAATGTAATCCATCTTTGCTGATTTTAGGATAGTATCGACTTCGGCTATTTTGATAAGTCAGCTGCAATACCACCTCTTGAGGTTTATTTGCCCAGACTTTAAAGGCGTACCACGGACTTGGATTAATGGGGGTATTTTCCGCGGTAATCAAAAGGGTATAGTGGTTATCACCATCATAAGCTACCCCATTGAGGCGTGCTCCCTGGAATTGATTATCAAAAAAAACGATACTATCTTGAAAACTCCAAGTACCTTTCCATTGTCGTTGTATTGGTTTGGTCTTTGTAGAAACAATAGGATTAGCTCCTTGACCCTGATACCCCGACGGTACTGTAGAGGCAGTGTTTTTGCAGGAAATAGAAATGAAGGTAATTACAAGAATAAAGACGAATAAATGTTTCAAGCGTTTTGTTTTTTGTCTCATGAAAGTAAGCTTTTTTAAGGAAGGGAAGCAAAGGCAACCTTTCAGAAGTTCGTCATCTTTACCAGGCGACGACAGACTTATTTTACTATTATTACAGAAATGAAATCATGAGGAATCCCCAACTTGCTTTCATTTCGTGATATCAAATTTTAGATAGCTTATGGCCGCCAATCGATATCCATTAAAACAATTGCTGCAAGATTTTTGGAATGCCCTTTCTGGCCGCGAACAAGAGTTCACTAAAGGAAGTATACTCAGCGCCATTTTTATGTTGTCCGTACCCATGATTTTGGAGATGTTCATGGAGAGCATTTTTGCCATTGTGGACATTGCATATGTATCTCAAGTAAGTGTTAATGCTGTTGCTACTATTGGGTTGACAGAGTCTGTGGTTACTTTGGTATATGCTATTGCCATTGGCTTGAGCATGGCGGCAACAGCTGTGGTTGCTAGAAGGGTAGGAGAGGAGGACCTCAAGGGTGCAAGATCAACCGCTGTACAGGCCATCTTTTTAGGTAGTATAGTAGCCATTTTAGTTGGGTTTCTGGGTCTTTGGTATAGCCAAGAAATTTTGGCACTTATGGGTGCGGCACCTGATTTGATAGCCGAAGGACATGGCTACACACAGTGGCTTATTGGCGGGAACATTACCATTTTATTACTCTTTTTAATCAACGGTATATTTAGGGGTGCAGGTGACGCCAGTATTGCCATGTGGGCTTTGGTGCTTTCCAATGGACTCAATATCATCTTAGATCCTATTTTCATCTTTGGTTTGGGCCCAATTCCTGCCTATGGCGTAAAAGGAGCAGCCATCGCAACCAATATTGGAAGAGGAACGGCTGTGCTTTTTCAGTTGGGTATCCTATTCTTTGGTTGGAGTAAGATTCGATTAGCACTGGACGATTTGTTGCTTAATATGAAAGTATTATTGAATTTGGTTCGGGTGTCTTTAGGCGGGATTGCTCAGCTTTTAATAGGGACTTCCAGCTGGGTATTTCTAATGCGTATCATGTCTGAATTTGGCAGCGAGGTATTAGCGGGTTACACTATAGCCATTCGGGTAATTATGTTCACTTTAATGCCCTCATGGGGTATGAGTAATGCAGCGGCTACTTTAGTAGGCCAAAATTTGGGGGCACAACAACCGGATCGGGCAGAACGATCAGTGTGGATTACGGGTAAGTACAACGCAATACTTATGGGAATTGTTTCTCTTGTTTATTTGATTTTTGCAAAACATATTATTAGCGCTTT
>JBCDGY010000045.1:0-14689 GCA_039414375.1 Bacteroidota bacterium | reverse complement strand
TGATTAGGATTGGACAAAGTTTGAACATGACGATATTCAAATTGTAACAAAATTTCAAGAGCGCTAAGCACACTCTTGTTGTCATCTATTACTAAAATACGGGCATCAACCATAATTGTAAAATTTTTGGGCGCAAACGTAGGTAGGGGTTATGGAGCAACGCTACAAAGCTACAAATAGACGGCTAAAAAATAATGGAGTGTCCATTTTTTGGACATTTTTTGTATAAATATTTTACACTTTTATAGGCGAAAGGAAAATTTTAGAATTTTAAATAGTTGCTAGTCAGGATTTTACATAAATGGCACGAAAATAGCTAAGACTTTGGCATAGATATCAACCATGAATCGAAAACACATCATTATTGTAATATTTCTTTTGATTGGAGCTTTTAGCTTTAGTCAAAAGGTTTGGACTTTAGACGAATGTGTGGGCCATGCGATCGCCAATAATTTGCAATTGAACGATTTCAAACTAAACACCCAATCAACCAAAGAAAGTTACCAGCAATCAATTCGGAATCTTTTGCCCACTGTTAATGGGTTTGCGGACTACAGTATCAATTTTGGACGTTCCATCAACCCGGAAGATAACAGTTTTGTCAACACAGAGTTTTTCTCCAACAACTACTCTTTACAGTCGGCTCTGGACGTATTCCAAGGTTTTCAAAAAATAAATAGCATCAAAGCTGCCAAATATTTATACAAAGCCGCGCAAGAAGAAGGACTACAGCAAAAATATCTTTTGGCATTTAGCGTAATGTCGGCTTACTATGATATACAGTTCATACGAGGCTTAGTTGTTATTGCAGAAGAGCAGGTCACTATCTCACAGACCAACTATAATTTGGTTGAAAAGCAAGTAGAACTTGGCGTAATGGCTGGGGCCGATCTCTACGAAGCAGAGTCGTTGCTTTTGGCCGATAAGTTGCTACTCACTCAAAACCAGAATCGTTTGCAAGCGGCTAAACTTACATTGTTACAAGCTATGAACCTTGAAAGTGAGGAAGACATCGTAATTGATCCAGAACCTATTGTTACCGTCGCTAAGGACACCATGGAAGCGGTACAGTCCGATTCTATTTTTGCTGCTGCCAAAGGTTTTATGCCCTCTTTACGTGCACAAGACAATAGGGTAAAAGCGGCTGAGAAACAATTGCAAGCTACTCGTGGGGGGCTTTATCCTTCGGTTACTTTAAATGGAGGTATTGGAACTGGGTATTTTGAAACCATTCAAGATACTTTAGGCGTTACCATCCCCTTTCGCGATCAATTTAGGGATAACACTTTTAGATTTATTGGGGCTTCTATAAACGTTCCTATTTTCAATGGATGGGCTTCCCGTTCGCAGGTAAAGCAACAAAAAATTGAGGTAGAACGCGCTAAGAATCGCGCTAAAATCACGGAACAAGAACTCTATCAAATTATTCAACAATTGGTGCAAGAGCACGAAGCTTTGCTTGCAGAGTCCGCTCAAACCATAAAGAGTGAAACCTCCCAACGCCTGGCTTTTTCCATTGCTCAGAAGCGGTATGAAAAGGGCATGATCAATGCTATTGAGCTAGGCAGGGCTAAGGCACTATTTGCCACTGCACAAAACCAAAACCTTCAAGCGCAGCTAAGATTGCGTGTTAATAACAGTACCCTCGATTTTTATCGAGGACTACCCGTATTTAATATCAATGAACAATGGATATACAACTAGAAAAGAAAAAAGGATTGCGGCCTAAGCACTACGGTTACATTGCCCTTGGAGCGCTGTTGCTCTTTGTGGGATGGAAGCTTGCGTTTGGCAGTTCTGCATCAACTTTTAGAACGGAAAAGGAACGCCTCTCTATAGCTGCGGTAAGTGCAGGGAAGTTTGATGATTACATTACCATCAATGGCAATGTTGCCCCAATAGCAACCATATATATGGATGCCTATGAGGGCGGACGGGTTACCGAAAAGCATATTGAAGAAGGGACAATGGTTAAAAAAGGAGATATCATTTTAACCTTAGAGAATATGAATCTCTATGAACAAATTTTGGCCAGTGAAAGCAATTTAGCTTTAAAGCAAAACGATTTACGCTCTACCAGACTCACTTTTGATGCAAGACAAGTTGAGGGCCGGCGTTCTTTAGCCACAGCAAGTACAGACCTTCAACGTCTTAAAAGAAATTACGAGCAAAATCAAGCTTTATATCAAGAAGAGCTCATTTCCAAAGAGGTGTACCTAACGTCTAAAGAAAACTACGAACTCGCTCAAAAACAATACGATATTGTAAAAGTGCAAACAGAGCAAGACGATGCACTTCGCAAAACATCACTATCTGGTTTGGATGTGGATTTACAGCGGATGAAAAAAACACTGGGTATGGTATACCAACGGCTAGACCATCTTAATGTGCGTGCTCCTGCGGATGGGCAGTTGGGCTTTTTGGATGCTGAGATTGGACAAAATATTACTCAAGGGCAGCGCATTGGGCAAGTAAATGTTTTGACCGACTTTAAGATAGAAGCGAATATTGATGAACATTATATCGATCGTGTAAAGCGAGACTTAACTGCCGTTTTGGAGCGTAACGACTCCATTTATCCCTTACGCGTTCGCAAAGTATACCCGGAAGTTCGCAATGGGCGGTTTCAAGTAGACTTGGTCTTTGCAGAAAACAAACCAGCTACAATCCGTACAGGGCAGTCTTATAATATCAAACTACAATTGGGGGCTTCTAGCGAGGCCTTACTATTGCCTAAGGGAGGCTTTTTTACCAGTACTGGCGGACAATGGGTGTTTGTAGTGTCCTCAGGGGGAGATGAAGCTATTAAACGGAACATCCGTATTGGAAAGCAAAATTCTAGATATTATGAAGTACTCGAAGGGTTACAGCCTGGAGAACAAGTAATTACAAGTAACTATGAAAGTTTTGGAGAGGCCGATCGGATTGTACTTAAATAGCCTCGACTACGCTCAGCTAACTATTGAAAAAATGGTCCTTGAGCTAGATCGAAAAGCTGAACTATCTGCCAAAAGCACTAAAAAACATTAAAAAACGAACAATTATGATAACCATTACAGATTTAAAAAAGAACTTTAGAACCGAGGAGGTTGAAACTTTAGCCCTGAACAAAGTAAACCTTACGGTGGCTGAAAATGAGTTTGTGGCCATTATGGGACCCTCTGGTTGCGGTAAATCAACGCTACTCAATATTATAGGCATGTTGGATAATCCAACCGAAGGCAGTTACAACTTCGCGGGACACGAAGTAGCAGGCCTAAAAGAGAGTCAGCGCACGCAACTGCGTAAAGGCAATCTGGGTTTTGTTTTCCAAAGTTTTAATCTAATCGACGAACTAACGGTTTATGAAAATGTAGAGTTGCCACTTATCTATTTAAAAATGGGTAAGACTGAGCGTAGGGAAAAAGTGATGGCCGTACTAGAACGTATGAAAATTGCACATCGTCAACGACACTTTCCACAGCAGCTTTCAGGAGGGCAACAACAGCGGGTGGCCATATCAAGGGCTGTGGTAACAGAGCCTAAGCTTATTCTTGCCGATGAGCCAACGGGTAACCTAGACTCCAAAAATGGCGTCGAAGTTATGAACTTACTAACCGAACTGAACCAAGAGGGTACCACCATAATAATGGTTACACACTCTGATCGCGATTCTCATTATGCCCATAGGGTCGTGAATTTGTTTGACGGGCAAATTGTGACTGAAAGCCAGAATAGGGCCGTAGGCGCAGCGATTTAAAGCAGAGTTTATTCATCATCAATCCTTGGGCACTGCCCGAAATCATCAAAAAACAAAAATCAATCAAAAACCAGCGTCATGTTCAAAAACTATTTCAAAATTGCGTGGAGAAACCTTCTCAAAAACAAGGGCTATACTGCTATCAATATTGGAGGATTAGCACTGGGCATGGCCGTAACGCTCATTATTGGCCTTTGGATCAATGATGAGCTCACCTACAACAGTTACTACAAACAAAAAGATAAGATTGCTCAAATATTCCAGTCTCAAACCTTTAATGGACAAACAGGAACAGGGCCAGCGATTCCACTGCCTTTAGAACCAGCATTGCGCGATGGCTTTGGAGATAATTTTAAAGAGCTTATGATGGCTTCATGGACTACTTTTAGCTATATGCGTCATGGAGAAAAAAACTTGTCCAGGAGCGGGAATTATATGCAGCCAAATGCCCCAGATCTTTTAAATCTTGAAATCCTAAAAGGGGATAAAAATGGTTTGGAAGACATTAATTCCATCATGATTTCAAAAAGCACCGCGGATGCTTTTTTCGGGGACACAGATCCTATTGGTAAGGTTATGAAAATAAGCAACCAGTATGATCTCATGGTCACAGCTGTTTACAACGATATTCCTTTTAACAACGCCTTTAATGATACGGATTTCATCATTCCTTGGGATCATTATGTGGCCAATCAAGAATGGATTAAAAACTCCTTAGATAATTGGCAGAACAACTCTTTTCAAATGTTTGTACAAATAGCAGACCATACCACATTTGAAAAAGTAACAGAAGCGATTATCGATATCAAAAAAAATTCAGACGAAGATGTAGTACAATACAATCCTAGAATTTTCTTGTTTCCTATGGAAGACTGGCACCTGCGCAGTAGCTTCGAAGATGGTATTCAAACAGGGGGTCGCATCCGTAATGTGTGGTTGTTTGGCATTATTGGGGCCTTTGTGCTTATTCTGGCTTGTATCAATTTTATGAATCTTAGTACCGCCAGATCGGAGAAAAGAGCCAAAGAAGTAGGTATTCGCAAGTCCATAGGGTCTCAAAAAGGACAGTTGATATATCAGTTTTTAAGCGAGTCTTTTTTAGTGGTTCTTTTTGCTTTTGCCGTAGCGGTAGGTATTGTATTACTTTCCCTTAGTGGGTTTAACGATCTGGCCAGAAAAGAGATTGCTTTTCCTTGGAGCAATGTAACCTTTTGGAGTATTGCCTTCGCTTTTATTTTATTTACGGCCTTGTTGGCAGGGAGCTATCCAGCGCTGTATTTATCCTCATTTCGTCCTGTAGATGTGCTCAAGGGCACTTTTAAGGCTGGGAGGTACGCAGGTCTACCAAGAAAAATACTCGTAGTACTACAGTTTACTGTTTCTGTCGCTTTTATTATAGGCACTTTCATTGTAATGCAGCAAATAGAACACGCTAAGAATAGGCCTATTGGTTACAATCGAGAGGGACTAATTCAAGTCCCTACTTTTGCACAAGACTTTGAGGACAAGACAGATTTAATGCGGAGCGAGTTCAAAAAGTCTGGGGCTGTTGTTGAAATGGCTACTTCCAGTAGTCCAACCACCCGTATCTGGTCCAATAGAAGTGGCTTTACCTGGGAAGGAAAACCCGATGGCTTTCAAGAAGATTTGGCCTGGACCGAAGTATCTTCAGAATATGCCAAAACCTTAGGGTTAAAAATTATAGAAGGACGTGATTTTTCAAGAGATTATGCCTCTGATTCCCTTGGAGTTCTGATCAATGCAACGGCTAAAAAGTACTTGGGTATGGAAAATCCGGTAGGCAAGCTGATAAAGTCTACTGATGAAGAAGATCCTGATCCGCCCATGAAAATTATTGGTGTTGTGGAAGACATGATTGCGCAATCACCCTATGAGCCCGTAAAACAAGGGATTTATGTGTATGATCGGTATAATAATTTTAGTTATTATAATCTGCGTCTCAATCCCAAGAAAAGTGCCAATGAAAACATTGCCATTATTGAAAGGGTCTTCAAACAACACTTTCCGGACATCCCTTTTGAATACCAGTTTGTGGACGAAGAATATGGTAAAAAATTTGCTGCTGAGGAACGGGTGGGCAGCCTAGCCGGTATTTTTACCGGATTGGCCATACTAATCAGCTGCCTGGGACTATTTGGACTTACCTCCTTTGTTGCAGAACAGCGCACTAAAGAGATTGGTGTTCGCAAAGTATTGGGTGCCACGATCTTTAATGTTTGGAACATGCTTTCCAAAGACTTTTTGAAGTTGGTCGTTATCTCTTGCTTTATTGCGGTGCCTATTGCCTATTACATTATGAATGGATGGTTGCAAGAGTACCCTTATCGCGTAATCTTGAAGTGGTGGATATTCGCTATAGCTATGTTGGGCGCTATGGGACTCACGGTGTTAACTGTTAGCTTTCAAGCCATTCGTGCCGCAAGACAAAACCCTGTAAAAAGCTTGCGAACAGAGTAAGTTAAAAAGACGTAAAGTCTTAAAATACATACGTGTAGAGACACTATAAAACGAACATCATGTTAAAAAATCAATTGAAAATTGCCTGGCGTAGCCTGGCGAAAAGGAAGGGCTTTGCCTTTATTAATATCCTAGGACTGGCCTTGGGCTTCGGGTGTAGCCTATTGGTATTCTTATTTGTACAACATCATCTACAATTTGACAATTTTCACAAGCATTCAAACCGGATTTATAGGGTAAATACTGACGAACATCGAGATATTATTGATTACGAAGCAGCTGTGCCTCCGGGATTTGCCAACGCTTTCAAGCAAGACTATGACTATGCAGAACTCATAGCCAAAAGTGCAGATAGGGACGATTATCTTATTACGATAGACGGCGCAGCGTCTAAAAAACAATTCAAAGCCGATATTGCCTTTACGGAAGTTGATTTTTTCAAAATATTCAACTACCCACTTATTGATGGCTCCAATAATGCCCCTATCGTTGAGCCAAACACTGCCCTAATCACAGAGAAAATGGCGCAACGTATGTTTGGAAATAGCAATCCAATCAATCAAACCTTTGTGCTAGAAAATGCAGAAACCATAAGGGTAACGGGAGTACTCAAAGATCTACCCAAAACCACCTTAACCCAGGCACAACTCTTTATCTCTTTTGAGACCCTTAAAAGTTACGATCCTTGGATGGCTTCCGAAAGTTGGGGAGGCATCAACTCTTCCTTACATTGTTATGTACGCCTAAGACCCGAGCAAGATATAGCCACTATTGAAGAACAACTCAAAGGCTACGTAGCGAAGTTTAGACCCAACTCTAAAAATGTACACCACTATAAATTACAAGCCCTTGCCGATATCCATTTTGACAGCAAGTACAGTGGAGGTATTGACCCAAAAACTCTTTGGATCTTCTCTTTTATTGGACTGTTTATTTTGGTTGTAGCCAGCATTAATTTTATCAATATAGCTACCGCTCAATCCATTAACCGATCCAAAGAAGTAGGGATACGAAAGGTATTGGGAACCGATAGAAAGCAGCTATTCTGGCAGTTTATGGTTGAAACTGTTATTGTAAGCTTTTTAGGACTAGTGGTAGGTATTGTACTTTGCCTTTTAGCACTTCCCACGTTCAATGCGCTTTTTGACTTAGAACTGTCATTTCTAGGGCTTTTAAACTTAAAATCAGCTGGTTTTGTGCTAGCCCTCTTGCTTATAGTATCCTTACTTTCAGGAAGTTATCCCGGGGTATTACTCGCACGCATAGCTCCGGTGTTGGCACTAAAAAGAAAGTTATCCCAACAAGATACTGGAGGATATATGACCCGAAAAACCTTAGTAATAGTTCAGTTTGTAATCTCTATCGTATTGGTAATCGCCTCCATTACCGTTGGCAAGCAAATGAAATATGCCCTTAACAGCGATTTGGGTTTTGATCAAGAAGGTATTGTAATGGTAGAGATTCCCGATGACATTAACTTAACTACTTTAAAGGGACTGAAAGAGCGGATGGCTCAAAATCCTGGAGTACAGGAAGTAACCGCCTGTTTTGCTTCTCCTGGAGCGGGATCTAATTCTTGGGGGACCAGTGTTTTCTTTGACAATCGACCAGAAACGGAAACTTTTAACCTTATGGTTAAAGCAGCAGATGCCAACTACATCAACACTTTTGGGCTGGACCTTGTTGCTGGTAGAAACTTTATTGAAAAGGACACTATAGACGAAGTGGTTGTCAATCAAGATTTTGTTCGAAAAGTAGGACTTACAAATGATAACGATGTTTTGGGTAGACCAATTGAAATTAATGGCAACTTGGTAAAGGGTACTGTCGTAGGCGTGGTGGCCGACTTTCACGATCAGGACTTTCATGAGCACATCAATCCTATTTTTATTGCACCGCATCCAGAGCTATTTGCGGAATTGGCAGTTAAAATTCAGTTGAATACTGCCCAGAGTGCTTTACAGCACATTGAAGCAGAATGGAGTGCAATTTTTCCCGATTATATTTTTGAGTATTCTTTTTTGGACGACCGTGTGGCAGAACTCTACGAAACTGAGAAGCGCTTTTTATCCCTAATTGGAGTGTTTTCAGCACTTGCCATTTTTATTGGATGCTTGGGTATTTATGGTCTCATCCTCTTTTTTGTTGTTCAAAAAACTAAGGAGATTGGTATTAGAAAAGTGTTGGGGGGGTACTGTAAGTCATGTCTTAGGCATCGTGATACAAGACTTTTTTACGCTTATTGTTATTGCAGGAGCTATCGCTACTCCTTTAGCTTGGTACTTTATGTCGCAATGGCTAGAAAATTTTGAATATCGCACCACGCTCAATTGGTGGGTATATGCATTGGCGGTAGCCCTCGTAATGATCATTACGCTATTAGCCATTAGCTATCAGGCTTTAAGGGCTGCTACGGCAAGCCCTGTAAAGAGCTTGCGAACAGAATAGCCTTGAGCAAGCCTATTCACAATCACATCAAAAACCGCACATCATGTTAAAGAACAATTTAAAAATAGCTTGGAGAAGCCTAAAAAAGCAGCCTTTTTTTACATCACTCAATACCCTCGGGTTAGCTATAGGTATGGCAGGCGCTTTGCTTATCGCCCTTTTTATTTATGACGAATTACAATATGATCGGATGTTTGCGGATGCGGATCGCATCTATCGCGTTCATGCTGACATTAAGTTTGGTGGGTTGCCAGAGCAACTAGGGGAAACTCCAGAACCCATGGCGGAAACTTTGATGCGCGATTATCCACAAATAACACTAGCTACCCGCTTGCGTGATCAGGGCAGTATTCTAATAAGACCGGCCAATGCGCGATCCAATGTAAAAGAAGAACATACGGCATTTGCAGACACTACCTTTTTTAACATGTTCGGCATTTCCGTACTAGATGGTGAGGTAAAAACAGCATTAACGCAACCCAATACACTGGTTATGACCCGTACAGCAGCGGAAAAACACTTTGGTTTACAAAAGGCAGTAGGCCAATTAGTGATGGTAAATAACGACAGCAATTTTAGAGTTACCGCAGTAATCGAAGACTTTCCAAAAAACTCTTTTTTACGAAATCACAGTGTACTACTGTCTATGCCAAGTTTTCAATATGCGCAAATAGGGCATTGGGGTAGTCATAATTACTATACATTTATAAAAACAGTTCCTGGTGCCGATATGACTGCCCTACAACAGGGACTAAATGCCTTGATTGGACGTTACCTTATTCCTTGGATACAAGACTTTTATCCTGGCATGACCGAAGCATCCTTCCGCGCTTCAGGTAATTATATCAATTACAGTGCTATGCCCCTAACCGACATTCACTTACATTCGGATATGAAATCAGAGCTTAGTCCCAATGGAAACATTCAAAACATCTACATTCTTTCATTTATAGCACTCTTTTTAATTGTACTAGCCGTTGTGAATTTTATGAATCTTTCAACGGCCTACTCTTTGAAAAGAGCTAAAGAAGTTGGCGTACGCAAGACTTTGGGTTCCAACAGAACTGATTTGGTACGCCAATTCCTCACCGAATCTGGACTCATATGTTTGTTATCGTTGTTGCTCGCGGTAATTGTAGCTTTTTCGGCACTTCCTTTATTTAATGATCTGGCCTCTAAAGACATTGCGATTCCGCTTAGTAATCCTTGGTTTTGGTTAATTGTAATAGCAATCACCATTATACTCGGAGTTTTGTCGGGAGCCTACCCAGCTTTTTTCATGTCAAGATTTATCCCCGTCAAAGTTTTAAAAGGAGGTGGCCTATCAGAGGTGGGTGGTAGTCGCGTTAGGAATGCCCTAGTAATTTTTCAGTTTACCGTTTCTATCCTTCTCATTGTGGCTACTGTGGTGGTGTATCAGCAGTTGAACTTTATACAGAATAAAGAGTTGGGATATGATAAAAACCAGATTCTGGTTATTGACGATGTACAGGGAACAGCTGGCAAAGAACTAGCACTCAAACGCGAGGTATCCCGATTAGGTCAAGTACAAAGTGTTACTTTGAGCAGCTTTCTACCTACCCCATCGGCGCGAACAGGACAAACATTTTTTAAAGAAGGAGCCAATAATCAAGAAGATGCTATTAATATGGAATATTGGGGGGTAGACCATGACTATGTGTCCACCATAGGGTTGCAGCTTATTGCAGGAAGAGATTTTGATAGTACTATCCCTACGGATTCCAGTGCCGTTATTATTAACGAGGCAACCCTAAAAGCCTTGAATGTAAGTGCAACGGAAGCTATTAATCTTAGAATCTCTCCAGATCTAGGAGCAGCGGAAGTAGATATTAGGTACCGAACTATTATTGGTGTTGTCAAAAATTTTCATTTTGATACCATGCGAAAAAATATTCAATCTCTCGGCATTACTATTAGAGGGGTTCCCGCGTCTATGGCTATAAAAGTGGGGACAGCAGACCTTGCCGCTACGGTCGCAACCATTGAAGGTATTTGGAATACTATCGCTCCTGGGCAACCTTTCAATTACTATTTCATGGACGATTCCTTCAACAGTAGTTTTGAAGCCGAGCAAAGACTAGGACAAATCTTTTCGGTATTTACTGCCCTGTCTATTTTAATTGCTTGTTTAGGCCTCTTTGGATTGGCAACGTTTAATGCTCAAAAGAGAACCAAAGAAATTGGGATTCGCAAGGTTCTGGGAGCTACCATCGGTCAAATTTCATATCGTTTAACCACTGACTTTCTTAAAATGGTAGGTTGGGCGGTCCTTGTGGCACTACCTATCGGATGGTACGCCATGGACCAATGGTTACAGGATTTCTCTTATAGGATAGAAGTACAATGGTGGATGTTAGCATTGGCTGCACTATTAGCGGTTGGCATTGCCATCATTACGGTGGGATATCAAAGTATAAAAGCCGCAGTGGTAAACCCTGTAAAAAGCTTAAGAACAGATTAACAAGGTGAGACCTTTGCAAAATTCAAAGTATGTGGAAAGTTCAACGCTCGACGAAATTTTAACCCGTAGCAACCTCCTGGTTGTGAGGACTTAAAATTTATAAGAAGTCAGCAATTCTCCCATAATTTGGATAGCGCATCGCTTTTTTACCTTTTCTGCAAAGGTCCCACGGTATTATTTAGAGGAAACAATAGCGCATAGTTCAATGGCATCATTCATCATCAAAAAAGAGCATTCATGTTAAAGAATCACACCAAGATCGCTTTGAGAAGCCTTCTCAAAAACAAAACCTTTACCCTTTTAAACCTTATTGGCCTTTCAGTAGCTTTTGCTACGGCTATTTTATTAACTATGGCAGGATTCTTTGAGCTGTCTTTTGACAGGTTTCATGAAAATCGTGATGACCTTTTTAAAGTGTATTCTGTATGGCAAAATCCCAAAGGGCAACAGGTTAGTGAAAGCCATGCAGCTCCACTAATGCCTACCATTAAAAATGAAGTGCCAGGTATCGATAAGGCCACCCGTCTTTTAGAGGAAGAGGTAATTGTATCCTATGGGGAGAAAGAGATCAATATGGATGTCAATTGGGTGGATGCGGAATTCTTTGCTATGTTTTCTTTCCCCGTACTCCAAGGAAAAGTAGATAATCCACTCGAGAATCGCTCAGATATTGTGCTTACAGCAGAAATGGCAAATGTGCTTTTTGGGGAAGATGATGCTGTTGGCAAAACTGTAAATATTCTTATCGATGGTAAAGACAAACCTTTTACGGTAAGTGCGGTTGTGGCAAATATTAGAGACAATAGCACCATTGAGTTTGATGTAGCCATGCGTTTTGAAGAAGAAGCTTCATATCAAACCAGTAAAGACACTTGGAATAATAGGTATCACGATGTTTATGTGCAACTGGCTCAGCATACGAGCCCTGCTCAATTCGATGGTGCGACACGCTCTTTGATTTCAAAGAACTTTGCGGAGCGTATCGCCAATGCCAAGCGTGATGGGGCCACTCCAGATAAAGACGGTCGCTACTATCGTTTTCAACTGGTGTCGTTAAATGAAGTGAATTTTGTGAGTTTTGAAAAAGGCGTTCTTGACATAAGTCGTAGCGGACCTTATTTGGTTCTGGGCATTGCCCTTCTTATCCTATTTATTGCCTTTGTCAATTTTGTCAATATGAGTGTGGCTCGCAGCGGACAACGGTTGAAAGAAATTGGAATGCGAAAGGCGCTGGGGGCCAAGCAAAAACAGTTGTTCTTTCAATTTTGGATAGAAAGTCTGTTTCTCTTTTTGTTTGCAACGGGTATAGGTTTGTTATTAAGCGCATTGCTCTTGCAAGAATTTAAAACACTGTTTGATACTGATGTCTCTTTTAACCTTATTATCAACCCTTTAACGCTATTCTGCTTCTTCGGGGTGATTTTGCTTATTACTTTCATTGTCGGAGGATATCCAGCGGTCTTGTTGAGCAGGCTAGGAACCCTGAACTCCTTGAAAGGAAAACTAGAACAATCGGGTAAAAATCGTGTGCGTGACGTCCTTATGATTGTTCAATTTGGAGTGGCTACTATTTTAATTATCGGAACGCTGGTACTTCAAAGCCAGCTTCGTTTTATGCGTAATAAAGACCTTGGTTTTAATAAAGAACAGGTGATTTCGTTTCCAATAGACGGCAAAAAGGATAGCTATGAAGCTTTGGATTTGTTGCGTAATGAACTCTCGGGAAACCCGGATATTCTTCAAATAACAGGAGCCGATAATAACTTAGGGGTCGGTAAAGATGGTAGTATATCGAGGAGCATGTTTGGTTTTGAATATAAAAACCGCGTCATCAATACGAATGTGCTCACTGTAGATGATGACTTTGTAGAGACCTTGGATATCCCAGTACTCAAAGGCAAAAGCTTTTCAAGAGAATTCTCAAAACAAGAAAGGGGGGTAGTTATCAATGAAGCAATGGCGAGAGAATTTGCCGAGGTAGATCCCTTAACAGCCTATGTTAAGATCAACGACTCTCTTAAACTACCAGTTTTGGGGGTAGTTAAAGACTATCATTTTGAGCGATTAGATATGGCGATTCAACCTATGACAATTTTTAAAAGTCGTGATTGGGATTTGTACTACGCTTATGTGAAAGTTGCTTCAGCTAACCTTGGGCGGTCCATGGAGGCCGTCGAAAAGGCTTGGGCAAAGATTGAACCCAATGCCGAGTTTTTAGGGTCGTTCTTAGACGAAAATATCGATCGCACCTATCGCAGAGAAAAACGAATAACAACCATGGTAACCACGGGTTCACTTATTGCTATAACCTTGAGCTGCATAGGCCTGTTTGCCATTTCTTTTTTAATTATTTCGCAGCGTACGAAAGAGATTGGGGTTCGTAAAGTGATTGGTGCAAGTGTCGGCAATATTGCACTATTACTCATTAGAGACTATTTAAAACTTGTTGTAATTTCTTTTGTAATCGCCGCTCCCATTGCTTGGTGGGCTATGCATCGATGGTTACAGAATTACCCTTTTAAAATAGAACTAAGTATTTGGTTTTTTATGGCGGGAGGGACCATCGCTTTAGTAATAGCTTTGTTAACTGTGAGTAGCAAAACTATAATGGCTGCTTTGCAAACACCTGTAAAAAGTTTAAGAACCGAGTAAAATTTAATAGTATGTTGTTAGAACTCAAAAATATCTTTAAGTGGGTTAATACCGGAGGGCAACGTGTTTTTTTGTTAAAAGACATCAACCTTAATGTTGACGAAGGGGAGTTCATTTCTATTATGGGTCCTTCTGGGTCTGGAAAGTCTACGCTCCTTAATGTTATTGGGATGTTAGATCAATTTAATGAAGGGGAATATCAATTTTTGGGAGAGCCAGTTCATACCTTAAAGGAAAAGAATCGTGCCAACCTTTACAAAACCTATATTGGTTTTGTGTTTCAGGCATACCATCTTTTAGATGATTTAACGGTTTATGAAAACTTAGAAATGCCGTTGTTGTATAAAAAATATAAAAGCACAGAACGCAAGGCGATGGTAGCTGACATGCTAGACCGCTTTCAAATTGTGGGTAAGAAAGACCTGTTCCCTAGTCAGCTGAGTGGAGGTCAACAACAATTGGTCGGTGTGGCTAGAGCCTTAATAGCAAAGCCCAAGCTATTATTGGCCGATGAACCCACGGGTAACCTCAATTCTACTCAAGGAGAAGAGATTATGGCACTTTTTAAACAGTTGAATGCGGAAGGAGTTACTATTATTCAAGTGACCCACTCTGAAAAAAATGCGGCCTACGGTACTAGAACAATCAATTTGTTAGATGGGAGGAAGGTATAAGAGTTAGCTGCTCTAGCACCGCTTTTATGATCTCCAATTTTACCGCAAGAAAACCATCTTCGAAAAAGAATTTCACCAACACCAAACCACTATATTTGACTTTGTAGTTAAGTCCAAAATATTTTTACCAAGTATTTTTGGCAGGGGGGGGAGGTGTTGTTATGCTTTAATCGCCTTGAAGAAGAGATTTGATTTAAAATAGACACTCCTTTATTG
>JBCDGY010000044.1:0-14727 GCA_039414375.1 Bacteroidota bacterium | reverse complement strand
TATAGTCTAGAATCCTACTAATTTTAAAATACTTCATTCAAATTAAATTAAAACACGATGACGCTTCAAGATCTAACTACCGATGAATATGCTCCTTATTATAGGCGATACCTCGATAAACTACCTGCTCATGCATTACTTATTCCGAGTTTTACGCATGGTCAGGAAATAGTCACCGCTTTTTTTACTGCGATCCCAAAGGATAAACTAAACTTTGCCTATGCTGAAAATAAATGGACCATTAAACAGGTGTTTCAGCACCTGATCGATACAGAGCGGGTATTTATGTACCGGTGTCTACGATTTGCCCGTAACGACAAAACTGTTTTGGCGGATTTTGATCAAAGCGTTTTTATTGAACCTTCAGGAGCTAATACCAAGTCATTAGAAGCGTTGTTGCAAGAGTTTGAAACTACCAGACGCTACTCCCTGCAAATGCTTCATAGTTTTACGCCTGAAGCCCTAGTACGTATTGGTCATATCCAAATAGGTCCAATGTCTGCAAGAGCAGCAGCCTTTATAGTTCCAGGACATGACCAATGGCATATGGACATTATTAAGGAGCGCTACGTGAACACATGATGGCACAGCTTAAGATACTGCGTACAAAAGGCATTGCCCTAAAAAGTTTAACTTTCTGCTCCCTAAAATTGAAAAATACGGGAACTAAAGTTCAATTTGCATGAGATACGCCTTCCCTCTTTCTTGTAATACCGTAACCTTAAGCTTATTATTTTCTTTGGCCATATTTGCGCAACCAAAGATCATTTTTGACACGGATTTTGGAGGCGATGCCGATGATTTAGGTGCGCTAGCCATGTTGAATCACTTTCATCAGAAAAAAGAAGCGGAATTACTGGCAGTAATGTGCTGGAGTACCGAAAAACATACTATTAGTGCCATTGATGCAGTAAATACCTTCTACGGACATCCCAATATTCTTCTTGGTTTACGAGAAGCTGAGCCTTATGAAGCCCAGTGGAATTACAATAAAATTCTAGTAGATAGTCTACCCTACGATGCTTATCCGTCTACTGTGCCAGAAGCTACCGAGCTTTATCGAAAAATCTTAAGTGAACAAGAAGATAAAAGTATCACCCTGGTTACCGTAGGGCCACTAATGAACATTAAACGCTTATTGGAGTCCAAACCCGATACCTATTCTAAACGCTCTGGAAAAGCCTTGGTTTTGGCAAAAATCAAAGAAATTGTGATTATGGGAGGTCAATTTCCCAAAGGGGAACGCAAGGAGTGGAATTTTGATGGTGGTATGTTGGGCGTGACCCAAAATGTTTTGGCCGCTTTGCAAGAGATACCAGTCACTTACCTAGGTTATGAGGTAGGCGAAGACCTTAAAACAGGGGAAGTTTTTAATACACTCCCAAAAGATGCTCCGCTTTATCTAGGCTTTTATCATTTTAGTAAGTATGCGCCTTGGACCAAAGATCAGTTTCAAGGAAAAATACACAACAATTCCACTTTTGATCAAACGGCTGTGCTTTATGCCGTTCGTGATGGAGTTGGCGATTATTGGTCTCAAAGTGAACCTGGTATTTGTATTCCTGATCCCGAAGGCCGCAATAGTTGGCAACCTTCTCCTACCGCCAAACATTCCTACTTAATTCTTCAAAAGCCAATTGCTGAAATGGAAATATTGTTAGAGCAGTTGATGCTAGGGGATTTTTAAAACCATTCAAGACACGCTTACCTGTAGCTATGAAAGTACTTAACGTTCATAAACGCTGTTTCGATCTTCCTAAAGTTATGGTAGCGAATGCTCTTGCTACGTTGTCTTCCACAGAAGATCAGCTATGGCCTAAAGACCGATGGCCAGCTATGTCATTTCCCGAAGGAATCCAAGTAGGCGCTAGAGGAGGACACGGCCCCATACGCTATATCGTAGAAGACCATAACCCAAATCAAATTATCCAATTCCGCTTTTCAAAACCCAGGGGTTTTAATGGTATTCATAAGTTTGAGATTTTCGATCAAGGCGAAACGCAAACCATGCTAATACATACTATTCAGATGACCACTACAGGAAAAAGTACTTTTTTGTGGTTATTTGGGATACGGGCCCTGCACAATGCACTTATTGAGGATGGGTTTGACAATTTGGAAAACCGATTGCTCAATAAAAAACTACGTACTCCTTGGAATTTTTGGGTACGCTTCCTTAGGAAACAGCTTGCCAAAAGGTAATTCCTCTTTGAGTGTTCCTTCAACAGCTCTCAAAAGCTGACCCTACATTTTTTATCCAAAAAAGTAGGCTTTACTGTCCTATTTGTTTCGCTTCAATTGACATTATAAAAAACGCCTTTATGGAAGCCCAATATTTTGAAGCTATAAAAAACCGATTGGTGGATGCCAGTCCAGCAATCAGTTCTGGAAAAATGATGCGTTCCGAAGCCATTACCTATAAAGGTAAAGTGTTTGCCTTTTTCTCTACCAAGCAAAAATTGGTCGTTAAGCTGGGGAAGGCTTTTGATCCTAATACAGTGGACTACGAACTTAAGTTATTTCAACCCTTTAAAAGAAAGGGTCCCTTAAATGGTTGGTTCGAAATATCCTTTGCAGAAAAACACCATTGGGAAGCCCTGGCTTACCAAGCTCTTAACCTATTACAACTTGAATTATGATAACTAATTCGTATACCACATTTTTTGAAGCGCTAGAAGTCAATAATGATCGTGAATGGTTTAAAGCGCATCTAGCAGACTACGAACAGCATGTAAAAAAACCTTTTTTAGCATTGCTTTCTGAATTAATTCAAACAGTACAGTGCTGGGACCACACCATTCCATCAGATCCTAAAAAAGCCCTATTTCAACTTCACAGAGACTTGCGCTTTTCCCAAGACAAAACCCCTTATCATACCTTGATGAAAGCCGGATTTGTTCCGGGGGGTAAAAAATCTGGAAGACCTGGTTTTTATCTTGGCATTAGTGCGCACAACATTCATGTTGGAGGTGGCGCTTTTACCCTAAAAAGGGATTCCCTGAAGGCCATACGACTGGCTATAGCAAAAGACCCCGAAACTTTCATCAATATCGTATCTACTCCAGCTTTTACCGCTAAGCTCGGACCCCTTAAGGGTGAAAGATCAAAACGAATAGCCAAAATGTTTCAGCAAACCTTAGCGCAAACCGATCTTATTAGCCTAAAACAATTTTATGCTATGGGAAATCTTCCGTTAAAACATTACTACAACACTCCTAAGCTACAATCCACCATTATAGAATACCTAGAGGCCACTCGCCCTTTAATTACCTTCTTAGATAAAGCCATTGGCACGACTTAACTATTCATTGTTGTACCTTAGAAAAGTTGGCTTGCCTAAAGAGCAATTATAATCTTCGAATAGCAGTATATCATGCAAGACTATCTTTTATTGATAAAAGGCAAAACAGAATTAGATTATGCACCCGAAGCCCTACAACAACGGTTAGCGGAGTACCGAGAATGGGTCCTTACTTTAGGAGAGCGTCACCGCTCAGATAACCGCCTTGAACAATCTGGAGCACACTTACGAAGCCAAAGCGATATTCTTATCGATGGTCCCTTTTTGGAGGCAAAGGAGGTCATCGCTGGATTCGTTATACTTAAAGCAGTCAACCTCGAGGAGGCAATCGATTTGGCTAAGGCTTGTCCCTTACTTCATTATTTTGAGATTTATGTAAGACCTATGATAGCCGATGGCTCCTAAAACACCAAATCAGCTTGCCGATCACTTCTTTAGACATCACCATGCTAAAATGGTTGCGATATTGGTTCGTTATTTTGGCTTGGAAGCAGTAGTGATTGCCGAAGATATTGTACAAGATACTTTGGTAGCAGCTATGGAACAATGGAGTGCTAAAGGTATTCCTCACAATCCTGAAGGTTGGTTAATGGCTGTTGCCAAAAATCGAACCATTAGTTACCTAAAACGCCAACAACACTTTAAAACCAAAGTACAACCAGCTATTGCCTTGTCATCACTTTTTGAAACTACTGGGATACATCATCAAGATAGCACTTTGCGAATGCTTTTTTGTTGCTGCCATCCGCAGTTGCCCCTTGCCTCTCAAATGGCCTTGGCGCTAAAGAACCTATGTGGCCTAAGTGTTTCAGAAATTGCCCATGCCCTAAAAACTACCACTGCTAACATCAATAAACGGTTGTTTCGCAGTAAGCAACTGTTCAGACAAGGCACCATTGTCTTTGAAATACCGGAAAACGCACAGTTACACCAACGTACGGCAAGCGTACTTTTCCTATTATACTTGTTATTTAACGAGGGCTATTATGCCTCGCAACAGGACCACCCCATTCGCATGGAACTATGCCTGGAGGCGGTCCGTTTGATGAGGGACTTCCAAAATAAATATCCCAACCATCTTGAGGCCAATGCACTACTAGCCCTTATGCTACTACATGTGTCTCGCTTTAACGCAAGACTAGACAACCAAGGCGCTCTAGTTATATTGGCCGACCAAGATCGTACCTTATGGGACCAAGACCTTATTGCCGAGGGCATGCATTTTCTTGGCGCCGCCATGGGTCCAGAAAACCCAGGCCCTTATCATTGGCTTGCAGGAATTGCTGCCGAACACTGCTTGGCCAAGGACTGGGCATCAACGCCATGGCAAAGCATTTACCAACAATATTCCCTCTTAGAACAACGATGGCCAAATGTCTTTGTCTCTTTTAATAAAGCCGTAGCCAAATATTTTGGTATTGATCGCCTGGGAGGTTTGGCAGATTTACTAGCCCTACAACAGGCACCACAGCTCCAAAAAAATGTTCACTTTTACTGTGCCTTAGGAGTTTGCCATGCCAAATTGGGTCAGTACAAAACAGCTATTCCTTATTATCAAAAAGCCTTAAAACTATCTCAGTCAAAGGCAGAAAAGACTTTGATACAACAAAAAATAGAAGCCTGTTATTGACACCTATCTAGGGTTATTTATACCCTTCAATACCTTATATCAAGTATTTTAAATTGACAACAATCCGATAAACCAATATAATGCTCCCTTTATTACGGGCACAACGCCGACCAGACGTTCAAGAGAAAGTAAGGCCTTGTATAGTCTTAAGGCACCGAAGAACTTGACCTTTTGTAAGGTTTGCTCAGGCTAGCTTCAGCTTTACGAACAAAACAATATTACCTATAGGCTTCTTTACTACAATTTCTGGTATGAAAATCAGCAAGGGCGATACCCCCACAACAACGATAAAGATCCCTCTTGAAGCAAGCAAACAACACTACTAAAAAGAAGTGCAATAGCCCCAAACCTATCAAGAACAAGACATGCTACTATTAAATTATATTCTGGCAGCAGATTTTCAGATGATGACCAAAGATGGCCGATGATCTACAAGTAGAGCGTATTAAAAATACCCTATGGATTATGAGACCTTTCATTATGAAATCAAAAGATTAGAAGGGTACGATAATAAAATAGCCACTGCTTCTCATGTTTCAGGCTAGAGGCTATTCTTGATTAGTTCGACACTCCAAAGTAAAGAAATACAATAATTTTTGATGTCCCTACTTATCTCAATTCTTTGGTCGGTCGTTCCCAAAAGCCTCAAAAACTACTATTTTTGCCCCGTTTAAAGAAAACGAGAAGACCAAGGTATGGTCGATGAGATAACGTATAAAGGCACCATGGCGAGCGAAGGCAATCAAAAGAATTTTATTAAGATATTGGGTTTAATCATATTGATTCTCCTCCTAGATCAGGTAGTCAAGTTTTACGTCAAAACTACTTTTACCTTAGGGGATGGCATTAAAATGTTTGGCCTAGATTGGGCACAAATCCGTTTTGTGGAAAATTACGGTGCTGCTTTTGGTATGGAATTAGGAGGTAAGGTTGGTAAATATATTCTAACCGTTTTCCGTTTGGTAGCCGGCGGCATGCTGTTTTGGTTTACTTACGACCAATTTTTAAAAAATAAAGGCCGCTTTTTTGTAATTTCTTTAGCGATGATAACTGCAGGAGCTTTTGGTAATATTATCGATGGCCTATTCTACGGGGTACTCTTTTCAGATTCCTCACAAGGTGTTGCAGAATTTCTACCCAGTGCGGGCGGATATAGCACCTTTTTTGATGGTTATGTGGTGGATATGTTTTACTTCCCCATAATCGATACACACTGGCCCGAATGGGTTCCTAAATACGGTGGGCGAAGGCTTATATTTAACCAGTTTATTTTTAATGTAGCCGATGTAGCCATTACTACAGGTACCCTAGGCATTGTTTTTGCCTCTTTTCGTTCTAAAAAAAGCCAAAACGCTCCAACGGAGGAATTGGATTAAGATAAAAGAATTACAGTAATAGCCCTTTGATAATTCCTACTAGGGTCTTGACGACTTTATTTTTAAAATGACCCAGGCTAATCTTAGAAATACCCATCTGCTGTAAGGCCTTCATTTCCATTAAATCTTTTTGACTCTGAACAAGCCATTCATAATCGTCAATGCTGAGGTCTCCATTGGCCAACAGCATAGTCCATCTGCTTAACTTGCCTTCAGAGGCCTTTAAAAAAGCTTCCAGATCTGCTTTTGTCGCTTTTTTAAAACCATCGTAGTGATCTCCAAGTGTATTGAGAAGCGTACCTTTTAACTCCCTTATTATAGCATCAATATCCATAATTTACTGTTTTCGGATTATTCCTTTTTAAGAATTAGGGTTATTAAGCTATCCTCGGTAGCCTTTTCTTTTTTGCCTTCGTATTGAATCAATAGATCAAAAGCCTCAGCCACCTGAGACTGTGCTTCCGATACCAAAATTGGATTGAGTGTCCCATCTGCTTCCCACTTTTTAATAAAACCTGCCAATAGATTTTTATCACTATCCGCTAATATTTTCCACATGCGTAAGGAAATGGAATTGTTGGGTTTGTTGGCTTCATAAATCACCATTTTATCAAGCTCTGCCAATACCTCCTCTGCGTGTTGGGTATGATTGCTGTAGGGTTCTGAGGCTTTATCCATCAATCGAGCGGCATCTACTTTAATTTCTACTGCCTTTTGATACGAATGTTGATCGTACAAAGCCGATTTAAAAGTGCCACAACCCATAACCAGGGTTAGGCATATACTGCTAAGCAGCATTGGAAAAGCGCGTTGTAATATCATGATGTTTGGTTTAAAAAAGTTCTTTTTGTACCCGCAGAATAGCATATATATGATAGGTTATAATTTGTTGACGTCCCTCGGGAGTCATTAAAAGGTTTTTACATTCTTCTTCATTATCCATAAAGAAGCTCTCCGTTAAAATAGCTGGCATGCGTGTTTTGGTCAACACATAAAAGCGGCGTTCTTTGTCCAGATCACCATCGGAGAAATCGGTACGCAGCTTTCTATCGGGAAATACAGCTTGGTACTCCTGTCCAAAAACCGTCGCAATACGATCGCTTTTGGTATCCCCTGGAGCCGTAAATATCTCAGAGCCATGCCCCCCGCCAGCATTGGTATGTATGCTGAGATAAAAACTTTGGTCTTTAGGATAGGCATTAGCTCTTTTTACGCGGGTCTCCAGACGTACATCTCGATATTCGGGCGCTAGGTTAACGTAAGCAATATTTAGACGGGTTAACTGTTCAATGATTCCATTAACTATGGCCCTGTTAAACTCCCCTTCAAAAAGCTGGGAACCATCTTTCCAAAGCAGGCTTCGTTTTCCCGAAGTTTGGTACTTACCGTTGATGATACCACCGTGACCATTATCTAGTAATACAATCATCTTAGCGCTATCCTTCTTCTTTGGGTTGGTATTGTTTCGCGAGACGTTCACTTATAGCACGTACCTCCCCTATGGAAAGATCTTCGCCTTTTTCGGCTACCGCTTCCCCTACTGCAAAAATCAAATGCAGCGTGGGCACATCAAAAGTACCGCCGAGGGTTCTTAGAGCGGCAGCCAGTAGTTGTAGCTGCTTTTCGTTAACTGTAGTACTCATAGTTATCTAATAGAAGATTTTTAAATTCTAGGATCGTCATCATCAGCCTGTTCAACCAAAAAAGGAAAAGAAACTCCATTAGCACGAAAATTAATGTAAGCATATCGGCCAATTCTGCCAGTATTTTGAAGAAGGGTAACCCGAACGGTTCCATTTCCTGAGCCGCTGGTTCGTGATAACCGTATCCAGTTGACGCTTTCTGTCACCTGCCAAGAACTATTAGAGGTCACCCTGATATTGAAAGCAACCGCGTTATTATTACGACTAAGATATGACGTTGGAGAAACCCTAAGCGTAACCTTAGGAGCGTTATTATAGTTTCTAAAATTCCGTAACGAATTTTTACTGCCTTGGTAACGCGAGTCAAACTTTGAGGAAGTCGCCTCTCTAAAACATTCGTCTAAAGAACTTTGCCCTCCTGGTAATTCGTTGGCAACATCTCGTAGCGAAAAATTATAATTATTGGGTACCGCCATTGTTTTTGTTGTTTAGTAATTGTTCCATTTTCACCAATCGCGCTTCCAGTTCTGCATTTTTAGCAACCAACAAATCGATGTAGGCTACAGATTTATAACCTTCCTCGTCGGTAGACACAAACTCTGGATGGTGTTTTTCCAACTCCTGAGCACTAACGCCATACCGTTTTTCTCCCTTCATTTCAAAAGAAACCCAGTTGGCTTTAATACGCTCTTGTTGTAACTGCTGTACATTGTCCTTTAGGCGAACGTCTGAAGAAAGGATAAAATTATCGGCACGTACATTGTTATTGAACTCTGCCTCTCCATTGGTCTTCAATACTAGATAACAGTCTGTCCCTTCGTGATTCGCTAAATAAAGGTGACCATTACTACTTGATCCATAACCCATATATCCTTTATTAGTATTGCCTCTTTGAAAGCGCACAATACAAGGGGTATTAACACTACTATTTGAAGCTTTAATAATTAGCGCTTGACTACTTCTTCCATGAATCAAAAAATCTTGATCACTAATACAATGACCCGTGGTTATCCTAAGACGATCTTGCGAGCTACCAATTCTTGTTAATATTAAATCTTCGTTGTAAGAACTAACAACACCGCTATCAATCCTTAACTCTTTATTAAAATAATATTTAGGCTTATCGGTATAGAAATGGCACCAATCATCATTCTTAGATCCAAACTCGAGATAACCTGTAGGAGTTGTCAAACGAACGGCATTATTAGAAGCTTTTGTGAATCTTGTACTGGAATTATCTATACTAAAATGGTTGGCATACACCCCGCCCTCTACTTCTAAATGTGCTTTTTGGGGGCTTGCATTCCGGGACTTTATTCTAAAAGCATAGCCTTGTTCATTTAGAGCCGTATCCGCTGCTTCGTATTCCAAACTTATGGATTGCTTGGCATCGTCATTGTTGATGAAATCGATCCTACTTTTGTTTCCATAGCCCATGCGCAACACCTGCCCATCGTAGGAATCATTGGTATCACTTCTTAAAAAAGAAGCACCTTGTATCTCCTCTATATTATCTTCCTCTAAGTGCAGAAAACTATCAATTAAATCCGCAAACTGCCCTTCAGTAGGGCGGTCTCCGGTATTAAAATACCCTTTTAAGGTTGCTCTATTTTTCTTCATATTGTCTATTCTTTTGTTTTGTCGGCAAGTAGGCTGCCTTTATTACTGTATTTTATGAATTGTCTGGTTTTGGTATGGTTATTAAAGGGGCTTCACTACTCATAAGACCTGCCGTATTTTCTACCACTACCTTAAAATGATGATATCGGTTAGCGTTGTCATTCGCAGGATCCGCAATGGGTAAGGTATCTGAACCCCATTCTGTTTCCGCTAAAGGCACCACAATCTCCGCTTCGTTCGAAGCTATCTCATATATCTTACCCCATTGTCCTTGGTCATTTAACTTATACAGGAAGTACTTGCCATTGTAGGCCGTTTTGTTCCAACGCAATACCACTTGATTCACCTCTTGATTAGCATTTATCGATCCTGTTTCCGCTGCGATGGTCGGAGCTTGTGGCGCTGTACTTTCCACTAACGCGGACACCAATAATTTTGAGGGCTGAGAGGGCACATATTCGGTAATTATGGTTTCTGGATTTTCACTATCAGCATAAGTTACTTCCCGTAGGACGACCACCCTGTAAAACAAAGGATCGCCAAACGGAATTTCAGAGAGATCTGCGAAAGTATCCCCAATCTCCCAGCGATTCCCCTCCAGTTGGTCCGTAGCCGCCAAATCTAACTCTTGTACTTTGGCCATGCTACGTAAAGATAATGCTGCTGTTGCATCTATAGCGCGATACAGGGCCAAGCGGGTAATCCCAGCCACTTGGGGATACGCATTCACTCTAATGATCATGCGGGGTATAATACCTAAAGCAGTATTTTCCAATACGGGAACCACCTGCTGTATACCAGGAGCTACTGGAGGTAGTGTATTCACTAGTTGAATAGGCCCTAACACCGGGCTAAAATCACTAAAGACCAACTTATTACTAATTTCTCTTACTGCATAGAAATACACATTGTTTGAGGTACCATCTAGTCCAAAATCGGTGAATTGAACCGTATTGGTTCCGGTTATCTTCGCCATAGGCGCCATCTCAAAACCGTCAGCTCCAGGAACCAGTAGGGCACCATTACGATCTCGTACTACTTGAGGTCGATTGGCCGGAATGGCATCGGCATCCGTAGTGATGTGTTCATAGATTAACGGAATCTCCGTGAGCGGCACGAATACTTGAAAAATAGCTTCTTTGATACGATCGGCCATCGCCCCAGGCGGTACTTGTCCTGGAGAACCGCCGTTTTGAAAAAGCGATGGATGATCGGGATTGGGAAAACGATACCCCTCCTCATCCTCCGGATATATGGCAAATAAGCCATTGGTTTGATACGATCCGTTGGGGTAGACATAGTCAAATCCCAATACATTCTGCCATCGGTTGCCGAGAAACTGTGGATCGGTATTTTTTAGGGCTTCTTTAATGGTTTTCACCGTTGCCGCTTTGTAAAGGGTATTTAACAAAGCGTCGTCTTCACTACGGTAGTATTGTAGCCCATGTGGTTTGTGTTTAAATGTGGTTGTTAGCGTATAGGTTGCCTTTCCGAAACGGTCTGGACGTGTGGCGAAAAGTACTCCCAAGGGCTTTTCGGGGATTAATGGTTCAATCACTTCCTGCGCGTAAAATACCGTTGGGGGAGCTATGCGAGAGGCATAGTACGCTTCGCTAGTCACCGTGCGCAAACCAAAACAACCATATTTGATACCAGCTCCCTCTAAAGGCAACACCGTATTCTCCGTGAGTCCAGCACTTGTATTGGCATAGAGGTATATGCGATACCCAGGGTAATAATTAACGGTAACGGCACCAGTAAGTATGGGATCATAAGTATCCTCTGAAGAAAAACTAGTATCTTCTGCATAGAGTACCAACTTGTTTTGTGTTCCAATATGTTGGGTATAAATCACTTCTAAAGCGCGCCTCCTCCCTTCGGAATCTTTTGAGGTATGCACCCTAACCATACCCTTGTACCACTGTACTGGATCGTCTTGTCCTGCTTGCGGATGATTGGGTAATTGCAATTCTGAAAAACGAATCTTGTACTTCCCCCGATGTTCTTTTATGGGGTTTCCGTTATCGTCTAAACCGATAACCTCTAATTCTTTGGTGATCGAGGCGGTATCCCAATACCCACGAGACTTTTCTACCCATTCTTCGACACCTGTATCAGCACCTTGGGTCTTGATCAATTCACGATGCACCGGCCAGTTATCACCAATTTGTACTTTGAGCGGATGTGGATTAGGACTACCCCAACTGCTGGTATTGAGTAGGTTCTCAACGGCCAAAAACAGGCCTTCTCCGTTGACCTCTGGGGAGGCCAGGTCATCTTCATTTACCGGATTGCCTTGCGCCATCAAACGATCGGACAATTGTTTTTTAAACACGGTAAACTTGGGGCCGGCTTCTACTTTATGGATGATAAACTCCTGATCTTCTAATACAAAAACTCCCCCTACAAAATTGGAAAATTGACCCGCCGGAAGATTGGGGCTTAGCGTTTCCCCAGTGCTGTCTAGGGTATACGATCCTGTACTGATTACGGAAAGTACGGGATTGGTAGGATGGTCCTCTATTTGTACTACCCGTCCGGTAACATTTAGCGGCAAAGCATCTCGATAAAACAGCTCCACGGCTTTTCCAAAAACTTCCTGATCATCAGGAAAAATAGCATCGGGCGCTAGGGGATCGCTAGCTCCTGCCATATTTTCTGGGGTTACTTTGTAAGACAACAGGTCTTGCCGTGTATGATAATCAAATGTTAGACGTATTAAAGTTTTATCGTCCCCCGTAATATTGGCTAACATTTGCTGTTCCTTAGCGGAGGTTAATACCAGGGGCGCTTCTTCCACGACCAAAAAAGCATTCCGATTATGGGGCGGTGCCAACTTATCCTTGGGCTTAATGGTCGTTTGCAATTGATGTTCCACCGTGCTCGGCGTACTTCGCGAAAACCAGTTGACGCCATAAGAGCTGTAGACATGTGTGCCAGACTCTCGCTGTCGGTGCACATATAGCGGGATACCAGCTTCTGGCAAAGGCAAGTGTATGGTTTCGTTATAAGGCGTTTGCCCCGAAGGCGCTAAATTTTGATATTGATCCGTATTGGGAAGTTCTGGTCGTATCCATTGCGTGGCGCCAGCAGTTTTAAATTCAATTCCAGCAAATACTGCTTCGGTAGCTTCAGATAGGTTGAATTCGGTGGAAACATGATAAAACCCTAAATCTTCGGTAAGATCCTCTGGTTCCGCTACAAAAAGGGAGATAAATCTGGTTTTCCCGTCATGGGTATAACCGTCTGCATCTGTTAGCGCAACCTCATTTACGCCAAGTCCGTTATTGGGTACAAGTCCAGGTTGTGGGGTTTTGAGATTAACAGGTATGGGTAGCCTTTGGTCATTAATGGAGGTGGGCAAGGTTATGTACCGATGTTCGGTCTCTTCAGACACCAAAACACCCTCTTTTTCGGTCACCTTGGTTTCGTAGGTGATCATATACATCACTTGTTGCCCACTTTTCGCCTCGTTATCCAAGTCTAAATGCCCTAGCCCTAACATACGGGCCACATGAAAATCGAAGGAAGCTTGCTGCAATAAAACCAAGTTGGCCAGCTCAAAGCTAGTATCTTCAGAAGGGTCTACTCCCTCAGGAAGCGCATCTTCAAAATTGAAACTTTCGATGGCAGAAGGATTGTCCTCTGCATCGCTTAAAGCAATGTAGTCCTCTACCGTTTGTAGGATACTACTTTGGGTTACCGGATTGGTGACTTTCCACTTATCCTTGTAGTTCTGTACCTTAACTAAGGCGCCATCATTATATCTGGGCCATTGGCCATTGACACTATTGGGGGTAGGTTCTAAACGTGTAAAAACAGTAGTGTCATCAGTAGCCAAAGAAAACTCCCCTAAGAGCGTCCAGCCCACCCCGGGCGTACCAATGTCGTAAGCAATATGATAAAAATCAATACTAATTTCAGTAATACGACAATTGGTGGCCTGACAACGAAAAACACGCCCATTTTCTACCTGTAATCGTGGGTTACTAAGAGCCGCACTACCACTAAAAGTCTTTCTCGCCGTAATAGCCCTAGGTGCTGCTGGGGTATTGCCCTCCACCGAGAGTATCTCGGTACGCACACTGGGGGAGGCTTGGTTTACAGTTTTAAATCGAATGCCAAAAAAGAGCGCTCCTCGACTTTCCAATTCCAATAGACCGTCTCCATAGGCTTCTAAAAAGGCTACGGGTTCACTTTTGGGATTATGGGCCGAACGTGCACTGCGGTAGCGATCTCGGTCTTTAAAATGTAAGACTAGGGTAGCCCCGTTTACCTCGTACAACCATAGTGCCCTTTGTCGTTCTATTGCCTTAGGGGGTTGCGTAAGGTCAATTACCTCTGGCGCCTCCACGTAATAGGCTCGAAACAAGCGCACCAAATCATTGGGTTTGTTATAATTGGCTGTAGAACTGGCAAGGTCGCCCTTAGGCAGGTGCTTGCGTAAGTCGTTTTTAAAGAGCCACCGCAAATGAATGCCCGCCACACTGCCATCGGCTCCTGTGGAACCTGCTGCTTGTAGGTAAAGGTGAGGGGATTGGGCAATTACCGCTTCAAAAACTACGTTTGTTGTATCACTCGCACTTTGCCCATTGACCGTGAATGAAAGTGTAGCCGTACCAGGTGTTGTTGCCGAAGTTAAGGTAGCGGTGTAGGTGCCATTACCGTTATCCGTAGTTGTCGAAAGGGTTCCAGATGAGGTGCTAATAACAACAGTTTCCCCACCATTACCAATATTTACCCCTTGATAATCTTTTAATTGTACAGTGATTGTCGAAGTGGAAATGGCATCTGCATCAATACGATTGCGACTGGTTTTTATTTCACTCTCCCCAAGATCAAAGGGTAACGGACAGGTTTGAATTACGTCATTAAAATTAAAATTTGCAAGGTCACCTGAAAAATTGGAAACAGGTATTGCTTGAGGTATTTGTGACGAAATAGACAGCGGTTCTTTAGTTACGGAAATACTACTTTTAGCACCATTAACATTGGTAATATTAACGCATTGGCTGGTTAAATCAGGTTCAAGTTTCGCTAAAACTGTTTTTTGCGGAATAGATGAAACCAAATAAAAGGCGTTATCATGTATTTGAAAAGTCCCTACATATAAAGGACTTTGAAAATTCGGACCCACCTATCAGGGACGGTAGGTAG
>JBCDGY010000043.1:0-14785 GCA_039414375.1 Bacteroidota bacterium | reverse complement strand
TTGCAACTAAAGAAAAGCGTTACAACCATTCCTGTAAGAAGTAATCGTAGTTTTCTCATAATCCTGACTTAAAAACACTCAAATTTACTTTTCTTCAGATTACGACAATGTTATATTATCGTATCTTTGCGCGCATGAATTTAGCAGAAGCTACGGCACTTCAAAAACTGCTGTCCACATCTAAAAACATTGTAATTGTTCCCCATAAAAATCCTGATGGAGATGCCATTGGGTCTTCCTTGGGCCTCTATCATTTTTTAAAATTCCTACAAAAGGAAAGTACTGTAGTGGTACCTAACGATTTTCCTAAATTCTTAAAATGGATGCCCGGAAGTGAGACTATTCTAATTCATGAACGACAACCAGCGGCTACACAAGCGGTTATAGAGAGGGCAGACCTAATTTTTACTTTAGATCTCAATGACCTTTCTCGCACAGGAAGTCTTGAAACAATGTTAGTGCATAGCGAGGCCACTTTCGTAATGATAGATCACCATCAGCAACCTAGTGATTATGCCAAGGTTACCTATTCCGATGTTACCATGAGTTCTACCTGTGAAATGGTATACCATACCATAGCAGCTTTTGGAGAAGCTCCGCATATTACCCCAGCAATTGCTGCATGTTTGTATACCGGTATTATGACGGATACGGGTTCATTTAAGTTTTCGCAGACTACCGAAAAAACCCATAGAGTAGTAGCCCATTTAATAGAAAAAGGAGCGCAAAATACTTGGATTCACGAACAGGTTTTCAACACCAACACTCCCGCAAGATTACATTTGTTAGGAACTGCATTGAGCAATTTGGTGATCTTACCGGAATACCGCACGGCTTACACCTCCTTATCACAAGACGAATTGGACCGTTATCAATATAGTAAAGGCGATACCGAAGGTTTGGTAAACTACGGCCTTACCTTAGCAAATATTGACTTTGCGGTCATTTTTATTGAAAATAGAGAGGAAGGCATTATCAAGATTTCGTTTAGATCCACCGGAGACTTTTCTGTAAATGATTTTGCCCGCACTCATTTCGAAGGAGGAGGGCATACCAATGCTGCTGGAGGTAGAAGTACGGCTACCCTCCAAGAAACTATCGACCGTTTTGAGCGCCTTGTACAAACACGGAAAAAAGAGGTTGTATGAAGGTACTATGGTATAGCTTAAGCGCAGCGTTTTTCCTGATAGGTTGCAGCGAACCAGAACCAAGAAGACCAGTACAACAGCGTTCGGGTAGCTTTTTTAAAGCCTCCGTGGAGCGTAGCAAACGTATTTTAGCTCAAGAGGAAGGCCTTATTCAAAAACTAATTGATCAGGACACCGCACATCAATACATGACTAGTAAAAATGGATTTTGGTATTATTATGAATCGCGAAAAGATAGTAGCGGATATTTACCAAAAACAAATGATGAACTAATATTACGGTATAACGTGCAGTCCCTGGCAGGAGATACCATATATTCCACTGAGGAACTGGGAACAGTTTTACATGCTGTAGATAAATCGCAATTGTTTCCAGGACTACGAAATGCGGTTAAATTATTACAAGAAGGAGAAAAAGCCACTTTTATTTTTCCCTCCGCACAGGCCTATGGTTATAAAGGAGATCTCCAAAAAATTGGGCCCAACCTACCTTTAAAATCTAGTGTAACACTGATAACAATTAAAAAAGATAGTAGCAACATAAATTTCAATCTATGACAAAGGTTTTTTGGGGCCTAAGCGCCCTGATCCTCGTTTTTTCAAGCTGTAAAACTCCTAAATATGCAGACATAGGTGATGGCGTCTTTGCAGACATTCAAACCACACAAGGGGATATTTTAGTGAAACTTCACCATAACGCAACACCGGTAACCGTAGCGAATTTTGTATCCCTTGCTGAGGGTAACAATCCCTTCGTATCTGAGGCCTTTAAAGAAAAGAAGTTCTACGACGGGCTTATTTTTCACCGGGTAATTAAAGATTTTATGATCCAGGGAGGAGACCCGGAAGGATCAGGCCGTGGCAATCCGGGTTACAAGTTTAAAGACGAAATTGTAGATAGCCTGAAGCATACCCAAAAGGGCTTGCTATCGATGGCAAATTCTGGTCCAAAAACTAATGGTAGCCAGTTTTTTATTACGCATAAACCAACGCCGTGGTTGGATGGAAAACACACCGTGTTCGGAGAAGTTATTCAAGGCATGGAAGTTGTAGATACCATTGCCGCGGTAAAGACCATTGCCCAAGATCGTCCAGAAGTGGACGTTGTAATGAACAAAGTGGAAATTATTAGAAATGGTAAGGAAGGTAAACAGTTCGATGCGGTACAGATTATGACAGATTACTTTGCAGAAGAAGAGAGAATTATTGCTGCCAAAAAACAGCTGTTGGAAGACATGGCTGCGGAGTTTGCAGCCCAAAAGGGACAAGCGGAAGAAACCGAAAGTGGCTTACGTATCTTAAAAATAACAGAGGGTACCGGAGCGCAGCCAAATATCGGTCAAACTGTGATGGTCAATTATGCAGGGTATTTCGAAAGTGGTGATCTTTTCGATAGCTGTATTAAAGCAGTAGCGCAGCAATATGGCAAGTACGATGCTAGAAGAGATGAAGCAGGCCAGTATGGTCCAATACCTATGCTTTACAGTCCCGAAGCACCCTTGGTAGCTGGGTTTAAGGAGGGCTTGCAAACCATGAAAGTAGGTGATAAGGTACGTCTTTTTATCCCACCACATCTAGGATATGGGGACAATGCTTATGGCCCAATCCCCGGCGGCTCTACTTTGATTTTTGATCTTGAGATTACAGGAATTCAATAATAGTCCAGTTTATGGATCATCTCGAAATGAGATGATCCATAAAACTTATACCCACAGAAACAAGGTTCCTACATGAAGTAAGTCTAAGATCCCTTTATAAGGTATGCATAACCGTTACAAAAAAATAATAGCCTTTTCCCTGATTGCGCAAATAGCGCTCGTCAAATGGTTGGGGTTGCATCCTGAATGGATAGAACGTTATTATTCAGAAGGGGTATACCCTTACCTATCGCGGTTTATGAGGTGGCACTTTGGTTGGATTCCATTTTCAATGGGTGATATTTTTTATACGCTACTCGCCTTAGCTGCTATACGGTTTCTCTATTTACACGGACGAAGAATTTGGAAACGCCCAAGTGGCGTAATTCTAGACCTAGGGGTGGTTGCGGCAATAGCCTACTTTCTATTCCATGTATTGTGGGGTATGAATTATTATAGATTACCCCTTTCAGAAAAGTGGGGAATGAAAGAAGATTACTCCGTTACCGAACTGGCCGACTTTACCACATACCTCATAACAAAAACAAACCAAAGCCAAATAGCGTTAACCCGAGATAGTGTATTAGCTGTTAAAGTACCTTTGGAACGTGATGCTATTTTTAAAGGCGCCATTGCTAGTTACCAAAATGTTGCAGAGGTATATCCACACTTGACTTATCCACAAACCAGTCTTAAACGTTCGTTGTATAGTCTACCGCTTACCTACATGGGCTTTGGAGGATATTTGAATCCTTTTACGGGCGAGGCACAAGTCAATTCAAAAATCCCTAAGCTACGTTATCCTACAGTTAGCTGTCACGAAATGGGACACCAAATAGGATATGCTTCAGAATCTGAAACCAATTTCATTGGATTTTTGGTGACTTCTCATAGCAAAGACCCTTATTTTCAATATGCTGTGAACACTCATGCCCTAGCCTACTGCCTTTCTGATTTAAAGCTACGAGACGAGACATTATTTGATCAATTGTGGGCCACCCTCAATGAAGGCGTCAAAACCAACTACCGCCAGCATCGCAAATTTTGGAAAGCCTATGAAAATGTAACAGAACCATTTTTTGAAGCCTTGTTGAATGTTTTTTTAAAGGCAAACGATCAAAAAGATGGTATTCAAAGCTATAACAAGGTGGTAGGACTGTTGGTTAACTACCACAGCAAATATGGTTTTTAAGCAGTGTGGATCTTACTAGAGCATAGTTGAGAAGGGGTATCAGGAAACACCGTTCTATACCAAACGTAAATTCATAAGGAAAAGTCAAATACGGGGACTAACCTTGCTTTTTTGACTAGCTTTCCGAAAAGTAAATCTTATGATCCGCACTTCTAAATACCCTATAGCACTACTTCTTTTCTTAATTTGTTCTTTTACATTCACGAATCTCGAAGCACAAAATGACGAGAAAACTACTGAAATGAGTCAAATTGTGGCTACCCTTAACGACTATATACAAGGGTCTACCAATGGGCAACCTGAACGTTTAAAAAAGGCGTTTCATCCCAACCTTAACCTTTATTACGTAAGGAACGATTCTATTAAAGCGTGGAGCGGCCAAGACTATATTGCCGATACAAAGGCGGGACAGCCTACCGGAGAATTGGGAAAGATCATCACCATTGATTATGAAAACGAAATTGCCATTGCCAAAGTTCAAATTGCACATCCGGAGAGTAAGATGCCATATATTGATTATTTTATGCTAGCGAAAGCACAAGGGCAATGGACCATCATACACAAAATGTTTACAAAGAGGATAAACTAGCTTCAAACTAAATACCAAGCTAATTTTTGAGCTAATTCCCTCGATGTTCTACAGAAAGCATAGAGCGTATTTTGGCTTCAGTTCTAAATGTCAATAATACTCGGGTACTGTGTATTAGCAGAAAGCTTGTATTTTAGTAGCTCTCAAAGCATTCAAAAAGCATGAAAACTTTTTTTTTATTCCTAGGCTGTCTTTTGGCTACAACTGCTATTGCTGCCCAAGGTACTTTTACGCTAACCAGTAAAGATATTGGTGGGCAATTCTCAACTATGCAAGAATTTGATGGTTTTGGATGTGGTGGCCAAAATAAGTCGCCACAACTCTCTTGGAAAAATGCCCCAGAGAATACTAAAAGCTTTGCCGTAACCATGTATGACCCCGATGCCCCTACTGGAAGTGGTTTTTGGCATTGGTTGGTATTTGATATTCCAGCGAACGTTAATGAATTGGTAACTGGAGCAGGAAATACTGCTTTGGGTCTAGCTCCGGAAGGTGCTGTACAAAGTATCACTAATTATGGCGCTAAGGGTTTTGGTGGGCCTTGTCCTCCAGAAGGTCATGGTATCCATCAGTACATCATTACAGTACATGCACTGGGAACGGATAAGTTGGGACCTAATGAAAATACCAATCCCGCGGTAGTCGGTTTTAATCTTTGGGGTCAAACCCTCGCCAAAGCCAGTATCGTAGCTTATTACAAAAGATAAAATTTCCAATGAATAAAGTAGTACATAGCTTTAGCAGTTTATTTGAAAAACATCATTTCGGTCAAAAACGAAAAAGGTTATCAAACGCAGGGAATTTTCGCTGGACGTACCTTATCCTAATCGGATGTCTTTGTTGGTGTTGCAAGCCCGAAAAAGCCATAGCTCCAACCAAACCTCCTAACATTATTCTAGCCATTTGTGATGATATGAGCTTTGCCCATATGAGCAATTTAGGATGTCTAGAAATACATACTCCAAATATTGACGCTCTGGCAGCCAATGGTGTTTTATTCGAACACGCTTATTGTTCTACCCCTTCTTGCTCTCCTTCCAGAGCCGCTATTCTTACCGGGCGCAATGGATATGAACTAGAACAAGGTGGGGTACTATGGGGCTATCTTCCTGCCAAATTTGAAACCTATACCGACCATTTGGAAAAGGCGGGTTATGCAGTTGGTTTTACTGGTAAAGGTTGGGGACCCGGTAGCTTAGAAAAGGCCAATAGAGATAGAAATCCTGCTGGTTACGAATTCAATACGGTGCAAGAAATGCCCTTTCAGGAACTAGGCAACCAAGGCGAAATTCACGATATTGACTATGCTTCAAATTTTAAAAAATTTCTTGATGACAAACCTGATGATCGCCCTTTTTGCTTTTGGTATGGGGGCTTTGAGCCGCATCGCAACTATGTAGCAGGTATCGGAGAGCGTTCTGGGAAAAATCTTGAAAAAGTAACCGTACCTCCATTCTTAGAAGACACGGAAACCACACGGCAAGACTTATTGGATTATTACTTTGAAATTGAATGGTTCGACACCCAATTAGGACGTATTATCGATCATGCCCGTGAAGCTGGTGAGTTAGATAACACGCTTATTCTGGTTACTTCCGATAATGGAATGCCCTTTCCACGGGCAAAAGCCAATCTTTATGAGTACGGCACCCATATGCCGTTAATCGCTTTTTGGCCCTCGACAATAAAAAAGAGCAAGAAGGTTACTGATTTTATCAACCTAGCAGATATCGCACCCACAGTTCTGGAGGTGTCGGGGATTGAAGTTCCAGAAACCATGTCGGCACGTAGTTTTCTTAACAAATTAATACCCAACCCTGCGAAGCCATCTAAAACAGATTCCGATGCTGACTTTGTGGTCTGTTACAGGGAGCGGCATGCCTGGTCTTACCCCGATGGACACACGGCACCCGTGCGCTCTATACGTAAAGGCAATTACTTGTTGATTTGGAATCTTAGACCAGAGGAATACCCAGCTGGGCATGTTCTTCCAGAATATAATTGGAATAGTTATCCTTTTGGAGATGTTGACAACGGCCGTAGTAAAGAAGCACTTATTTCCAGTTATCTTGCTGGGGATAGCGTCATATTTAACCGCTCCTTTGCGCCCCGCCCACAATACGAACTATACCATGTGCCAGATGACCCTTTCAATCTAAACAATTTAGCGTATGAATCAGAGCACCAAGTGACCTTAAAAGCACTTAAGGATAAACTGGAAACCTATTTACAAGCCACAGGTGACCCTAGAATGACAGATGCCGAAGGTACTATATTTCGAAATACGCCTTATTATGCCTCAAAAGGCGTTGCTACTGGCGGTTTATTTTTAGAAGCTTGGCAGGCTTTGGATAGTGTTCAACAACGAGACGCAGTGCAACAAAAAAGGGAGCAAGTTGCCAAAAGTCGTGCAACGTTGGAAGAGATCGGTTGGGACTTTACAACACATGAAATGGATTAAAGCTTATATACCATTAGTAGCAAGTTAGCGCCTATGAGTGACCCTAAAAGTGACAAAGAAGCATCCGAAGCGAATGTCTATCGGCATTATACCACCAGCGATTTACCGCTTTTCACCAACCCTGAAGAAGAGGAATTCACAATTGCGAAGACCCTTTATAGCGAAATACAATCCAATTACCGCCATCTAGCCGATATTCGTTTTAAACTATTGGGATTTGTACCTGCTATTTCAGTGATTGCTTGGGCCCAAATGCTAGCCTATGTTTCAATAACTGATCTCATGATGACGGTAGTAGGCTTTGTGATAGCTTTCTTGGGTTTTAGGGTCACCCATGGCTTACGAATATATGACCGAAGAAACGACGAATTGTATGACGATCTTATCTCGAGAGGCCGAAAGATTGAAGCTTTATGGAAGATACATACCGGCATTTTTAAAGGCCGTAAAAAAGGAGTTCAAAAAGACTTTATGAGAGGATTTATTAATCATGGAAGGGGTCTGCGACTGGTATACAGCAGTGTATATTTAGGGTGGGGTCTACTAGTATTATGGTATGGAATACATTGTATCCTTCAACTACTGCATTTAAAAAATGCCACAGCGTAACTTGACGATGTACTTTGAATTTTGCAAAGGTCTCTCCAAGGCACAGTGCATCATGCAAAGGAACCGCAAACAACTACAGATTTAGGCAAGGTATTTTTCACTAGTGCTCCAAACTGGGTAAAACGATTGTTTACCCTACGAAATACGCTCGTATCCCTCCTAGGACTTAAAACGCCACAACGGACAAAAGATCGTGAAACGCAACTGAAAAGCTTTAAAGGTGAGCCTGGGGAACAATTGGGATTATTTAAAGTCTTTGAAAAAAACGAAAACGAGGTCATTCTTGGGGAAGATGACAAACATTTGAATTTTAGGGTTTCCCGATTCCTCCACCCTCAAAATCCTAATACGTCATCACGCACCGTTACCCTATCTACTGTGGTCCAATTCCAAATACTTTTGGAAGGGCCTATTTTATTCCTGTGCTGCCTTTTCATCGAATGATTGTACCCCAAATGCTCAAAGGTATACTGGAACAGCTATCGCAGCAGTCGCAATCTACTTAAAAGCAAAATCATTTTATTATATTTCGTAGGCAATTAATGGTCTTTACCTAGGCTATGACGGTAAAGAGGTAGTTTCATGAAGGATTCACACTTTTTACATTCCATATTTAAACCCGAAAACTTTAGTCCCGAGGAACTTACTCTGGTATTATCCCAATTTGAAGCAGTTTCCTTTAAGAAAAACGACTACCTGATTGAAAAGGACAAAGTAGCAGGATATTATTTTTTTATAGAAACGGGTTTTTTACGATCGTACAGCATTGATTTGGAAGGCAATGATATTACAACAAAATTCTTTGGCCCTGGTGATATTTTAATCGATTGGCATTCTTATTTTCTCAAGCTACCTAGCCGTGAATCTATACAAGCATTAAGTGCCGGTGCGTGTTGGAAAATTCGCTTTTCAGATTTTATGAAGTTATTTCATATCGAAGCCTTCCGAGAAGTGGGTCGTACACGATTGATTACGAACTATTTTGAGTTAAAGAACCATTCTATATCTGTAATCGCCGACCACGCCAAAGAACGCTATTTACATTTAATGAAAGACAAGCCGGAAATCGTACAAAACGTTCCGCTAAAGCACATTGCCACTTATTTAGGTATTACCGATACCTCCTTGAGTAGGATACGAAAAGAGATTAGCCTATGACCCTGTTTACTGATAAAGTACCCCTGTTAGTCTCAATTGTATTTATGGTAGCCTTTGCTTTTCCAATAACTTTAGTTTCTAGCTTAGTTAAAGGCACCTCTTTGCATAAACAACGTAAATACATAGGCAGCTTTTATGGGGGCTATCTCTTGCTGGTATCCATCTTGTGTTTGTACGGGGTATTTGATGTGGTAAGCCTGCCACCACGCATTATTGTGGTAACCACCCTACCACTTTTGGCTTTTTACCTACTCCTTATCGCCAATACCCCTTTTTACCGTACGTTTTGGCGTGAAGTACCGCTAGCTCGCTTGATACGCGTACATATCTTTCGGTTGTTGGGTAGCTTTTTTTTGATCCTTTACTTTTTTGAACAGTTACCCCTAATCTTCGCCTTAGTCGCAGGTCTAGGAGATTTGATTACCGCAACCAGTTCACTATGGGTTGCTAAGGCTTTACAGCAACAAAGAAAGTATGCTAAAACCGCGGTACTAGTATGGAATACCTTTGGACTCTTAGATATTTTTGCGACTTCCACATTGGCCATTTTGTTTACAAAGCAGCGTATCGCTACCGGGAGTCTTGGAGTAGATATCTTAGGTGCTTTTCCTTTCTGTTTTATTCCCGCCTTCGCCCCGGCAACAATTATCTTTTTGCATTTGACGATCTATAGAAAAGTGTTCTACGAAAAATAATAGCCCTTTTTGTTTTCTTGTCATAGGCCAAGTTTTTTCTCTGGCCACCCCCCTAGTTTTGTCTCAATGATTTAAACAAAAACCTTTAATCAAATGACAACAACAAGCGATTTTATGATGATTTTCAGATTCACCCCAAACTTTCATTACAAGCCTACAACAGAAGAGCAGGCGCGTATGAAGGAACACTGGGGACGTTTTATCGGCAATATTGCCTTGAAAGAAAAATTGGTAAGCACCCATCAACTGGGATTCGAAGCCAATCGCATTACACCAGATCTTGAGGTAACAGAAGGTATTAGTGTATTGGACAACCAAACCATGGGAGGCAATTTAATAGTTCGTGCTAAATCTTTAACAGAAGCCACGGAACTGGCTAAAGACTGCCCTATACTCACTATGGGAGGTACGGTGGAAGTCCGCAGTATTATCCCTATGAACAACTAAATAGTAAAACTTTAAACCATGAAAAAAATGATACTTACCTCGGTAATTGGTCTAATTGTAGTGTTGTTTGCCATTGGTGGCTACAATGCTTCTAAACTGCAAGAGATTAAAATTCAGAAAACGGTGACGATCAATGCTGATATCCAAACTGTTTACGACAATGTGGCTTACTTCAAAAATTTCACCAAATGGTCTCCCTTTTATGAGGCCGATCCCTCCCAAAAAACCCGCATAGCAGGAACAGATGGGCAAGTGGGGGCTCAATTTCATTGGGAAGGCAACCAAGGGAAAGACCTAGGCTACCAAGAAATTGTGCAATTGAAGGCTTTAAAATACCTTAAAATGGAATGCAACATCCAAAAGCCCTTTCAAGCAAAGCCTATTTTTGAATATACTTTTGCGAATAATGGAAATAGCGTAGCGGTAACCCAAGACTTTACCTTGAAATCAGGATTTGTTGATGCCTTTTTTATGGGGATTTTTGGTGCAAAGAAAGACATGGAAAAAATGAACGGCCGCGGTATGGAACTCCTTAAAATAGCCAGCAAAAAATAGGCAAAAAACGCATCAATTGGTTTGAAAACGGTTCATAAAAAGGTTATGGGCCGTTTTTTGTTAACCAAATCCTGCGGTAAAAGAAGTATCTCTTTTCTTAAGAACAATAAAAACGGAATAGTAGTTACAATAACGTTACATGATTGAAAACTAATGGAATATACTTCCATATTTGCTTTGTAATAGATCGAAGAACCTTTTTGGTAACTTTTAAAAATTATGCGCTTATGGATGTAAAAAAAAGGATCAAACGAATTTATCGTTTGGTAAAGCCTACTACTATTGAAACATTGGAATATCCACATTACTGGTACAGCGATGAAATTGTAAAACTTACCCTAGGAAGAAATCGTATTGTTCCAAATGACAATTTGGAAACATACCTATCCGCAGCACTCGATCAAGATTTGGATTTTAACAAGGGTTTGGTATTCTATGCCCTCAGTTTTGAAAAAGACTTTAATCGCCAAATGCACAAAATGTTTTATGCTCGGCAAGAAACGGCAATAATGCTTGGATTGCACCCAGGGCCGCAAGATCACCTTCTGGCTGTGGTAAAAAGAGTCATTGAAGAATTGTATGAATACTACAAAGAATATCTCATTGGGTTATCGCAGTTTTATTGTGAAAATCCTGGCCTAGCGTACCCTTTAGATTGTTACCCACAAAGCATGCTCAGTGTTCCTTTCTACGACCATATCATCAAAAAGGGGAAACTAAATACTTTTACACAGAAAGATAAAACCTACTGTTACTTGCAACTTGTAGAGCGCGTTGTCTTTTCAAGGTTTTTGAGCTTAGAAGACGATGTCAAACAAGGAATTATAAACGCTTTGTCCATTTTCACCAACACTGATCATACTGAAATTGTAAAAATCGCAAAGCGTACTAGAGACAAGCTCTACAAATACCGAGGGATAAAGTGCCCTGATAATTTGATTTATATTTCAATACTATCTACAGATCAAGCACTGCTTTTGGCCCAATTTGTCCAAAACAACTATTTTGAAAGTGGCACCCCACTGCAAGCAATAAAGCTGGCTTTTTTAGGTAGAATGGGCGTTACTCCGGATAATAATCCAGAATTGGAGCAAATGTATAGTGATAGTCCTTTCTTTTTTAAACCACCCATTATCAAAAAGAACAAACTTGGATATGTTGCTTTTATCTTAGCGTACTTGCATGATCATCGTTACCTTATTGTAGAAAACCTTTGGCATAGCATCAGTACACATGGGTATTTTAGAGCGATGAAACGCGATGGCACAATTGCCAGAATTGCCCCAAACCAATTTGCAAAATCGTTAACGGCCAAAAAACTAAAACTACTTACTTCAAATTCCAAAACCTCAGATACCGAGTTGGAACACCTTGTTGCTTTTTTAAAAGGGAATTTTCCCAAAAAACGCTATTGAATACTGCCGGTCCATGAACTAAAAATCATATAATTGGAAAGCCTCTTCTAAGAAATTTACATCTTTACACAAGGCATAACAAGACTTCCGATGTATTACCGATCTTTATTAGCAATCATCCTACTTTTAATGTCATTCATCACCGTAAAGGTTGAAGCTCAAACCTATCAGGATACGATTAAACTGCATCAGCAACATCTTACGAACGAATATCTAAATCCAGAGAAATCCCCATTGTCTCAACAGGATTTAAAAGAATTTAAAGGGCATGATTTTTTTCCCATTAATGCTGCTTTTAAGGTAAGGGCTCAATTTGAAAGAACGGCCGATGCGGTACCCTTTTTAATGAAAACCACGACGGATCGATTGCCATACTACCAAGTGTATGGGGTTGCTACATTCAACATTAACGGTAAAGCATATCGCCTAAATATTTACCAAAGCCTTCGATTGAGACAGACTGTAGCGCAAGAGAACCCCCTTTTTCTTCCTTTTACAGACACAACTAATGGCATTGAAACTTATGGAGGAGGTCGTTTTATTGATCTTTCCGTTCCGGAAGAGAACACCATCACTATAGACTTTAACAAAGCCTACAATCCCTATTGTGCCTACAGTCCGCGCTACTCCTGCCCCATACCACCTAAAGAGAACGACCTTGCGATTGCTATAACGGCAGGCATCAAAAAACCGAAGTGAACAAACAATTTTTGAGGTTCCAAAGCAACAATAATAAAGCGCTACTCATAGACCGTTATTAATGCTTGTATGTCTTTTAAGCACCAATCAGGGTTTTAAAGAAAACCTTCGAAGATATCTTTCCAGAATTCTGTGTTTTCTAGGATGTATTTCAAAATAAAGCGCTAAGTAAAAGTTTCCTATTTATCTTCTAACAAATCATAGAAATCGGCCAGTTGGTATTCGAGTAACCCGATAATTTCTTTTTCTTCTTTATTGGTAATACACAACCCATATACACTGTCAGCATTTTTCTTTTTGAATTTTTTTAGAAGATCTGACTGACTATCTTCTAAAATGACCCGCTCCTTGAGTTTTTTGAGCATCTTCCCATTCAGTTCTTGTTGCATATTGACCGATTTTAACTGTTCCAAAAATTCTGGAGTCTTTTCATAATCTGGGTCATTGTTATTACCATTTAATTCGTTGTAGGCCCTTTGCAACCGATACTGTGATCCCTTTATATCTTTGACCAATTTACCATAAGCAGCAGCTATCCAGTTATTATAAGCTCCATTAAAATCTGAAACAGTTTCTAATAATTTTAGATAATCGATAGCACTTTTTCGATAACTATTTTTATTTTCATTTGAAGTTTCAATCAATATTGTTTCCAATTTACCCAATGTCTTTGCTTTTTTGAGAGGAATAGCTTCAAATTCTGGATTTTCTGAAACTTGCAGTATGCTCTTTGTGATTTCCTTCGGTGTTCCCTCAAATAGATATTTTTTGTAATTAATGGTAAGGCTATCGTTGGGTTGTTTTTCCTTTGGGATCTTGCTTTTTTTTCTGCCATCTCCCTTTGTTGGATAGTCAAAGGAAGAATTTTGAATAGATACCGGAAAGTCATTGCTTTGAGAGGCTATTTGATAATCAAAATCAGCTACTAACGTATCGCGAACGGTAATAGTCTTTTGGAGTTCTTGCGTTTCTCCGCCATTACCTACTATCAATTTGATTTTATGTAGTCCAGGCTCAGCGAAAACAACGTTACCGGGCTGTTCTTGGTTGGAGGTTTCGGGAATACCCCCTTCAAAGGTCCATTCGTAGGATTCTGCGCCTGTGGTATTGTTAGTAATTGCAAATGTGGCCGGCGCAAAACTATTGATCAGTGCATGCGTCTCAAATACGATGGTTGCTGTAGGATCTAAAGTCAATTCCATTTCGTTATTATCAATAGATCCATCAGCATTACTTGCTTTTAAAAGTACGATATAAGTTCCAGGCTCTTTGTACACCAAGGTACCAGGGTTCTGTTCTGTACTCCCCTTACGATCAGCTCCTTCAAAAGTCCATTGATAAGATTCTGCGCCTATTGAATTGTTGGTAATGGCCACCTGAACCGGAAACGAATAATCGTCATTGATGACAGTTAACATAAAAGCCGCTTCGATGGGTACTGCTTGCTCCTTTGAACAAGAAATAAACGCAGCTAATAGTATCAGTGTACAACTAGTATGGTTCCGTAACCGCTTTGTTTTAAAACTTCTTATTATTGAACTTGATTGCACGATCTATTCAATTAAAAATTTTCATATTTCATTTCCTTTCGCAGTTTCTCATGATAATAGGTTACCGCAAGATGTCAAAGCTATGCCACAATCAAAATCAAAGCGAGCAGCCCCAAACCTTATTTTTTCTTGGATTGTAATAGTTTCCGTGGTCTTAAAGACTTTAGGAAGCCCTAACCGAAGTGATTGCAAATCACCCAATAGTACAAGATTAGCATCTCCGAAAATACCCCCGTTATGAGATAGTTTCACATTATTAGCCCCGAAGAAGAGTTCTATGGGCTCTCCAGCTTCATTGGTCTGGGGTAAACGTACCCTAGCAAATACGGTAAGTTCAGAATAGTCTTTATGAATAATCGCCTTGGCAATGCCTATGGCATACTCTACTTCATTCACATAGTGTTTTACCCCAACAGGCAAGGTGACAATATCATTGCGCGAAAAAGTAGATATCCAAGTATTGTTTTGGTCAACCTCATCTAGTACAGCTCTGGTTTCATTGCGATCATTGGCAATAGCTGTTGGCATAGGGAATTCCAGGTATATTTTAGAAAATGAAAAGGATTCCTCCTGCCCTAAGTTCTTAAAAGTAAGGGGTACCGCATTTTCAGTATTAACGGATAATGTTGAC
>JBCDGY010000042.1:0-14802 GCA_039414375.1 Bacteroidota bacterium | reverse complement strand
TGACTTTTCTCTACTTTTATAGAATACGTATAGTTTTGCCCCTTTAAAATAATAGATGACGCTTGTTTTGCGTTCTGAAAAAAATAAAGGATACGAATTTTTATAGCAGCCCAATGACTAAAACCAAACAAATGAATGTATTTAAATTATTTACAACCTTAATCTTTGTATGTCTGTTTACCGCGTGTAGCGAAGATGAAAACGACAATGAGACTATTGACATTCCGGACACGCTGGTAGGCACCTGGAATCTTATAGCTATAGATGCTGATACCGATATATCAGGTACACTCGCAGATTTTGAATATGATGGAGCGTTCGAATCTGTTGGAGAGAATCTAAATTATACTGTTGTTTTTACAGAAACCACCTATACGGTTCAGGGTTCCTATGATATCGTTACTACTGGGACATTGAATGGCCTGCCTATAGATCCATCAAGAGACTCCACTACTGATGTATTGGAAACGGGAACCTATACTTACAATGATGACGGTCTAACAATAGATGGTCAATTTTATGATTTAGGAAATGAAGACCTCCCTGAAGACCTACAAATAGGACAAGAGTTTGACATTACTTTTAATAGTAACGGTAATATGGTGATGTCGGAACTGTTTACTTCTTCAATGACAGAACTTATCCCACTAGACATAGAAGTGGATGCCCAGCTTGTCTGGGAGCCTGTAAACTAAAAAACAGTACCATTATCATACAACAGGGGCCTTTTAAAAGGCTCCTGTTATTATGAAAAGGCAGGGCATAAGCCGGATTCTGTCAAGCCCTATCATTTATCTGGCTCCTTGGTTACCCAAGAAGTCTAGCCGCCTACCCTCCAACTCGGACGCGCTATCCTTTCCCGATGAGCACGGGACATTGGTTTACATGGCGTTTCACCACACAGAGTTTACCTGATTTCACTACAGCCGAACTGTACTTGCTTTCTGTTGCACTAGTCCTCACCTTACGGTGGACGGGCGTTACCCGCTGTGTTGCACTATGGTGTCCGGACTTTCCTCTCCTTGCGGAGCGATAGAGTGCCCTACCGGCGTAAAACTACAGTATTTGTTGGAGACCTTTACAGAAAGCATAAAAAAGGGGTACGATGTCCAAATTATGGGGTAATTGCTGACTATGAAAATTCTAAGTCCTAACAAACAGGAGGTTGCTCCTAGTTAAAATTGTATCGCACGTCGAACTCTCCACATACTTTGAATTTTACAAAGGCCACTGTTGATAAAAAAAGGGATTCCGCAGATTTAGCAAAAGGGGTATAACCCCTGTGATTTCTATCTTTGTTACTGGTCAAACCCAAAGGTTATGGAACCCTTTATTGTATCGGCACTCAAGTACAGACCCCAAACTTTTAAAGATGTAGTGGGGCAAAAAGCGATTACCGATACGCTAGAAAATGCCATTGCGCACCACCACTTAGCGCAAGCTTTACTTTTCTGTGGCCCGCGGGGCGTCGGGAAAACGACCTGTGCACGTATCCTCGCAAAAAAAATCAATCAGCAAGGAAACGAAAATCAGAGTGCGGATGAGGATTTTAGCTTTAATATTTTTGAACTAGATGCAGCCTCTAATAACTCTGTAGACGATATCAGAAGTCTTATCGATCAGGTGCGAATTCCTCCACAGGTTGGAAAATATAAGGTATACATTATCGATGAGGCACATATGTTGTCACAGTCCGCTTTTAATGCCTTTCTAAAAACGCTTGAAGAACCGCCAAAGCATGCGATTTTTATTTTGGCAACCACAGAGAAGCACAAAATTATTCCTACGATTCTATCGCGATGCCAAATCTTTGATTTTAGAAGGATTACGGTGAATGATGCCGCGGAATACCTGGCTTACATTGCGGAACAACAAGGTATTGAAGCTGAAAGTGATGCGCTACATATCATAGCCCAAAAGGCAGATGGCGCCATGCGGGATGCACTTTCAATCTTTGATCGGGTCGTAAGCTTTTCTGGAAAGCACCTTACCCGTAAGGCAGTCACAGAAAACCTTAATGTTCTAGACTACGATACCTTTTTTGAAACAACAGACCTTATCGTAGCTAATGACATTCCAGCATTACTATTACTTTTTAACCAAACACTGGCGCTAGGCTTCGATGGGCAACACTATATTTCGGGCTTGGCCTCTCATTTTAGAGATCTTTTGGTATGTCAACAGCCACAAACCCATGTATTGCTCGAGGTGGGTGAAGAGGCCAAAGCTAAATATGCAGCGCAGGCTAAAAGTACAGACAAGAATTTTTTACTATCTGCCATAGATCTAGCCAACGATTGTGATATGCACTACCGCGCTAGCAAAAACCAGCGGTTATTGGTGGAACTCACTTTGATGAAACTAGCATCATTAACCTTTCAAGCCGAAAAAAAAAAGCCTGATTTCCTAATCCCAGCTACCCATTTCCGACAAAACGACTACCAAAAAGCACCGGGCTTCTCCATAGAAGAAACTGCTACTGCACCAATACCGGAGGCGATAAAAAATGTAGAAACGCCTAAATCTGAGGGGACCACGGCGCCTCCCAAGAATGCTAATACGCCTTCCAAGCCAATAAGCCTAAAAACCAGAGCAAAAGGAGTGTCTGGACTTTCAATTTCAAGCCTAAAAACCAAAAAAGCACATGAAGAGGCCAAGCAAGAGGCCGTGGATGACACCAATTTACCACAAGAGCCCTTTGCAGAAAAAGATTTGCGCAAACACTGGAATCTCTATATTGAAATTCTAGAAAAGAAAGGGCAAAAGATTTTAGCTAGTAATCTCCATGCCGATATCCCTAGACTTGGAGAAACTTTTGTAATTGCCATAACCCTTCCCAACAACACCATGAAAAAAGAAGTGGAACGGGCACAGGGGCCACTACTAAAATACCTCAAAGAACAACTCCAAAACCATTCCATTACGCTACAGGTAAATGTTGATGAGGAAGCAGCAAAGAAGTTTGCATTTACTCCGGAGGAAAAATATCAAAAACTGATAGAAAAAAACCCTGCTTTAGAAGTATTGCGAAAAACCTTTGACCTTGACTTTTAAGTGGTTTTGGTCTTAGCTGTACGAAAAAGAAATATCACAAAACCCAGCATTAGTGCCGCAGCAAGAAGCATTCCTAAGGCCTCTCTACCCCTTTCAATATTTACGATATCTCCTTCACCAATGGTAACCCCTTCAAAAGTATCGGGCCAGCTGTATAAGGACAATCCCAGGTAAAAACAAAAGAGTAGTATTGCCCAAGACAGTTTTAGTTTTCCAAAAACAAAGAGCAAGGAAAAAACACCCCCCACCCCATAGATAAAAACCCATCTCAATGCATCGGGATCGTTGAATTGCACCACCGCAGAGGCGAAGAACAGTAAGGCAGAAAACACCCCAAAAATCTTTTGAAAACTAAGCATCTTATGTATTTCTAATCAGTTGAAGCAAGGTATTAAAAACTTCCGTAGCCTCCAGTTCTTCCTTTTTGAGTGCTGACGCATTATGTGCAAAAATTGGCCAATGTTGTGGATCTTCAGGAATGCAACCATGTGATCCCTTTACCAAATTGGCATCCAAAGGAATAATGTCTAAAAGGGTTCTAAAGCCTAACTTTTTCTTGAAAAGCTTCCATAAGACACGGGCAAAAACGAGTTTGTCCTTAGGATCGGTGAACAATTCCACAGGATCGTACCCCGGTTTTTTGTGTATGTCCACAGTACGGGCAAAATCTGGGGCTTTCTTATCTTCGAACCAGTAGTAGTAGGTAAACCACGAGTTCTGATCTGCAACAACCACAAAGTCTCCCGATCTTTCATGACTTAATCCTTGGGCGCCTAAAGTATCTCCCTCGAGCACTTGAGCTACTCCTTTAGTTTGTTGCAATAAATCCCGAATAGCAGTGCGTTTGCTATCATCATTAATATAGACATGGGCTATCTGATGATCGGCTACCGCAAAGGCTACACTAGCCCCAGCATCTAAAAGCTCTAAGCCGCGCTCTTCTCTAATGGCCAAATAATCGTTGTCCCTAAGTACTCGATTAAGGTGAACTGGATGTTCCACATTGGTAATGCCATACTCTGAAAGCAAAATTACCGTAGCTTCCTGCCCCTCAAAATACGTTACCAGATCTTGAATCACCGTATCAATTTCTTGCAGATCCTTTCCTACAAAAGCTTGATTGTTACCATATCGCTGTAAATTATAGTCCAAGTGGGGAAGATAAACCAGGGATAAAGTGGGGTTATACAAAGTATCGGTAGTAATGGCTGCATCAGCGATCCACTTGGTAGATTTGATACTGGTCTTTGGCCCCCAAAACTGAAACAAAGGAAAGGTGCCTAGTCGTTCTTGTAAAGTTGTTCTTAATTTAGGGGGATGCGGGTAACAATCCGGAATCTTTCTACCATCCGCTAAATAATTAGGTCTCGGAGTGACACTATAATCCACTGAGGAATACATATTATACCACCAAAAGAGGTTGGCACATGTAAAACTACGATCCTCGGCTTTGAGTATTTCCCATAACTTGGGAGCTTGAACGAGCTTATTAGACTGCCGCCAAAACTTTACTTCACATTCCTCTTTAAAATACCAGCCATTACCTACAATACCATGATCTTCTGGCAATAGCCCTGTTAAATAAGTGCTTTGTGCCGTACAAGTTACCGCTGGCAATACCGGTTTAATACGCGAAAAACGATGCCTTTTTAAATAGCTTTCCAAGAATGGTGTATTTGGGCCTATAAGATGTGACGTTAGGCCCACTACGTTAATGACAACACATTTTTTCACCTACTTCGCAATTTTGACTTAGACATTTATTTGTAGAGACCTTTGCAAAATTCAAAGTATTTGAAAAGTTCGACGCTCGACAAAATTTTAACCTACTGTAACCTCCTGGTTGTGAGGACTTAAAATTTTTAAAAGTCAGCAATTTTCCATAATTTGAAAGGCTTATCACTTTTTGCCCTTTCTGTAAAGGTCTCTCATATTTCTTTGGTACGGTTACAACCCCATGGTTTCTTCGTAGAAGGTTGTATAAAGTACTAAAGTCAATGGTTCTAATTTTTATTCAAGAGTTTCTGCATTTCATCATCCAAAGAACTTACAATTTTGAAAAGCTCGGTATCCTGTCTTTCAACTTGATCCAAAAAGGTACCATAATCATGGCCAAATTTAATATGTCCCAGTAGGTTTTTGCGCTGTCCTGGATCGTTTTGGAGATGGTATAGCTCGTAATTGTCCCAAATACCCGAATAAGCCATATAACTATATTCATTGGTCCGCAAACCAACTATGGTAGGTGTCTGAACGGCTTTGGGATCACAAAAATACTCATAGATAAATCCTTCCCGCCAAGAAATAGGCTGGTTTTCAAGAAGCGGTAAAAACGAAGTACCATGCATTGATTTTGGAATATCTGCCTTAGCGATATCCAAAATGGTGGGAGCAATATCAATGTTTAGCACTATTTCTTTTCTGTGCATCGGTTTCTTTAACTTCCCTGGCCAGTGAACAAAACCGGGCACCCTTATCGATTCTTCATACATTACTCTTTTATCAATTAAGCCATGCTCTCCAACCATATAGCCGTTGTCGCTATAATAAATAATCACGGTATTTTCTAATTGGCAAAGTCTAACTAACTCCTCAGTGAGTTTCCCAACACTTTCATCTACGGACAACATTGCTTCGCTGTAGCGCCTAAAAAAATTGTCAAAGTCGATATAACCACTGGCTTTAAAATCTCTTTCTGTACCATGCCAACTCCTGCGTTGCTTTCGAACCCAGTCTGGCTTACCTAAATAATTTTGATCGGTATCTGCCATACTTTCTGGTCTTGGTACGATAAGGTTGTTGTAAACCCCTGCATGCCTGGGTGCAGGGGTAAAGTCTTCATGGATCGCTTTATGTGAGAGATACATAAAATAAGGCTGTTCGGAATTGGCATTTTCTTGGATAAAAGCAACCGCATAATCCGTAAGGATATCAGTCATATATCCTTTACGTTGAACACGTTTGCCATCAACATTAACCATAGGATCAACATATGCGCCTTGGCCTTTAAAAGAAATCCATTGGTCAAATCCAGCTCGTGGCATATCGTTATCACCGCCCATGTGCCACTTCCCAATAAATGATGTGATATAACCTTGCTCTTGTAAAGCTTCCGGAAAGGTTACCGTTGCATTCGGTAAAGGCGTGTCATTGTCCCATACTTTGTGTTTCCTTGTGTATTGCCCAGTCATAATGGAGGCACGGCTTGGCGAACAGAGTGAAGTGGTTACAAATGCATTATCAAAGTACGTACTGTTGGAGGCGAGCTTATCGATATTCGGAGTTTTTATCCATGAATGCTCGAGATAGGAAAGGAAGTCATACCGCTGATCGTCAATCAAAATAAAGATAATATTGGGGGGTCGCTCACTATTGTCTTGAGCATAACACTTTGAAAAGCAAATAAATATGACAAAAAGTAAGGTGATATTTTTCATTAGGAAGGTAGAATTAGGTTCGATATTAATATACCACAGGCATGAAAATAGAAATAACTTCTTGAAATCCCTTGTATATCATACTACTGAAATGTTTTGGGCAAGATTTGCCTCGCGTTCCTATTTTTCGTTATCAAGACTTAGAATGACTGCTGTTGACTAACAGTCTATTTAGGATAGCACTAAAGGCATTACGATTACCAAATCTGAAAAATTGAAGAGACTTTATCAATAATTGATTTCACTAAAATCGATAGCCTATTCTTGTTGCTTATCAATACAAAAAGCTGTGGAACCCCACCTTGGATTAATATTGTTGTCTAAATCATTTTAAAAATTTAAGACAAAGAAAATCCATATTCATTTCAGGTGATCTTTAACCCACTGTAGTTCTCGTACTACCGAGGTAGTTAAAGGGGCTTTTAGGCTTTTAGGGAGTACTTCCCACGTATAGGTTTCTACCTCCAAATGATTAGTGGTCTCTGGGTGTTGCTTTAAGTAAGTCAATGTTTTAATGATATGATCTTGTGTGGATGCCAAACCTCCAAAATCCTCCAAAAAAATTGGTACATGAAAATGTGCACGTATCTCTTCGAACTCCGGTGCACTTGAAAAAAATTGGGGTAAATCTTCATAAGTCACCACTCCTTGACCTACCTTTTGAGTAACTTGATGTAAATAGACCGGTTCATCGTATGGCTTTAGAGCCGCTACCACTTGGTCATAATCCCTATTACCCTTAACAGCCTTTAATGCTGCACTTATTTGCACTTTACCAACACGAATATGCTGTGCCTTAAGCTGGGTAAAGGTATGCCCTGGTTCTTCATAGGCTAGTGCAAAATGGCAGACGTCATAACAAACGGTGATGTACTTTTTTACCAGTGTTTCAGCCGTTTTTGCATCTATCTCCTTTTGCGCAAAAGTTGCTTTTGCCGCAGGCACCAAATAGGTTTCAAAAAACTGTAGCACATCAGCGGTATTTTCCAATAAGCCATCGGGCTCTGGTTCTATATCCAAATGCAAATAAGGACCCTGGTTTTTCTCCATTTCCCATAGGGCTACAGCCATTTGGGCCATTTGTTCAGCCCCTTGCCGAAATACTTGTTCGGTTTGTAGTTCTTGATGCCAATGCTTGTAGGATATTGGAGCGGTAGAAATCCCTCCTTCCATTCCTTCCGGTAATAAAATAGACAGTTGCTTGAATAGTCTTAGGGTATAGTCGAATCGCTCTGGAGTAGTCCAATCTGGTTGGTGCACTTGATCTTTAACGCGCTGCCCATGAAAATTACCAAAAGGGAAACCATTCATAGTAAATACATAGCAATGCTGTGCCTTGAGCCATGTATTAAATGCAAGTAATCGATCCTCAAGCCCTAATTGCTCACTGGCCCAATTGGAAAGACGCAAACCTATACCCAACGGCTCCTCAGGAGCAAGCCCCTGCTTTATTTTAGGCAAATAGGTGTTTAGTGCTTTAAAAGTGCTGTTCCAATCTTCCCCTGGATGAATGTTGGTACAATACGTCAGATGAAAATTTGGCGGCAGGTACATTTTACGAATGGGCTAAAGTATTTGTATTCAGGGTTTGAATGGCTTTTGTCATCATTTCCATATCGATTTGGTGCACCTCATGCTGATGGCCAATTGCTGTGATTAAGGTAATGGTCAACTGTCCCCCGAGATGTTCTCTAAACTCTTCCAAACCTTCTAACAGGGTAATTACAGCTTCTTTATCCGAAATCGGTAAGCTATAATCGAATCCTAAAGCGGTAAGTACAGCAAGTACCCGATCTACAACGTCACCGGGTAGCAGACCTACCAAATTAGCATAGGTAAGGTCTAAAGCCATGCCTTTGGCCACGGCTTCGCCATGTCGTAAAGCGAAATGCGTCATTTGCTCGAGTTTATGGGCCGCCCAGTGCCCAAAATCCAGTGGTCTTGAAGATCCAGACTCAAAAGGATCTCCTCCACTGGCAATATGATCCATATGCAACGCTGCACAGCGATGGATCACTTTGCCCATTACTTCCAAATCTCTGTCAACCAAAGCTTGTGCGTGTTGGGCAATAAATTCAAAAAACGGGGCATCTTTTATTAAGGCCACTTTAACGGCCTCAGCAACGCCAGCAATCCAATCTTTCTGTGATAAGGTTTCTAAAAAATTGAGGTCATTGATAATAGCCCGAGGAACTGCAAAAGTTCCTAAAAAGTTCTTTTTTCCAAAGGTATTGATAGCATTCTTTACCCCTACAGCCGCATCATTCTGCGCAAGTACGGTTGTCGGCACTCGAAGAAGTGCTATACCTCTATGCGCGGTAGCGGCAGCATAACCTACCATATCAATTACTGCTCCGCCCCCAACGGACACTACAAAAGAATGTCGGCAAATACCATGTTCTTCAATAGCACGGAGCACCGCTTGCAAGGCCTGTTCCTGTACTTTAGCCGCCTCACCTCCTGGTACTACCACTACTGCTTTCAATTCCATAATTGCTTTATGAGCATTGGCGTAACGGGTAATGGATTCCAACAAATTGGGATGGGCATCGACGACACCCTTATCAACAACAAACAACACTTTTTTGGAGTGCTTGGTATACGCTGTAATGATAGCGGTTAGCAATTCATTTTGGACCTCAAAAAGTCCCTTGGTAAAATACAGCTGGTAGCTGTAATTAACGGTGAATTCCTGTTTGATATTCGGTAAGTCCTCCAACATTATACTAAGTTACCGCAAAGATTTTGGCCAACCATAAAGAGAGGGGTAGCAAAGCCAGAATGAGTAAGGCCACAAACCAACTGGTGTGCGCAGCAGCCATAGCGGCATCGAGTACAATCAAAGAAAGCACTCCAAATTTAACTGCTTTTTGTATGTTTTGAGGGGTGTTATTTTTATAGGCTTGCGCCAATGGGAATAATACCATTAAAGCAAAAACAAGTAGCAGTACCCAACTCAAAATGTTAGGGTCCGTTTGTAATTGATTGCAATAACCTGTCAAAATAATCACTAAGGCATATAGCACTCCTGAAATTAAAAGACTAGATCTATTGTTACCATAAACTTCTCCCTGGCTTATTGTAGTGACCGCAAAAATGAAGACTAATGGAATAGCGGCGTAATACCCATACGCACCACTTCCTAGTACCGTAAGTCCCAGAAGCAGGTTAAGACCTCTACATAAACCCATGGTAAAAGGCCCAAAAAAACGAGAGTGCTTGGCCCCAGCATTATAAAATACTATGGCCGTAGACAAACCCATAGCGGTTATTAAGGCAATTAATTGTACCAAACTAGCAGCAGCTACGCCTAAGGCCAACAGACCATAACCAAACAAACGTGCTTCTTTTAAAGGAACGCTACCGCTAGGTATAGGGCGGTGGGGGCGTTCTCGGGTATCGACATCAATATCGAAGACATCGTTTAAAACCACTCCCCCCGCATACAACGCAACGGAGGCAACAATTAAAAACAAGTATCTAGGGTTAAAAGCCTCTTGGGTAATAAAAGCACCAGCGATAGCCATTCCGGCCATATTATCGGCCGCAGCCGTTGGTAAATTTGGTGGTCGGCACAATTGCAAATAGGCCTTTGTTTTGGTACCTATCATACCACTTGCTTTCCTTCTACTTTGGGTTGTTGACCCCTAAGGACACTATTGTCGTGATACAGCTTGCGCTGATCTATAGCTTCTGGCTGCAGCCAATGTTCTTCTTTCATTTTACCAGATCGACCAAAAACTTCCAGAGCATTACCATAACAGGTTTTCACCACATCGGCCTCAGGAATACCTTTTTTCAGCATTAATTGTGCTGTTTTGGGTACTGCAAGAGGATCACTAACGCCCCAGTCTGCGGAGCTATCGACAATAATATTGGTGCTACCAAACTTGCGAACCACTTCAACCATCCGCTCATTGCCCATCTTCGTTTTGGGATAAATGGTAAAAGCGGCCACAAAACCCTTGTCTAAAACCGAACGAACCGTTTCTTCATTGTTATGGTCGATGATCACGTTAGCCGGATCGAGACCATGTTCTAGGCATACCTCCATACTTTTTAGGGTACCCGCCTTTTTATCACGATGCGGAGTGTGCACTTGTACCAACATGTTAAATTCCTTAGCCAGCTCTAACTGCGCTCTAAAATAACGGTCTTCCAAAGCAGTTTGATCGTCATAACCAATTTCCCCAAAAGCAACTACGGTTTCTTTATGAAGGTAAAGCGGTAAAAGGTCCATCACTTGTTCGGCCAAAGCTTCGTTATTCGCTTCTTTAGAGTTTAATCCAATAGTACAGTAATGTTTTATGCCAAATTGACTAGCCCTAAAAGGCTCCCACCCAACAAGGCTGCTAAAGTAGTCTTGGAAAGACCCGACCTGCGTCCTGGGTTGGCCTAACCAGAAGGAAGGTTCAATCACAGCTACAATTCCAGCAGCTGCCATGGCTTCATAGTCATCTGTTGTACGGGAAGACATGTGAATATGTGGGTCAATAATTTGTAATTGTGTTTCCATACTTATAAACTCCTTTATGCTTTAAAATTACACCAATCTATATTTTCTTGGACCAATTGTTTTTTTAGTTCAGGATATCCTTCCAGTAATATTTTGGCCCTTTTTGAACTACTGTTATCGCACACAAGAGCAGCAGCGCGACGTTCATTTACATTATCACTTTCAAAAAGACGATGCAAATCTTTCAGCAAGCTATCGTCAATAAACTGCGACACGGGTCTCCACAATAAAGGACTCACTGCTCTTGAAGCCGCCCAGCGTTCATGGGCATAATCTGAAATAATTCGTGCCAGCTTCGTATTTGCTCGTTTTTCAATAGCCAGAATATTACTTAGATCCAATTGCAAAAAAGCAGCTTTTAAATACATCTGGTTCCACTGTTGATCATCAAAGTATTGCGCTGGATAAGGATTTTGACAGGCAATGGCCTCGAAAACAGAAACAATATTACTTCTAAGGGCTTCCACTGCGGTGAACTTAAAGTCTTCTGGATTTGGCAGTAGGCAAAGGTAACGTAGCAGGGTTTCCAACTCTTGCTTATCCGCCACCTGGACTAAGTTTTGCACCGCTGGAATAAAGGCTTTTGTATTTACAAGTACCTGATGTAGCAAAAAAATTCGTGCTATCTTAAGCGTATCTGCCTGATGTCGAATTAAATAGTTTTTCAATGCATCAGTAATCTCGCTAAAATCTTTTAAAGGGGAGGCGGGTACTTTGGCATTACATAAGCTATAGGTGAGGTACAATGCCCTTGCAGATTGTTCGTCCAAGGTATGCTGAAGTTTTCCGTTTAGCCATTTTAAAGCATCGCGCTGTAGATTGTTGGCCGCCAAATTACCAAGCTGCTGCCCTAGATTTTCAAACATGACACTCATTCGCCCTATTGCTGATTCACAAAGATAATCCCCAAATTAGATTTTGACGAGCCAACGGGACTAATGCTATATCTTTATACCCACCTAAATAAGCGGAATCATGTTAGGACTTAAATTACCCACCGATCCAAGATGGGTAAATATCGTGGAAAAGAACATTGAAGAAATTTTGACCGACCATGCCTATTGCGAGCAAAAGGCCGCGAGCACAGCGATCTCCCTGATTATTGGCTTTCCAGAAAAGTCAGAATTGGTTAAAGCTATGGTAGCCCTTTCTCGTGAAGAAATGGGACATTTTAATATGGTACACGAAAAAATTATTGAACGTGGATGGACTTTAGGACGTGAGCGTAAAGATGAATATGTACTAGAACTAATGCGATTTTTCCCTAAAGGGGGTAGTCGCGACACCCACTTGGTGCACAAGCTATTATATGCAGCCCTTATTGAAGCTCGTAGTTGTGAACGTTTTCGATTGCTATCGGAGCATATTGCTGATGCGGAACTAGCAGAGTTCTATCGCAAGTTAATGGTGAGCGAAGCCAATCATTACACGATGTTTTTGACTTTTGCGCGTCAATACGGAGATCGGGAAGAAGTAGACCAAAAGTGGCAAGACCTATTGGTTTACGAAGCCAAAATCATGGAAAAACTTGGAAAGAAAGAAACGATGCACGGCTAAGCCTTAGATTTTTTAAGGTAGTAGTCGTAAGTAGCGAACTGCGATCGTACTAAAGGTTTATCGTCGTCCCGATAGACGTTGTCTTGATCTTTGGTGAAGACTCTGGCCTTTTTATTGTCTTTCCACGAAATTTCAAAGGTATCTATTAACTCTTGCTTGACGCTTTCGTCGTAAATAGGACATCCAACCTCTACCCTATAATCTAGATTACGCGTCATCCAATCCGCAGAAGAAATATAAACCTTAGGATCTCCTTGGTTTCCAAAAATGAATAATCGCGGATGTTCTAAGAACTTATCCACCACGCTGATCGCTTCAATATTTTCACTCATCCCCTTTACGCCTGGTATCAAGCAACAGATACCTCTGATGATGAGCTGTATTTTTACACCAGCCCGACTAGCTTCATACAGTTTGTCTACCATTTTATAAGAGGTAAAACTGTTCATCTTTATTTTGATGAATGCGGGTTTCCCCTCTTTCGCATTGGCGATTTCGGTATCAATTAGTTTACTAAACTTACTTTTAGTGTAGTGCGGGGAAACAATTAAATGCTTGTATTTGTTGATCTTATAGGTAGTCTCAAAAAAGCCAAATACCTTCTCCAGTTCTTTTAAAATACCCTCGTGAGCGGTAAAGAGGGTGTAGTCCGTATAGATATTAGCTGTTGACTCATTAAAATTACCAGTACTAATAAACCCATAGCGCTTGATACGGTTGTTTTCTTCTTTCTCTACCAAACAAATCTTACTATGTACTTTAAGACCAGGGACTCCGAAGATAAGACGTATGCCCTCGTCTTGTAGCATATTGGCATATTCGATATTGGCCGTTTCGTCAAAGCGTGCTTGCAGCTCTATTTGAACTGTTACATCCTTCCCATTTTTTACAGCGTTAATCAAAGCCGCGGCTACCTGAGAGTGTTTGGCCAGGCGATAAACAGTAATCTTTATGGTTTTTACATGGGGATCGAGGGCTGCTTCCTTTAAAAACTTGATCAAATACGAAAACGTATGATAAGGGCAGTATTGCAAGTAGTCTCTTTGATCGATTTTTTCAAAAAAACTACCCTCAAGGGATAGGCCTTCTATAGGCAATGGACGTATTTTATCGTACAACAAATCATTCCGTCCTAAACTGGGAAATCCCATATAGTCCCTTCGGTTGTGGTAACGCCCCCCAGGTATAACGCTATCGGTATCTTCAATTTCCATTTTCTCTTTTAGGAAACGAAGCGTGTCAATCTTTATGCTCTTGTCATAAACAAAGCGAACCGGATCGCTCACTTTTCGACCCTCTACACTGGAAGAAATCTTTTCAATAAAACTTTTACTCAAATCATTGTCGATATCGAGTTCAGCGTCTCTGGTAATTTTGATCATATGTGCCGATATCTTTTGATATTGGAACATGGTAAAAATACTATCCAGACAAAAGCGGATTACATCATCTAAAATGATGATGTAATGCTTACCATCTTCTTCAGGAAGCACTACGAAACGATCAATACCCTTAGGAATTTCGATGAGGGCGTACTGCACATCGTTTCGTTTTTGTAAGAAGGTACCAGACTGGGTTTTTAATACCATTCGCACTGCTAAATAAGCCGCAGTGTCTTTTAATAAAGGAAATGCTGTTAGGTTATTTAGGATGATCGTGGTGAGCTCTGGATTTACCTTACGTAAAAAGTAATTCTTTATAAAATGGGCTTGCTTTTCGGATACATTGGTCTCATCAATGATAAAAATATGCTCGGTAGCCAGCTCGCGCTCAATCTGCTTTAAAATATCCTCACTCTTCGATTGTTGTTGTATAACAATACGAGTAATTTCATCTAGCAAATCCTTGGCGACTTGCCCCCCCAAAACACTTTTTCCAGACTTCCCTGCTTCCACAATACGTTTTACCGTGGCATAGCGTACTTTAAAGAACTCGTCTAGATTGTTACTAAAAATTCCCAAAAAACGAAGTCGTTCGATCAGTGGTACATTTTTGTCCGCACTTTCTTGTAGCACACGCTCATTAAAATGCAGCCAACTGATTTCACGGTTTACATATTCGTTCTTTGGTTTTACCATACTGTTATTTTAGTGATTTAGGTGTTATAATTTTTTGCGTATTCCCCTTAGCTACTTTTCCCCACCGTTCGACATTAAAGGTGATAATAGCAGTACCCGATGTGGGTAGATTTTCAAGATAGGTATCCCCCAGCATATTTACAAGTGCTGTAAAGGCGTG
>JBCDGY010000041.1:0-14892 GCA_039414375.1 Bacteroidota bacterium | reverse complement strand
GCAAAATTCAAAGTATGTGGAAAGTTCGACGCCCGATGAAATTTTAACCCGGAGCAACCTCATGGTTGTGAGGACTTAAAATTTTTGAGAAGGACGAAATTTTCCATAGTTTGGATTGCATATCACTTTTTTACCCATTCTACAAAGGTCTCTCAATATTGAACCCAATATGAAAGCAGCCACTGTTACCGAGTTAAAAAAAGAACTATTGCATCGTGATTCAGAAGAGTTATTGCAACTGTGCTTAAGGCTTTCCAAGTTTAAAAAAGAAAATAAAGAACTGTTAACTTATTTACTCTTTGAGGCTTATGATGAAGAGGGATACATCGGTTCAGTAAAAGCTGAAATCGACGAACAGTTCGCAAGCATCAATACCCAAAGTTACTTCTACATTAAAAAGAGTGCCCGAAAAATCCTAAGAACCCTAAAACAGTACATTCGCTATTCTGGTAATAAAGAAACTGAGGTGGCCTTATTACTTCATTTTTGCACCCGTTTACTAGAGATACAGCCTTCTATTCTAAAAAATAGGGTTTTAAACAACCTATACCAACGACAGTTAGCGTACATCGAAAAGAAACTGGCTTTACTACACGAAGACCTGCAATACGATTATGGGAAAGCGCTTCGAAAACTACAGAGACCATTGCAGAATGGATAAAAAGGTATTAGTTCTTCGAATTATAAAAAAATGAGACCTTTGCAAAATTCAAAGTATGCGGAAAGTTCGACGTCTGATGAAATTTTAACCCACAGCAACCTCTTGGTTGTGAGGACTTAAAATTTTTGAGAGTCAGCAATTATTACATAGTTTGGATATCGCACTGCTTTTTCATTCATTCTGCAAAGGTCTAGAAATAGCGATTTACCCTAACCCTACATCCAAAGTCATCATAATAATAAAACCAGCGATAAAACCTAGCGTAGCGATGTCCGTAAATCGGTCTTGCTGGGTTTCGGGAATTACTTCTTCAACAACCACAAAAATCATAGCCCCTGCGGCAAAAGCTAGGGCATAGGGCAAAATGGGCTCAAAAGTAAGTACTGCCCAAGCCCCCAGAACTCCTGCAATAGGTTCTACCAATGCCGAGGCCTGTCCATAAGCCCAACTCTTGCGACGGCTAAGGCCATGTCTGCGCATGGGTACCGCCACGGCAAAACCCTCGGGGAAGTTTTGTAAACCAATTCCCAGGGCCAAGGCTACTGCACCGCCAATAGTGGCCCCTTCAAAACCAGAAGCAACACCGCCAAAAAGTATGCCTACTGCCAAACCCTCTGGAATATTATGTAGCGTAATAGCCAGTACCAAAAGGGTCGTGCGATGCCAAGGTGTTTTAACCCCTTCGGCCTCATCAATCTTGAAATTGATATGCAGGTGTGGCATTATCTTGTCCAATCCAAAAATAAAAAGCGCACCCAACAAAAAGCCAATAGCAGCGGGTATTACTTTAACAAAACCTTCGCCCTCACTCATTTCAATCCCTGGAGCCAAAAGACTCCAAAAGCTAGCCGCTACCATTACCCCCCCAGTAAAACCTAGCATGCCGTCCATAAAAGACCGTTTGGGATTCTTAAATAAGAATACCAGCCCTGCACCCGCAGCAGTTAGGCCCCAGGTAAACAAAGTCGCATACAAAGCAGCCAAAATAGGGTCGATACCTTCAAAATAGGCAATAACAGCATCCATATCTTATTCTTTTTTGACAAAAAGGTTACTGGCAATTTGATTGGAAATATGCAACCGACGATCCCCAATCTGAATGGAGAGCGAGTCATCAAAATCCTCCCGTTCCAAAACCTGTAACGTTTGCCCGAGGGCAATATGATGTTTATCTAAAAACTGTAAAAAGGCCGATGAGGTGTCTTTAACCCCAACACACAACCCTTGGGAACCCACTGAAAGCTCACTGAGCAACTGTTTATCGCGCTCTTGAAACGCTCCATTTTTAGTGGGAATGGGGTCACCATGGGGATCGTATTTAGGAAAATCCAGCATGGCATCGAGACGATCAATCAATTTTTCACTTTTAATGTGTTCCAGTTGTTCGGCTACCTCGTGAACCTCGTCCCATTTAAAATTGAGCTTGGCCACCAAAAAGACCTCCCAAAGTCGGTGCTTACGGACAATGGTTAGCGCTGTTTTTCGCCCCAAAGGGGTTAAAGAAATCCCTTGATAGCGAACATGTGTTACCAATCCTTTCTCCGCTAGTTTTTTAGCCATATCGGTAACGGAAGAAGGCTTTGTTGTCATCTCCATGGCAATGGCATTGGTGGCAATCAACTGATTTCCTCCTTTCGCTAAGTGAAAGATGGTCTTAATATAATTCTCTTCAGCCCTTGTCATAATACTTATTACCAACTATAGCAAAAAGGTACCTCTCAATTTTTAGTGCCTTTTTTACGAATATAGCATATATAACAAAAATACATTTTATACATCAAAATCAATTTTTAGATTTGTCTAAATTTAGTTTTTTGTTAAATTAAAATCTAAAATGTGTTGGGTTTTCACTTATTCATTTATTTTTGGTCGGACTCATTCCAGACTATATGAAAATTACTACAACTTTTACGCTCTTGGTTCTGCTTTTAAGCCATGCAGTCCTCGCTCAAACGGTAACCATAAATGGTTCGGTAACCAATGATGGCAATCCTATTCCTTTTGCTCAGATTTACGTTAAAGATGGCACTCAAGCTACTACAGCTGATAGCAATGGTAACTATAGCCTACCCGAAGTGCCAGTGGGTACGCTAACCCTTATCGCCCAAGCGCAGGACTACCGTACGCTGGAAAAGCCGTTAACTGTTGAAGCAGGTAATGACATCACCGTTAATTTTTCGATGATCGAAGACCTTCTAGGGCTGGAAGAAGTAGTGGTAAGTGCTACTCGAAATCGGGTTGCACGGCAAAACGCTCCTGTAGTAGTAGCCAACTTAAAGCCCAGTCTACTAACAGCTACCCAATCCATTACAGTGGCAGAGGGGCTTAATTTTACTCCTGGGGTACGGGTAGAAACCAATTGTCAAAACTGTGGGTTCACCCAAGTACGACTTAATGGCCTTGATGGCGGCTACACGCAAATACTACTAAATAGCAGACCCATTTTTACTTCCCTGCTTGGCGTATATGGCTTAGAACAGATTCCTACCAATAGTATAGAAAGAGTAGAGGTGGTGCGCAGTGGAGGATCAGCACTCTATGGTTCCAACGCGATTGCGGGAACCGTTAATATCATTACTAAAGACCCTATTTTGAATTCTTGGGAGGTGGGTTCCAACTTGGCGATTATTGATGGGGAAGCCCTCGACCGAGTCGTTAACTTCAATACCGCTTTGGTCGCCGATGACTTAAATAGTGGTGTTACCCTATTCGGTACCTATCGCAATCGCGAAGCATACGATGCTAATGACGATGGTTTCACAGAACTCGTAGAGCTACGCAATACCACTGTAGGAACCAAAGCCTTTTTAAGACCTACCGACCGTAGTCGCATCTCCGTTAATCTCAATGCTATTCGTGAGTATCGTCGTGGTGGTGATAGGCTTGATTTGGCACCACAGTTTACCGACATCACCGAAGAATTGGATCACGATACGTTTATTGGAGGCTTGGATTATGAATTAAACAGCAAAGACAATAGTCAAAAAACACAAGCCTATACCTCTGTTTCTTATACCAATCGCGACAGTTATTATGGAGGACTTGGTGGCGAACGTACCCGACAAGATAGCCTATCGGCCAATAATGCTTTCGGTTCTACGCAAGACTTGGCCTGGGTTAACGGCTTACAGCTTACCAAAAGCTTTAAAAATGACGATGTCCTGACTCTAGGAGCGGAGTATAACCACAACAATACCGAAGATCAAATACCAGGTTACGATCGGCTTATAGACCAAAGCGTAAATACCCTTGGAGGCTATGCACAGTACGAATGGAAGCCCACAGAACGCTTTACCACCTTGTTTGGTGCCCGAGTAGATCGTGTGGCCGTTGACGGGGACTATACGATTGGCGGCATCGCTCGTAGTATTAATATCAATCAAACGGCGTTATCTCCTCGACTAACCCTCTCGTACCAGCTCACCGATGATATCAAACTAAGAGGAGGCTATGCACGTGGTTTTAGAGCACCGCAGGCTTTTAATGAAGACTTGCATATTTCAAGTGTGGGGGGAGAACCGCAATTCGTAATTCTCTCTGAAAATCTAGATGCTGAGTTTTCCAATGCATTTACCAGTTCGGTAAACTATGCGAAAACTATAGACCTTTGGCAGCTTGATTTTTTGGTAGAAGGCTTTTATACTACCCTTCAAGACCCTTTTACACTGGTAAGCACCGGAGCAGTATTGGATAACGGATCTATTTTAGAAGAGGTTCGCAATGGTGAAGGAGCACAGGTATATGGCGCTAATTTTGAGTTTAGTGCTTCTCCAAATCTGCAATGGCGTTTTCAACTCGGGGGTACGCTACAACAAACCGATTATGATAATCCTCAATTGCTTTTTGAAAGCGATGGTACCCCTGGAGAAACCGACATTCTGATTGACGAATTTGTACGAGTGCCCAATTTCTACGGCTATCTGAATACCAGTTGGTTGCCCAGCAAAAAGTTCAACGTGGACCTTACGGGAACCTATACTGGTAACATGACCGTACCTCGTGTAATTAGCGATTCTGGTTTTCTTCAGCTTAATGAAGTGGGATCTTTCTTAGATCTCAACATCAAATTGGAATCTCATTTTGAATACAACGAGTCTTTTAAAATTACCCTTTCGGCTGGGGTGACCAACCTGTTCAATAGTTATCAAGATGATTTCGAAGTGGGGCCCACCCGAGATTCTGATTACATCTACGGCCCAGATGCTCCAAGAGCATTTTTCTTTGGCATTAAATTTGGAAATTTGAATTAACTAAGCGTTTTCAAACCTATGCGTAGTTGGCCTTTTATGGTAATGCTGTTTGTGCTGGTTCAATGTCCAGCGCAACAAGAAGTACAATGGCTCACTTTTGCGCAACTGGAAGATTCTTTAAGCGTAAAGCCTAAAAAGGTTTTGCTGAACTTTTATGCGGATTGGTGCGCCTATTGCAAAAAAATGGAGGCCGTTGCTTTTAAGGATCCCAAGGTGGTCGCTACTTTAAAAGCGGGTTACTACACCCTTAGTATGGATACCGAAACAAAGGACACCATCACTTTTGGTGGCACTACTTTCACGAACCAACAATGGGGTAAGCGTCGTAATCCCACGCACGACATTCCGCTATTGCTCGCCTCAAGAGATAACCAGCGTTTTTCTGTGCCTGCCTTGGTCATTCTCAATGAAAAGTTTGAAGTAACGGCGCGACAGTTTACCTATCTGAATCCGAAGCAATTACTTGACTTCCTCGAAAATTAGAGCTTAAAATAGACACTTTTGAGTAGCACTTTTCCCGTGCTCCGCTACGTGAATTGTGTACCTTTGGCGCATGTCTTATGACTATATTATTATTGGTGCAGGAGCATCCGGATTGTTACTGGCCGAAGCCTTGGGCCAAGATTCCTTTTTTAAAGACCACCAGATTTTGGTACTCGATAAGGCTACGAAAACCCAAAATGACCGGACCTGGTGTTTTTGGGAGCGCGGCCAAGGGCCGTTCGATTCAATCTTACATCATACTTGGCCTAATATTCATTTCGCGGGAAAAGCCTTAGACATTAAACCCGCAATAGCACCCTACACCTATAAAATGGTAAGCGGCGATACGTTCTACGCCCACTATCTTTCAAAAATAAAAACCTATCCCAATATCAACTTCGTTCAAGATGCCGTAATTGATGTGCACGAAGCAGCGGAGGAAGTAACTGTTTTAGGAGAAACGGGTTCCTACACAACCAAGTACGTGTTTGACAGCCGATTTGATTATAAAAAGCTACAATCGCAATCGCGCTATCCCGTATTACAACAACATTTTTTAGGGTGGTTTGTAAAAACTGATCATCCTGTATTTGACCCTACAGCGGCCACCTTTATGGATTTTTCTATCCCCCAGCAAGGGAATACCCGCTTTATGTATGTGCTCCCGCTTTCAGAAACTGAGGCTTTAGTAGAATACACCCTTTTCTCTGAACATACCTTAGAAAATTCGGAATATGAAACCGCTATCACGCATTATTTGGAGCATACTTTGGGGACTAAAATCTATACGATAACACTTACCGAGCAAGGAAATATTCCCATGACCTGCTACGATTTTTCGGCAGCCAATACTAACCGTACCCTAAAAATTGGAATGGCCGGTGGATGGACCAAAGCCAGTACGGGCTATACTTTTTATAGTTCCCTAAAAAAAGTACGACAGCTGGTGGCGCACTTAAAGGCAGACAAGCCTTTGCTAAAATTCTCTAGAAAAAATCGATTTTGGTTCTACGATCTCTTGTTGTTGGATATTCTCTATAAAAACAACCATCTGGGCCAGCAAATCTTTGAATCCCTATTTAAGGTGCGCAAGCCACAACTCATCTTTAAGTTTTTAGATGAAGACACTTCTTTCTGGGAAGATCTTTACATTATGGCCGCACCCAAACCCTGGCCGTTTATCAAAGCCCTACTTGGGCGGTTGTTTTAAGGAAACGAGACCTTTGCAGAAGCGATGAAAGAGCAGTGGGCTATTTTCAAATGATGGAAAAGTCTCGATACCTTATTAATCTGAGTTCAACTTAGGCGCACCATCAAAGCCTCACCAAACTGTTGTAACAATTGTTTACCATCGTGCTTTGCTTCAATAGCCTCCAAGGCTGCAAAGGCCTTTTCGGTGTATTTGGCAATCTCCACTTTTGTAGCTTCCATAGCGCCACTTGACTCAAAAATTTGTTTTACCGTAGCTACTTTTGTGGTAGGGTCTTCGGGATGGCTAACAAAAAGTTGTTCCAATAAAGCCTTATTTTCAGGAGTAGAGCCCTCTATCGCTTTTAGGTATAAAAAGGTCTTTTTATTCTCGATAATATCGCCTCCTACCTGCTTCCCGAAAGTCTTTGGATCGCCAAAAGCATCTAAAAAATCATCTTGCAGCTGAAAAGCAATCCCCAAATTACGGCCAAATTCATAAATCAATTCCTGGTCTTTTGGAGCTGCCTCCCCAACAATAGCTCCCATTTTTAATGCAGCAGCGATCAATACCGCAGTTTTGTATTCAATCATTTTTAAATACTCCGCCAGAGTAACATCCATGCGGTCTTCAAAATCTACATCGTACTGTTGCCCTTCGCATACCGCTACTGCCGTTTTATTAAATAGTTCAAATAGCGCACGCAACATGGTCCCTTCATAGTTTAAAAAACACTCATAAGCATTAATCAACATCAAATCACCAGACAGAATACCAGTATTGATATCCCATTTTTCATGAACCGTGGGCTGCCCCCTGCGCAATGGCGCCTCATCCATAATATCGTCGTGTACCAAAGAAAAGTTATGAAATACCTCCACAGCCATAGCCGCAGGTAATGCTTTATTGTAATCTACTTCAAAGAGTTCGGTAGCTACTAAAGTGAGTACCGGTCGCAAGCGCTTCCCCCCCAACTGCAAAATGTAGGCTATAGGATCATACAAACCCTCAGGTGCTTTGGGTACAGTACGTTGGGCTAAAAAAGATAAAAAAGCTTCACGATAGAAATCGAGGGACTGCATAAAATCAATTTTGCCTAAAAATACATCCCTTGTTACAAATTACCATCCTGTGCGACCCATTCCCCAAAATACAGAGCGCATTGCTCCTAATCGGTTTAACAGTTTTTGCGTCGATACAGGGTTTAAAAAGGACGGTTCAACCGAATTAAGCAGTAACAGCAATGAAAACAACGGTACTTTGAGGTAAGATTATGAGGACGTTAAATAAATGTAAAACTCAAGAAACTTTTTTTGTATCGAAAGTTTCCACTTTACATTTGCTGCGATTTATGAGAGAAAAAATTGTTGAACAGGCTTCTGAACTTTTTTTAAACTACGGTTTTAAAAGTGTGACCATGGATGATTTGGCCCATAAAATGGCCATTTCAAAAAAAACCATTTATACCCACTTTAAGAATAAGACGCAGTTGGTAGAAGCCGCCACCCTATATACTTTTTGCCATGTTTCTGATGGTATTGATACCATCATTGCGCTTGATAAAAATCCTATTGAAGAGCTGTATGAAATTAAGCGCTTTGTTATGCAAAAACTAAAAGACGAAAAGGCATCGCCCAGCTACCAGCTTCAAAAATACTATCCCAAAATTCACAACAGCTTAAAAGACAAACAGTTTGAAGTGATGGAAGGCTGTATTGTGAATAACATCGAACGCGGGATGGCGCAAGGCATTTACCGAACCAACCTCAATGTGGAATTCGTATCACGGATTTACTTTGCGGGGGCCTATAGTATTAAAGACGAGGTACTTTTCCCCAATACGCTGTTTTCAAGAGCGGCGCTTTTTGACCATTATTTAGAATACCACCTTAGGGGTATAGTTACCCCAAAAGGAAGACAAATATTAAATACAATCATCAATTCAAACCAGCAATAAATGCGAACAATCACAACCATAGGAATGTTGCTATGCCTTTGGGCACTGCCCTTAGCGGCTCAGGAATCTAAGACGGTCTTTTCGTTGGACGAGGCCATCGTCTATGCCCTAGAGCACAACTACCAAGCTATTAATGCGGATCGAGACTTGGTAGATGCTCAAAAACAGAAATGGGAAGTTATTGCAGGTGGTCTACCTCAAATTGACGGATCGCTGAGCTACCAAAACCAACTGAAGCAGCAAGTCGTGCAGCTGCCGGGTGAAATAGCGGATGGTGAACCTGGCACCTTTGTAGAGGTGGTTTTTGGACAGCCCCAACAAATGACAGCCGTGGGTACCCTTCGCCAACAAATTTTTGATGGGTCTTATATCGTTGGCGTACAAGCCACCAAAGCCTTTTTAGACTACAGTAAAAACAACAAAGAAAAAACAGATCTCGATGTTCGTAAAGGGGTTGTGGAAACCTACGGTAACCTACTTCTTGCTCAAGAAAGTGTTGCCATTTTAGAGAAGAACAAGATTACTTTAGAAAAGAACTTGTACGAAACTCAAAAAATCTTTGAGAATGGCTTAGGAGATGAAGAAAGTGTGGATCAATTGCAAATCACACTCTCCTCAGTGAATAATCAGTTGAAAAACGCGGAAAGACTCGTCGGTATTACGCGGCAAATGCTCAACTTGATGATGGGACTCCCGTTAGAAAATCCAACAGAGCCCTCAGATGATCTAGATGCACTTACCCAGCAGAAAATAGACCCTGGATTTTTAGAGACTTCCTTAAATCTAGCTGATAATATAGATTATAAGATGGTGACCAACCTTAATGAACAACGGTTTTATGAGCTAAAATTGGCCAAAAGCCGGGCCCTACCCTCGCTAAATGCCTTTATTAACTACGGCGGGATTTCTTTTGGGGATCAATTTACCTTTTTTGACCAAGGGCAAGATTGGTTTGGCTTTTCAACGCTTGGGGTAGACCTTAATGTGCCCATCTTTAGCTCTTTAAAGCGTAGTGCCAGTACCCAGCGCGCTAAAATCGCCTACGACAAGGCCAAAACCCAACTAGAGGAAACCGAACAACAGGTACGGTTACAACTAGAACGGGCAAAGAGTGATTACACTTTGTCTATTGAGCAATATGAAACCTCTAAAGACAACTTGGCATTAGCCGAGCGCATTGAAAATAAAAATCAGGTTAAATATTCCGAAGGCCTCGCTACCAGTTTTGAGTTGCGCCAAGCGCAAACCCAACTGTACGATACGCAACAAGAATATTTACAGTCTATGGTTGATGTTATCAATCAGAAAACAACCTTAGAAACCATTTTAAATACTTATTAAATCAACAGGGCTTTAACCAGTCCCGACAACACGTAAATACCAAAACCATGAAAATAGTAGTGCAATTATCACTTTTAGCTGTTTTGCTTTCTGCATGTGGAGGCGGAGGGTCTTCTGTAGAAAATATCATTGCTGGCAAAGACTTAGAGGCCATTAGAAAAAAGAGAAGCGAAGTCTCTGAAGAGCTTAAGGCCGTAGAACAAAAAATGAGTCTTTTAGACTCGGCCATTACTGCCCTCGATGAAAAGGCCAAGTTACCCTTGGTATCTACCTTAAGCTTACAACCCAAAGCTTTTAAACACTATCTGGAATTGCAAGGTGATGTGATGACGGACCAAAATGTATTGGTCTATCCGGAAATGTCGGGCACCTTGTACCGCATCTATGTAAAAGAGGGACAACGGGTGAGCAAGGGACAATTACTAGGCGCTATTGACGATGGTGGATTATCAAGCCAATTGGCCCAAATGAAGACCCAAGCTGCGTTGGCCAAGACCACTTTCGAGCGACAAAAACGTTTATGGGATCAAAATATAGGTTCTGAAATTCAGTATTTGCAAGCCAAAGCGCAATACGAAGCTCAAGAAAGTGCGGTCAAACAAATGCAAAGTCAAGTGGGTAAATCCAGTATCCGCGCTCCTTTTTCTGGTATTGTTGACGAAGTTATCAAAGACCAAGGCACTGTCGTTGCTCCTGGTCCAGGATCTGAAGTGTTTCGTATTGTAAACCTCTCTAAAATGTACGTGTCTGTAGAAGTACCTGAAGCGCACTTAAGTAATGTCACCAAAGGGAAACCGGTAGAGGTCTATTTTCCAGTTTTGGGTAGTAGTGTAAGCTCCTCCGTAAGACAAACTGGTAACTTTATCAACCCCGGAAATCGTGCTTTTCAAGTAGAGATTCCCGTGCCTAATAAAAACGGCGCCATCAAACCGAACCTGACTGCTATTGCTAAAATCAACGATTACAGTAATGATAAAGCGCTTCTTATTCCCCAAAGTGTAATTTCTGAAAATGCCACGGGGGAGCAGTACGTTTACCTTGCTGAAAATCAAGAAAGTGGAGAAGTACTTTCGAAAAAAACCATTATCACCTTAGGAAAAACCCAAGGAGACGAAGTAGAAGTCTTGTCTGGATTATCCTCAGGAGACCAGATCATTGTTGAGGGCGCTCGCAGCGTTCAAGATGAGCAACCGATAAAACTCTTGAATACCCCTGTAGTTGAAGGGGAGTAATAGTGTTCTTAATTACGCATCTCTCGAAAAACAAAAAACAAAAACGTTCCTAAAAGAATAAACCATCATGGAAAAAGCAAAAAAGAACGCCAACAAAGAGTTCCGGTTGTCTTCTTGGGCCATTGACAACCCCTCGGTAATCTATGTAATGATTGCCATTTTTCTCTTCATAGGGATCTCCTCCTACTTTGCCATGCCTAGGGAGGAATTCCCAGAAGCGGTAGAAACCAAGATCTATGTAAGTACGATATATCCTGGAAACACAGCAGAGGATATGGAACGCTTGATCACGGACCCGCTGGAAGAAAGCCTTAAAAATGTGAGTAATGTGGTCGAGATGACCTCTACCTCTCAAGAGGACTATTCGATGGTGGTCGTTGAGTTCGACGAAAATATCACCGTTGAGAATGCCAAGCAAAAAGTAAAAGACGAGGTAGATGGAGAAAAGGCAGGAGAAGATTGGCCTATTTTTCAAGGAGCCAAGGTAGAGCCCAATGTGTTTGACCTCAACTTGGCGGAGTCCTTCCCTATCCTTAACGTCAATATCACCGGAGACTATCCTGTTGAAAAGCTAAAAGAGTATGCCGAGTCTTTGGAAGATGAGATTGAAAACCTCGACGAAATCAAAGAGGTAGACATTCGTGGTGCTCAGGAAAAAGAGGTGGAAGTAGCTGTGGACATCAATAAAATGATGGCTGCCAAAGTTAATTTTGACGATGTTATCCAATCCATTTCCAATGGTAATATGACCATGTCGGCGGGTAACTTGATCACCAGTGGCCAACGCCGTACCATTCGAATCACTGGGGAAATTGAAAAGCCGTCGGAATTAAATGATTTTGTGGTGAAATCTGAAAACGGCACCGTTTATCTTAAAGATATTGCCAAAGTCACCTTTAGCGAAGAAGACAAAACTACCTACGCTCGCGAAATGGGAGAAAGTGTAGTGATGTTAGACATTAAAAAACGCTCTGGAAAAAACGAGGTAGAAGCTACCAAAAAAATACGTGCTCTAGTCGCTCAAGCCCAAAAAGACTATTTACCGGGGGACTTACATATCAGTTTTGCTAACGATAGTAGTAGTTCTACGCTAAATCAGGTAGACGACCTGGTCAACAACATTATTTTCGGAATCATTTTAGTAGTTACCGTACTGATGTTCTTCCTAGGCTTCCGCAATGCGCTCTTTGTTGGTTTTGCGATTCCGATGTCTATGTTTATGTCTTTCATGATTCTTTCTGCTTTGGGCTATACCCTTAACACCATGATCCTATTTGGACTAATTATGGGACTAGGAATGTTAGTCGATAATGGGGTCGTGGTGGTAGAAAATGTATATCGCTTGATGGAACAAGAAGGCCTTCCCCGAAAAGAAGCTGCAAAAAAAGGTATTGGAGAGATTGCCATACCGATCATTATATCTACTGCAACTACTGTAGCCGCCTTTGTACCCTTAGGTATGTGGCCAGGGATCATGGGTGAGTTTATGATCTATTTCCCCATCACCCTTTCCGTAGTTTTAGGCTCCTCCTTATTTGTGGCGATTTTTATGAACTCCATGCTGGTATCTCAGTTTATGGAAGTGGGCGAAAAGAACTTAACCCGTAAGCAATTGATACGAATCAGTTTAATTTTAGGCGGTTTTGGACTATTTATCCTCTTGGTTGGTGGACCTGTTCGAGGGCTAGGTACCTTGATGATAGTGGTTGCCGTACTATTTTGGGTGTACAAGTATTTTTTAAAGCCTTGGTCTACACGTTTTCAAAAGAACAGTTTGGTACGTTTAGAAAATTTTTACGAGAAACGTTTGAAACACGCCTTACGCGGCAAAAACGTTTACTGGTATTTTGGAGTAACTATTGTTCTGCTTATCGCTGCTTTTATGTCTTTTGGGGCTTCTGTAGGGAGCGAACGTACCAAAATCGAGTTCTTCCCAGACAATACCCCTAAAGAAATCTATGTATACATCGAGTATCCGCAAGGCACAGATATTGAAAAAACCAATATCATCACCAAGGATATCGAAGAGCGCGTTTATGCTATTATTAATGATGATACGTATGAAAAAAATGGCGCCAACCTATTGGTCGATACTGGGGTATCTCAAGTAGGGAAAGGGGCAGAAAATCCTTTTACCGAAGGTGGTTCTGCCGCAGAAATGCCGCACCGTGGTAAGATTACCTTATCGATGCAAGAATTCAAACTTCGCGATGGGTTAGATACCGAAAAGCTCAGACTTCGTATTCAGAATGCATTGGCGGATGTATACCCTGGAGTAACCCTTTCCATTGAAAAAGATGCTGTTGGGCCTCCGGCAGGCTACCCCGTTAACATCGAGCTTATTGGTCAAAACTACGATACCCTTATCAGTGTAGCCCAACGTATGCGCAACTTTATCAATACCAAGAATATCGATGGTATGGAAGGTCTTAAAGTAGATGTCAACAAAAGTAGTCCAGGAATGCAAGTCATGGTAGACCGCCAAAAGGCTGGGGAGCTTGGCGTTTCCGTAGGACAAGTAGGCCAACAGTTACGACGCTCTTTATTTGGTGATAAAGCTGGTATCTATAAAAAGGATGGGGAAGACTATGATATCAATGTGCGGTTCAACGAAGACCTCCGCTACAATACCAGTGCCTTGTTTGACCAAAACATGATCTTTAGAGACCAAGCTACAGGCCAGATTAAAGAGGTTCCTATTTCCGCAGTAGCTACGCGTAAAAACACCTCTTCATTCAATGCGATCAAGCACATTAATGGGGAGCGTGTGGTTACCGTATACTCTGGCTTAAAACCAGGAGGTAATGCCAACCTGATTGTAGCCCAAATCAAAAAAGAGATGGAGAGCTTTAAAGGGCTTCCACGCGGTGTGAAAATCGATTATACCGGAGAACTGGAAGAACAGGCCAAGCAACAAGCCTTTTTAGGCGGTGCCTTTTTTGCAGGCTTAGGACTTATTATGCTTATCCTTATTTTCCAATTTGGCGGTATTTCCAAACCAGCGATTATTATGATCGCCATCTTTTTAAGCTTTATCGGAGTTTTCGGTGGCTTGGTAGCCACAGGCTGGCCATTTGTTATTATGATGACCATGATGGGAATTATTTCTTTAGCAGGTATTGTGGTAAACAATGGCGTGGTACTCTTGGACTATACCCAGATATTAATTGATCGGAAAAAAATAGACCTCGGCATTTCAGACAGTGCTTTACTCACACGAGAAGAAGTTACCGAATCGATTATCAAAGGTGGTAAGGCCAGGTTACGACCTGTAATTTTAACTGCTATTACCACGGTATTGGGACTCATCCCTTTAGCAACAGGGCTAAATATCAACTTTATCACCCTTTTCGGACGGTTTGATCCGCAAATTTATGTGGGAGGAGACAATGTTATTTTCTGGGGACCACTAGCCTGGACCGTGATTTTTGGATTGATTGTAGCTACCTTTCTGACGCTCATCATAGTTCCGGTGCTATTTCAGATTGTCTATAGAGTTAAAATACGGTTTAAAGGCAGTCATAAAACCCAAAAGGAAGATAAACCGGAAATGACCTTAGCCGCTTAGGATAAGAAAAAACAGGTGCAAAAAAAGAAGCTGTCTCAAAACTGAGGCGGCTTTTTTATTTTTTGGTTTTGATTGTTTTTAGTATTTTAAAGTATTGATTTTCAATAGTATGAATACTAATTTCAAGGACTACAACCAACAACAGCCTTGGCTTTTTCCACCTAGCATAGAAGAACTTATCCCAGAGGATCATCCTGTTCGGGTAGTCAAT
>JBCDGY010000040.1:0-14897 GCA_039414375.1 Bacteroidota bacterium | reverse complement strand
TCGAACGCGCAAATAATAGAAGCCACTATAGTCGGTATGATTCTTCATGAAGCAATCTTTGTTACCGCAATATCTGGTTTTAGTGGCCTCATTTTTAGTATGACCTTACTCGAAATTATAGGCCCTCAAGTGGAGATTGACTATGTGGTGAATCCGACGGTTAATTTCACTGTTGCCTTCACAACAGTAATCGTACTTGTTGTTGCAGGAACAATTGCCGGATTTTTCCCGGCTTGGCGTGCTGCCAGAATACACACGATCGATGCCCTAAGAGACGAATAATCATGTTTAATAAAGACCGCTGGAACGAAATATTGGAAGTGTTGACCACCAACTGGTTTAGGACGGTGCTCACCGCCTTTGGGGTATTTTGGGGCATTTTTATCCTCATCCTATTACTAGCTGCTGGAAAAGGTCTTGAAAATGGCATCAATGCTGATTTTGGTGATGTGGCCACCAACACCATGTTCATGTGGACACGTAGAACGACAAAGCCCTATGAAGGCATGCCCAAAGACCGGAGTTTCGAATTTCAGCGCTCCGATGTACAAGCAATTAGAGATAATGTCCCCAACTTAAGGTTTATTTCTCCACGGAATGAGCTAGGAGGCTTTAGTTCGGGAGGAAACAATGTGGTGCGGGGACTAAATACCGGGGCCTACAATGTATATGGCGACTATCCGGAAATTATTTACCAAGATGCCATGACGATTACCTTAGGGCGCTTTATCAACTATAACGACATCCGTGAAAAACGCAAAGTAGCCGTAATTGGACAAGGTGTACAGAGTGATCTTTATGCCCAGGGAGAGTCCGTATTGGGTACTTACATTAAAATACAAGGGGTCAATTTTATGGTGATTGGCACCTACAAAAAGAACACCAATGACGGGGGAGAACAGGCACAAAAAGAAATTTTTGTACCCTTTACGTCCTTCTCGCAGGCTTTTAATATGGGGGAAGAGGTCGGTTGGATGGCAATTACTGCAGAGGATGGGAGTTCCATATCCCAGCTAAAGGAAAGTATTGTCAATGTCATGAAAGCAAGGCATAAAGTACACCCAGAAGACAATAGGGCCATTGGTTACTTTGATTTGTATGAACAGTATAATCGAGTCGAGAGCTTGTTTGCAGCCATCCGATGGATTGCGATTATTGTGGGCACTTTTGTTTTGATCTCGGGTATTATTGGAGTAAGTAATATTATGCTAATTGTTGTTAAGGAACGTACCAAAGAGATCGGTATTCGTAGGGCTCTTGGAGAGTCCCCCTGGTCCATTAAAAAGCAAATTTTGATGGAATCCGTTTTTTTGACCCTGGTTTCTGGAATGATTGGGATAGTACTAGGGGCACTCACCATTTACGGAATCAATGCCCTCTTGGCTAATGTGGGGCCTGTAGACATGTTTATTAATCCGAGTGTGGGAATTGGAGTGGTTACTGCCGCTCTTACGGTATTAGTAGTATCTGGTTTGCTTGCTGGTTTTATCCCGGCCAATAGTGCCATTAGAGTGAGACCCATAGAAGCCTTACGAACAGAATAACATAAAAATCAATCAAACAATCATATCATGAAAAAATCGGTTACCATTGCAATTTTGCTGGTTATCTTAGTCGCTTTCACTGGGTCGATGTACTATCTCTATCAAAAGAACTCGGAAGATCCCACCATTTATAAAACCGAAAGTCCTAGCAAGCAAAACATTGTAAAAAAAGCAGTGGCTACGGGTAGTATCCTGCCTTTAGAGGAGGTTCTTATCAAGCCTAATATTTCTGGAGTTATTGAAGAGGTTTATGTAGAGGGCGGCGATTATGTGAAAACGGGAGACCTTTTGGCAAAAATAAAGGTGGTTCCCAATCTCAATGCTCTTAACGACGCCAGAGATGCTATCGATCAAGCTAAAATTACCTTGAATGACCAAAGACGGAATTACGAGCGACAATTAGGGATTTTTAATCGGGGTGTGATCTCCAAAGCAGATTTGGAACGTGCAGAGGTAACCTACGATCAAGCCAAGCAAACCTACAAGGCTGCTCTAAAACGATTTGATATTATCAAAACAGGTACCGCCTCTGGTTACGGAAAACAAGCGAACACCCTAATTAGAGCTACAGTATCGGGAATGGTCCTCGACGTGCCCGTCGAAAAGGGCAATCAGGTTATCGAGAGCAACACCTTTAATGAAGGCACGACTATAGCCGCTATTGCCGATGTGGAAAAAATGATTTTTGAAGGGAAGGTCGATGAATCTGAAGTTGGGAAGATTAGAGAAAACCTACCCCTTGAGATCACTGTAGGCGCTATTGAAGACCAAACTTTTGACGCAGTTCTAGATTATATTGCCCCCAAGGGTATCGAAGAGAATGGCGCCATTCAGTTTGAGATTAAAGGAACGTTAACCAAAAAAGATACCACCTTTATTAGAGCGGGGCTCAGCGCCAACGCTTCTATTATTTTAGCCCGTGCAGATAGTGTTTTAGCGCTGAAAGAAGCCCTAGTACAGTTTGATAAGGCCACCAAAGCCCCTTTTGTAGAGATAGAAATCGGGGAACAGGAGTTCGAAAGAAAAGACCTCGAATTGGGTATTAGCGACGGTATTTTTGTTGAGGTAAAAGCGGGATTGTCAGACCAAGACAAGATTAAGGTTTGGAACAATGTTGAGGAAGCAGGAGCGGGTGGTTAAGAAAGTCTTTAGAATTTTTATCCCAAGCTTGTAACATTTAGCGTGTAAATAAGTCATATCAAAAGTATATCGATCCACAAGAACATCAACCATTATGATCGCCATCAAAAACCTTCACAAATCTTATATTATGGGTAGCAATTCCCTCCACGTGCTTAAGGGCATCAATTTTACCGTGGAAGATGGGGAACTTGTGGCTATTATGGGCTCGTCGGGCTCAGGAAAGTCCACCCTGCTCAATATACTAGGTATGCTAGACGAAGCCGATTCTGGAGCGTATACCTTAGATGGAGTACCTATTGAAAATTTAAGTGAAACCAAAGCGGCTCAGTACCGCAATAAGTTCCTGGGTTTCATTTTTCAGTCTTTTAACTTGATCAACTACAAGAATGCACTAGAGAATGTAGCGCTGCCCTTATACTATCAAAAAGTAGGTCGAAAAGAGCGTCAAGAAAAAGCTTTGAACTATTTAGATCGTGTAGGGCTTAAAGAATGGGCCACGCACTTGCCTTCCGAACTATCTGGAGGTCAAAAGCAAAGGGTTGCCATTGCACGTGCTATGGCAGCGGAACCTAAAGTCTTATTGGCCGATGAGCCCACGGGAGCTTTAGACAGCAAAACCTCTTATGAGGTGATGGACCTTATCCAAAAAATTAATGACGAGGGCAATACCATTTTGGTGGTTACTCACGAAGAAGATATTGCCCATATGTGTAAACGCATCGTACATCTCAAGGATGGTGTTATCGTTGAAGATAAAAAAATTGACCAGGTAAGAGCGCAATCACATGTTTGATCGGGACGTTTGGCAAGAAATATTTAACACCCTCAAAAAAAATAAATTGAGGACCTTTCTCACTGGGTTTTCTGTGGGATGGGCCATTTTTATTTTGGTGATGTTGCTGGCCTCCGTTAACGGGATGCAAAACGGATTTGTCGGTCAGTTCAATGACGATGCTACCAACTCGATCTTTATCCGCTCCAGTGAAACTACTAAAGCTTATGGTGGCTTTGAAGCTGGTCGTCGCATTCAGTTTAAGAATGACGATATCGATTATCTAAAGAAGAGTTTTAAAAATGATATTGAATACATAAGCCCGAGGTACTATTCTCGGGTTACTGCGGCTTACGATGGAGAAACAGGGTCCTACTCCGTGCAAGCGGTACATCCGGATCATCAAAAGATTGAAAAGACCATTGTGGTCAACGGGCGTTACCTTAACCAAGCGGACTATCGCAATAAGGCCAAGGTAGCAGTTATTGGCAGGAAAGTCGCTGAAGACTTATTTGATAAGGAAGACCCCATAGGAAAGTTTGCAGTTTTAAACGGTCTTCCGTTTCGGGTTATCGGCGTATTTACCGATGAGGGTGATGATAATGCAGAGCGTATTATTTATGCCCCTACAACCACTTTTCAACGTATTTATGGTAATACCAAGGAGATTAATGTTATTACCCTTACCTATAACCCTACCTATAGTCTAACAAAGGCCTTGGAGTTTTCCGAAAAGTTGGAAATCATCATGAAACGGCGTTATTCCGTAGACCCTGAGGATCAATCGGGGGTAGGCGTTTGGAACTACGCCGAAGCCTTTGATAATATCAGCAGCTTTACCACGGTTTTAAAGGTCGTTGGGATTGGTGTTGGCTTTTTGATTTTAATTGCTGGTATTGTCGGTATAGGTAATATCATGGTTTTTACGATCAAAGAGCGAACCAAAGAGATCGGTGTGCGCAAAGCCCTAGGTGCACGTCCCCGTCAAATTGTGAATTTGGTACTGCTTGAGTCCATTTTTATTACCTCGATTTCTGGGTTTATCGGTCTACTTTTTGCGTGGCTTATTCTTGCTATTGTGGGCCCTACGATTGAAACACCTGCCTTTTCCAATCCTAATGTTAGTCCTTCAACGGTGATTACCGCCACAGTAGTGTTGATTGTAGCCGGAGTGTTGGCTGGATTGATCCCTGCCATTAAAGCCGCCAATGTTAAACCAATTGTAGCCTTAAGCGATAAGTAAGATGTGGTTATTCGATAGAGATTTATGGTCAGAGATTTTCCACACCCTTGGGAAGAATATGTTTCGCACTTTCTTAACCATGCTGGGGGTCATTTTTGCGATGATCATTTTAATACTCTTATTAGGGTCATCAAATGGAATGAGTAATGGGTTTGATAAGGTATTTGCAGGTACCGCTTCTAATAGCCTATTTGTATGGGGGCAGCGAACCGCAGAACCTTATAAAGGTTTTGAACGCGGCCGTAGGATTCGATACAAAACAGAAGATGCAGGTATTTTAAGGCAACAAATCCCAGAAATAGCCGTGTTGGCTCCAAGAATTGAATTGGGTAGCCATCGCGATATGGTCACCGTTTATCGCAAGGGGCGTACTAGCGGCTCTTCGGTATATGGAGACTATCCCGAGATTGATAATATCACCAAAAAGAAATTAATAAAAGGGCGCTTTTTAAACACTACAGATATTGAGCAATCCAAAAAAGTGTGCGTCATCGGAGAGGAGACCTATAAATTCCTTTTCGAAAAGGAAGAAGATGCGATAGGGCAGGATATTCGAATTAATGGGGTTTTCTTTTCAGTTGTAGGAATTTATAAACCCAATAACAATATCAATATCGATGGCGAGAACGCAGTGTTTATTCCTTTCACTACGTTTCAAAGAGCCTTTAATACCGGCGATCGCATGGGTTGGATGGCTATTGCTGTTCAAGAAGATACCAAGGTGCCAATAGTAGAACAGAAGATCAAAAAGATTTTAAAGGCCAAATACGACATCTCGCCTAAGGACGAAAGGGCCATTGGCACTTTTGATATGTCTGAGATTTTTAACAATATTAGTTCGTTCACCATGGTGTTGAAAGGGTTCTCCTTTTTTGTGGGGATCTTCACCTTACTAGCTGGGGTCATTGCGATAAGCAACATCTTACTAATCACCGTAAAAGAACGTACCAAGGAAATAGGCGTGCGTCGGGCCTTAGGAGCTACCCCTAAAGTGGTAAAACGACAAATTGTAGTTGAGGCTATTGTACTCACCGCTTTTGCAGGGCTTATTGGGTTTGCGATTTCCGTGGGTATTCTAGCAGTATTGGATCATGTATGGGGAAGTGGAAAAGACTTTCCATTTGTCAATCCCATGATAAGCATATCCCAATTCGGCTTTTCTTTCTTGCTTATGGTGGGTCTTAGTGTGCTAATTGGCCTGCTTCCAGCTAATAAAGCAATAAAAGTGAAACCCATAGATGCCTTAAGGGAAGAATGATCAAACAAAATCAAATAACAATCAAATAGATAGCGATGAACAAGTATGTAAAATATGGATTGATTGGCGCATGCTGTGTCGGCATTTTAGTGGCCCTAGTATACTTTCTCAAGAAAAATAGTGAGCCAACCAAATTATATGACACTGAGACTGTCGAGCGCAAAGACATCGTCAATCGGGTAATTGTAACTGGTAAGGTAATTCCTGAAGACGAGATTAATATCAAACCCCAGATATCCGGAATTATAGATAAGATCTATATGGAAGAAGGGTCGATGGTAAAGGCCGGAGACCTTATTGCCTTAATTAAGGTAGTACCCAATGAGCAATCATTGTATCAAGCCAAAGGGCGGGTAAACAATGCCAAAGTAGCGCTTAGTAACGCTAAGCTCGACTTTGATCGCAATAAAGACTTATTTGCCAAAGGTGTGGTAGCCGCTCAGGATTTTCAGAACATTCAATTGACCTATGATCAGGCCAAACTGGAACTCGAGAATGCCCGAAACGACTATCAAATTATCTTAAGAGGATCTGCAGGTGGTTCTGTTAGCGCCAATACCAACATTAGAGCTACCGTTTCTGGAACCATCTTAGAAATACCCGTAGAAGAAGGTGATCAGGTGATCCAGAGTAACAATTTTAACGATGGTACCACCATAGCTACTATTGCAGACATGAGCAAGATGATTTTTGAAGGAGAGGTGGATGAGGCTGAAGTCGGCAAACTACAAGTGGGAATGCCCCTGAACATTAGCCTAGGTGCCCTAGAAAAAGATAAGTTTGAAGCAGAGCTCAAGTTTATTGCGCCCAAGGGTGTTGAAGAAGAGGGGGCGGTGCAATTTAAAATTGAGGGAGACCTTGTTGTAAACGATAGTACTTATATCCGTGCGGGATACAGTGCTAATGCCTCTATTGTTTTGGAAGAGAAAAAAGATGTTTTGGCGATTAAAGAGGCCCTTTTGCAATTCGATAAAGATACCGATGAACCTTATGTTGAAGTAGAGGTATCGGAAAATGAGTTCGAAAAGAAATCCTTGGAATTGGGCATAAGCGATGGCATCGATGTAGAAGTAATTTCAGGGGTATCAGAAGACGCTAAAATCAAGGTGTGGAACGAACTAGAAGATAAAGACGACGAAGACGAAGACTCCTAAAAAGGCACCAACCAGAATACGAACTGAAAAAATCAAAAAACGAATGAAATCAAAAGTAATCCTAGTAATACTATGTTGTGCAATTTGGTCAGCCTCTGGCCAAGTACGCCAATGGACACTAGAAGAATGTGTCACCTATGCGGTAGATAACAATTTGACCATTGAGCAGTTTCAATTGGACTTGGAAAATGCGGAAATTGATGCTTCTGACGCTTTCGGAAATCTGTTGCCCAATTTTAATGCGAGCTCTAATTTCTCCGAACGTTCCGGTTTGGTAATTGATCCTCAGACGAATGCCAATGTATCTGGAACTATTTTCTCAATATCGCCTAGTGTGTCGTCCAATGTTACCCTCTTTGATGGGCTTCAAAACATTAGGCAGTTAAATCGTGCTAAACTGAACACCATCTCCAATCAATACCGCCTGGATGATCTTAAAGATGATATTCGCTTAAATGTGGCCAACGCTTATTTACAAGTATTGTCGAACAAGGAAACGCTTAAAGTATCTCGTGCGCAATATGCGGTGACGGAACAAGACATGAACCGAACCAAAGAATTGGTTGCCTCGGGGGTAGTGCCTCGTGGAGATCTTTTAGAGATTGAGGCTACTGCAGCTTCTCAAGAACAACAAATCGTTAATAACGAGGCTTTAGTGACCATTTCAAAGATTAATTTGGCACAGTTACTCCAAATTACCGACTACGATAATTTTGATATTGCAGACGAATCCTTTGATGTGCCACCTTCTAATATTTTGGACAATTCGGCAAAAGTAATCTTTGATAAGGCGCTTACCTTTCGAAACGATATTAAGTTAGCTGAGACGAACATTGAATTGGCTGAGGAAGATGTAAAAATTGCCAAAGGAGCTAATTATCCAACTTTAGCCGCCTTTTTTAATTACAGTACTTTTTACACCAATCAATTTTTTCCATTGGTTGATGCAAATGGTGTTCCTGTTCTCGATCCAAATACTGGTTTGCCCACCCTGTTTCGAGAGGAATTGGTTAATCAGCTATGGCTTAATGATGGAATCTCTTATGGATTTCAATTGAACGTCCCCATTTTTAATGGATGGAGTGTTCGCAACAATGTAAAGCGTTCTAAAATCGGCTTGGAACGTTCCAAATTACAAATGGAACAAACCAAATTGGAATTAGAAACGGCGATAAATCAGGCGTATGTTGACGTTACTACCTTTTCCAAAGCCTATGAAGCTGCTAATAAAACTTTAGAAGCTCGGGAGGTAGCCTATCAATATGCTAAAGATCGCTTTGATGTTGGTTTGTTGAATGCTTTTGACTTTGGGCAGTCGCAAGCCCGTTTAGACGATGCCAAAGCCAATGTAATTCGCAGTAAATACGACTATATTTTCCGGTTAAAAATATTAGAGTTCTATTTTGGGTTACCCATTCGTTTGAACTAAGGTAAACACAGTTTGCTTTCCTGTAGTACCGTACAAAAAAGCATCATTCCATGGTAGTCCTAATAAGGTGATTGGGTATTGTCTACCTTTGCGTTATGGCAAATATTTTATGTCTCGAAACAGCCACTACCAACTGTTCTGTAGCGGTTGCCGTTAAAGGAGCGTGTGCAGCGTTAAAGGAAACGAATGCGGAGCGGTACATGCATTCGGAGCAATTGCATGTCTACAGTAAAGCGGCGGTAGCCATGGCCGGACTTACACTTTCCGATTTAGATGCTGTGGCGGTAAGTAAAGGCCCTGGATCGTACACTGGTCTGCGTATTGGGGTATCTGCTGCCAAGGGATTGTGTTATGCATTGGACCTTCCCTTAATAGCTATTCCCACCTTGCAAAGTATAGCGATGCAGTTAGAAGTGCCTAAAGATGAAGTGATTATTGCGACTTTAGATGCCCGTCGGATGGAAGTTTACTCTAGCGTTTTTAATGCGAACTACAAAGCTATTCGCGATACCAGAGCAGAAATTGTAAACGAGGATTCCTTTGCTGAGTTTTTGCAATACCCAAAAGTACATTGGGTAGGTAATGGAGCGCAAAAGTGTAAAGAACTGCTGGAGGGAGCAAATCGTTTTTTTTATCCAGAGTTGGTACCGTCTGCCAAAGAAATGGTGGTCTTGGCCCATCAAAAGTATGCAGCCGGTACTTTTGAAGACGTTGCCTACTTTGAACCTTATTATTTAAAAGACTTTGTTTTACAAGGGGGTACTAAGTCTTAGAGACCTTTGCAGAATGGGTAAAAAAGGGGGTGCGCTATCCAAACTATGGAAAATTTCGTCCTTCTCAAAAATTTTAAGTCCTCACAACCAAGAGGTTGCTGCGGTTAAAATTTTATCGAGCGTCGAACTTTCCTCATACTTTGAATTTTGCAAAGGTCTCTCTTAGTCTATATCCCCATTTTGATGATGAACGACCCTTTGTGGAAAGGGAATTTCGATACCAGCTTTATCAAAGCGTAGTTTGGATTGTTCTATAACATTGAAACGTGCAGGCCAAAATACTTCGTTACGTGCCCAAAATCGGAGGGCTAAGTTGACGGAACTGTCTCCTAAAGCGTTTACAAAAACCTCTGGGGCAGGATCTTTTAAAATGCGATCATCTTGTGCGCAAATATCCAAAAGAATGTCTTTGGCCTTTTTAATATCAGCGCCATAACTAATACCCACTATGTAGTTTTCACGGCGGGTATCTTCTGCATTAAAATTGACAATATTTCCATTGGCCAATTGCCCATTCGGAATAGTAGCGACCTGGTTGCCAAAGGTATTTAGCTTGGTGTGAAATATAGAAATTTCTTTGACGGCACCATCCACACCTTGGGCGCTAATCCAGTCACCAACTTTAAAGGGCTTAAACAATAAAATCAGTACCCCTCCGGCAAAATTGGCCAAAGAACCTTGTAGTGCTAATCCTATGGCAAGGCCTGCAGCACCCACCATAGCCACCAAAGAGGATGTTTTTACGCCCAATTGTGTAACAATGAGTACCCCTAACAATACCTTTAACGAAATTCGAATGAAACTTTGAAGAAAAGTCTCTAGGGTAGGATCGTAATCGCGCCGCTCAAAAAATTTACGAACTAGCCGGTTGATAAACATGATAACAAAAAGCCCAACTACCAAGAGCAAGGCCGCCAGGAGTAAATTGGGCAATAGCTTCCAAATCCAATCAATAGCCTTGATAAGGTGTTGTTCGTAAGTGCCTAGTGTTTCTTCCATAGTACTTTGTATCGCTGCGAAACTAAACAATAGCAATGGCGATATCAAGACAGGTCATTTTAAACTTGCGTTAAGGGACCGTATCCATTCCAATTTGGTCGAGCACCTTGTCAACTGAGGTAACAGGTAGCTTACAAGCTCCCTCAATACACACGTAGATCAGGGTACGGTTAGGGGCATATCGGTTTTGTAGTAAATCGATGGTGCCTTCTTTGGCGGTACCTACCAAAATACTGTTAGGGAGATATGTTCTTCCTATTTGTTGTCCCTTTTCGCGATATTGTTGTCCCACTACGGCAACCTCATAAAACGGTCGTTCGTAGTATAGGATGAGATGAAGCCAGTTTGCAAAACCCGATGCATATTCTTTAAATTGGGCGGCCACACGCTGTACCATTTGTGTTGCCTGAGTACCATAATCTGCTTTGGGATACAGCTTGTGTAACTTAAGCAAGTTTTTGGCCATAATAGAGTTTGAGGAGGAAATCACATTATCGTTGATTTCCAAAGTCCTCCGAATTAAAGGATCATCTTCAGTAGAGGTATAGTAAAATAAACCGCTTTCACGGTCTTTAAAGTCTTGTATTACGGTAGTTGTTAAAGTAGTGGCCAATTGCAGCCATTGGTTATCAAAAGTAACCTCGTAAAGTGCAATAAAGGCCTCGATAACTGTAGCATAATCATCCAAAAACCCGTTAATCGTGCGTTTCCCTTTTTTGTAATTACGAAATAATTTTCCCCTTTCGTCAATCATTTCCTCTTTAAGGAAGTTTGCCGTATTTAGGGCCAAATCAAGAAAGCGATCCTCTCCAAGGTATCGGTACGCATCAATCAATCCCTTAAGCATTAGGCCGTTCCAAGCGCTTAATACTTTATCATCGAGGCGAGGTCTTGGTCTTTTGTCACGAATAACCTTTAGTTTTTGTAGACTGTCATCCACTAACTGCCGTAGGTCTTCCACGGTAATACCATGTTTTTGAGCGATTGCAGTATCCGTTTTGTCCCTAATGAGGACATAATTGCCCGCTTCCCAAAGGCCGTAAGTATTAATATTGTAATAATCTTTAAATATGGAGAAGTCTTCTTTTAGAATAGCCTGTAGCTCCTCCGCGGTCCAAACATAATAAGCCCCCTCTTCCAACTCCCCTTTAGCATTGTTACTATCGGCGTCTAGCGAAGCGTAGAATCCACCACTTTCATCCATCAGTTCTGAGGTGGCAAAGGCTATAGTTTTTTCTACTACACTTCGATATAGCGGATTATTGGTGCGTGCAAAAGCCTTGGCATATAGACTAGTGAGTTGCCCATTGTCGTATAACATTTTTTCAAAATGTGGAACATGCCATTTGGTGTCAACTGCATATCGAGAAAACCCACCTCCAACATGGTCAAAGATACCGCCGTACGCCATTCGCGTAAGCGTGGTATCCACGTATGCCATAACACTATCTTTGCTTTCTAATGCAGCATAGTGCATTAAAAAATCAAGGTTATTAGGCATCATAAACTTGGGTGCTCTTTTGTAGCCCCCTAAAAAAGTATCGAATTGTGTAGCCCATTGCGCCACAGTCTGATCCAATGCTTTGAGGTCAAAAGTAGTTTCTGAGGGATTTGCTTCTACTAGATTAATGGCCTTAATACCTTTTTCTAAATCAGCGGCATAGGCTGCTACTTTTTCATGCTGTTCTTGGTATAAAGTGGTTAATTGTTTTAGGGATTTAATCCAGTTGTCCTTGGGAACATAAGTAGCCCCCCAAAAGGGTTTTCCATCAGGTAAGGCGACAATATTTAAGGGCCATCCACCGCTACCACTCATCATTTGCAGGGCATCCATATATATTTGATCCACATCGGGGCGTTCTTCCCGATCGATTTTAATATTGATGAAGTTAGCGTTCATAATTTGTGCCACTTCCTCATCTTCGAAACATTCATGTTCCATAACGTGACACCAGTGACAAGCGGCATAACCAATACTAATAAGCAAGGGTTTGTTTTCTTCTTTAGCACGCGCTAGTACTTCTGGCCCCCACGCTTCCCAATTCACAGGATTGTGCGCGTGTTGTAATAAGTAAGGGCTGGTCTCCTTAATCAGCGCATTGGTGTATTTGTGTTGCATTGTTTCAGATTTTTGAGCACATCCAATGAGTAGAAATCCCAACAAAAGAAGATAGCAAGCCTTAGTCGTTCTTAGACGCATTGCACTCATTTAACTCAAATTAGACATTAGAAAATCCCTTCAAAATAAGTCACTTTATTATGTTTTCGATTTCACTGTAGCGGTGGCTAGTCTAAAATCTCCAAATCATCTTACTTTACTGCGCTTTCAACCTTTATTACGTTCCTCTAATGCACAGTTTGGATTTAAATAAGTAGGTGAAAGTGATTACTTGGTTTTATGCCGACGATTGCTGGTTTTACCCATTTAAGGCTACCACTTCGTTTACCTTATCGCCGAGCATGTTCTTTAACATGGTTTCTATGCCGTTTTTCAGCGTAAAGGTAGAGGAGGGGCAACCACTGCAAGCACCCTGTAATACCACATTAACCGTTTTACTATCAGCTTCGTAAGATTGGAATAGAATGTTGCCCCCGTCACTAGCTACTGCTGGTTTTACATATTCTTCCAAAATATTGATAATTCGTAGCGAAGTTTCATCCTCTGGCATCGGAGTACTTGGAGCCGTAGTGTTTGCTGCTTGGGAGGCGTCTACCATTTCTGAAGCAACAGCTTCATTGCCCTCGGCTAAAAAGTCACGGATAAATTCCCTTAGTTCCAAAGTAATGTCATTCCAATCTGCAATGTCAAATTTGGTGATGGACACGTAATTTTGATCTAGAAAAACCTCCTTTACAAAAGGAAAGTGAAACAATCGCTTAGGTAGTTCGGCGTCTTTCGCCTCGTCAATATTTTTGAATTCGTAAATGCCCGGTACAATAGCCTTATTTACCACAAACTTCATTACGGAAGGATTAGGTGTAACTTCGGCATATACCGTAATTGGGACCTTATTATTGTGGTCTTTTTCAATAACTACAGGCTCTCCAGCATTTAGATAGTCTACTAAGTTCTGCGCTACTACATCTTTTACATCGTTCCATTGTACAATGTCAAAGCGCTTTAAGGCAATAAAATTACCAGACACGTAAACCGTTTTGATAAAGGGAAGATGAAAAAGTTGTTGTACTAACGGAGCATCCTTTGCTTGATCAATATTTTCATATTCATAGTTGTCTTTAACTAAAAAGTGATTAGTTTCAAACTTGAGAATAGTAGGATCATTAGTTTCGACTACATCTATAGTGTATGTTTTCATAGTCTATTTTTGACAAAAATACAAAGGAATTATGGGGATTGAAACGGATAATATTATCTCCTTTAACTCGTTATGTATTTGTTTTAGCAACGCTGCTTCCAACGCTACCTACGTTTCATGAAAAGAATATCTATTTTGGTTTTATTGCTTCTTGGATTAGGAGCTAAGTCATATGCACAGGAGGGGATTCCCGTTTATTTTGATTACCTGGCTGACAATTATTATTTGGTTTATCCTTCAATGGCGGGTATCGGAGAAGGTGGTAAAGTAAGGCTAACCGCAAGGCAGCAGTGGTTTGATGTGGACGATGCCCCTAATTTGCAAACTTTTAATGCCCATTTTAGGGTAGGACAACGCAGTGGCGTTGGAGGTATTCTTTTTAATGATGCCAATGGATTTCATTCCCAAACGGGATTTAAAGGCACCTACGCACATCACTTACCGCTATCGGGAGATTTTAGAAGTTTAAATCAGCTTTCTTTTGGTTTAAGTGCCGGAGTCATTTTGAGCAGTTTGGATGAGACGGAATTTCGCTCCGTTATTCCCGATCCTATTGTTTCGGGGGTTAAAAATACCGTTAGCTATTTCAATGTAGATTTGGGGGCTTCTTACAATTATTTGGAATTTTACGTCCATGGCGCTATTCTAAATATTCTAGGTACCGGACGTGATTTGTATACCGTAGCGGAATTTGATAACCTCCGTCGTTATTTGATATCTACGGGATACGTATTTGGAAAGGGTGATTTTCGTGTAGAACCTTCTGTACTTTTTCAAATGACGGATTTTACAGGGGAAAAGACAATTGATTTTAATGTTAAGTTTTATAAAGATCTCAATGAAAAAACTACGCTGTGGGGTGGCTTATCCTACCGACGTAGTTTTGATGGTGCTCAATTCCAACGAAACGGTAGCTTAGGGGAACAACGACTACAACTCTTTACGCCTATTGCTGGGGTTAATGTAAATCGTTTTCTATTCTCTTACAACTACAGTTATCAATCTGGAGATTTGAGATTTGATAGTGGTGGGTTTCACCAAATTACCTTGGGGTACGACTTTGGCGAACGTACGGAGCGTAGGTTCGATTGTTATTGCCCTGCTGCAAACTATTAACCTGAGTTCAATGCTGTCCTAAACAATTTTAGGAATTAAGATTTATAATGAATTTACTGGGTTTTAGCACTGTTTTGCCAACGATTTCAAAATAGGACCCCCTGCACATACTTTTGGGGTGGTGGGTCATGTTTTTGAAAAGGTCTGTC
>JBCDGY010000039.1:0-14901 GCA_039414375.1 Bacteroidota bacterium | reverse complement strand
TCCTTCTTTTCGCTGTAAATCTGATAAAATTCTCTCGCGATATCCTGATATCGCTCTATAATTTTACAAAATTTCCATTCAAAAATAAGTGAAGCTGTATTTGAAATAATAATCGAACTCAGGTTAGTAGCCTACTGCTTGTTTTTAGCAGCTATTCCTTCTATGATAAAAATAAGCGAAAAACCAGCGATAGCTAGGCCTATTGCAGTAAATAACTGGGGGTCGCCTTCAAAAGCAAATGGGGATATGTTTTGCTCTTTAATAGGAATAATTTTGTCATCGAATACCTTGGTTTCTAATACCTGTTTCCAGGGCCATATTTTATTGAGCGATCCTAGAATAAATCCAGAAAGTAAAGCCAGAGTGGTATTACGATAGTTTTTAAACATCCATTTTAGTAGTCGGGCAAAGCTTAGTAGACCAAATACGGCGCCTAGCGCCACCGTGACAATACTTATTAAGTTTCGCTCGTGCACCGCATCCAAAATTGTTTTATAACTTCCTAAAAGTACCAAAATAAAGGCGCCTGATATTCCCGGTAGAATCATGGCACACACTGCAAGTGCCCCAGAGAGAAATAAGTAAGGAATACTACCAACATTATCCGATGGTGGCAAAGTAGTAATAAAAAAGGCCAAGGCAGCGCCCGCTAGCAGAACGGAAACCGTAACAACATTCCACCGCTTGATTTCTTTTCCCACTAAAAAAATACTAGCCAAAACCAAGCCAAAGAAGAAAGACCAGAGCAATACTGGATGCTCCTCTAACAACCAGCTTAATACCTTTGCCAAACTAAGTACACTCAATAAAATACCGCCAAAGAGGGCTACTAAAAAAGTGCCGTTTAAACGCTTCCAGAAGGCGTTGAAACCTTCCTTTTTCCAAACGCCTAAGAGTGAAGGTCGTATACCATTTATAGCGGTGATCAGTTCTTCGTAAATTCCAGAGATAAAGGCAATCGTACCTCCAGAAACTCCCGGTACTACATCTGCTGCGCCCATGGCCATACCTTTAAGAGCGACCATTAAATAATCTTTTACACTACGGCCCATATTAATTTGTTATTGGCGTACCGAATTAGGTTGATGCTTGGTTATTCGCTTTCAAGCAGCGTTGTATCCAAGGCAGCCCTACAAATTCTGGGAATAGTTTTAGAAACACTGTTACTCCTTCTGGATCTATATTCAAAGCCTCTTCCAATTTTAGTTTGGCTAGGGCTTTATTTTCGGTTTTTAGATATAAGCCAGAGAGTTGATAGTATAGCGAAGCTTCTTCAGGATAAAACTCCAAGCCTTGGAGTACTACTTGTTTGGCTGTGCTATAATCTTCTAATGTAGTTAGTACAGTGGCCCAATTGTTCCATGTTTCCAATTCGTAGTTACCCAGCTCAACGGTTTGTTTATAAGCGAAATCAGCCTCGTCAAAATTGTCCAAAGCATGGAAAATTTCAGCATTTCTTTTCCAATACAAGGGATTTTCACCATCTATATTGATGGCCTTGTTGATGTATTGTAGGGCCTTTTTGAAATTGCCTTGGCCGTAATGGAATTCTGTAATGGCCAACCAGCCTTTATCTAGCAAAGGGTCTTCATGTACCGTATTGTAGTAGTAATATTTAGCAAGATCGTTGTTACCCAACTGCTCGTGACACTTTCCAATTCTTAGATAGGCATGCGAGGTAGGGTCTTCTATGGCAATAGTGGTTTCGTAACACGAAATAGCTTCGTTGTATTTCCCTAATTTTTCTAAGACACGTCCTTTTTCAAAGTAGGCTCCTAAAAAGGCGTCGTCTGAAATAATAGCAAAATCAAAAGCAGTAAGTGCTTCAGTGTACAGGGCTTTACCGTAATACATCTTACCCAATTGATGCCAAGCCACTTCGCAATATGGATTGTGCTCTAGATAGTCGTTGAGGTAGTAAATGGCCCCATCTAAATCTTCTAAAAACTCATAGCAGTATACCACATTATACAAGGCCGAATAGTCCGTATTATCAAATTCTACACACTTGCTAAAACAGTTTTTGGCTTGCTCATAATTTTCCATGAACAAATACTCCATCCCAAGCAAAGCATAAATATCAAAACCATCTTCGGTAAGTTGTAGTGCTTCTAAAAGCATGTTGGCAGCACTTTGATGATCATCTTTTTTGGATAGAATGTTGGCGCGCTGAATGTAAATTTCTTCATTACGGGCATCAATACCGTGCAGCTCATCCAATAGCTGTTCAGCTTCTTCAAAACGATCTTCAAATACCCAAACCTCCACTCGTAATAATTTAAGCTCTATAGAATGGGGGTGCTGACGAGATCCAATGGCTATGGCCTTCTTAGCAAGCGCCATTTTACCTTGATTTAAATAATAGTGGATAATCTCCTCGAAATCTTCCGCGTCAAAGAAATAGATATTATCTGTCTTTAACATCGACTCGAACTTCGTGATTGCCTTATCCGGTTTTTCGTTTGGATCTAACGCCATAGAAACGCGGGTTTGATTGCTATGGACTTAAAATTAGCCGGAATTCTGACTGTTCTAAGTCCATAAGCCTTTGATGTTATCAACAATTTAGTTAACATTCTCAATTTAGGGTATTTAAAATCTTTATAATTTTTGAGCATCCTTCTTTGATCTCGGAGGCAGCTATAGTCAATGGCGGTGAAATACGTACTGCCCTGGGTTCAAACAATAACCAAAATAAGATAAGTCCTTGTTTAGCAGCAGTCAAAACCAATTGATTTGCCCGTTCTGGTGTTTTCATGATCAGGGCTAACATTAGGCCTTTGCCTCGTATCTCTAATATTTCTTCGTGGACCAGCAACGTTCTAAATAGTCTTTCTTTGGTTACCATGGTCGCCATTAAGTTGCGCTCAGTAATTTCTTTTAAGGTAGCTAAAGCAGCGGCGGCAATAACTGGATTACCTCCAAAAGTGGTAATATGGCCTAATTTAGGGCGTTCTTGTAAGCATTGCATATGTGCTTTTGAGGCAACAAAAGCACCACAGGGCAATCCTCCGGCCATACCTTTTCCAATAACTAAAATGTCCGGTACACACTGGTAATGTTCAAAAGCAAATAAAGCTCCTGTGCGCCCAAAGCCAGGTTGAATTTCGTCAAGAATTAAAAGGGCTCCTACGGCATTACAGCGTTCCCTCACTTTTTTTAAATAGTTGTTCTTAGGTACTATAAATCCGGCCCCTCCCTGAATGGTTTCCAAAACTACCGCGGCTGTTTTATCACTTATTTTTTCAAGGTCTTCTTCTTCATTAAATCTTAAAAATCGGACATCAGGCACCAAAGGGCGAAAAGCACTTTTTCGTTCTTCATACCCCATAAGACTTAAACTACCCATGGTATTGCCATGGTAGGCAAGGTCCGCTGCAAATACTTCGGAACGCCCGGTCACTCGTCTAGCTAGTTTTAAAGCACCTTCTATGGCTTCGGTACCGGAGTTCACCAAATAGGTGGTCTCCAAAGGGTTTGGCAAAAGTGTCGCTAGTAGCTGAGCGTAAGTTACTGCTGGCTCTTGAACGTATTCGCCATAGACCATAACATGCAGGTATTTGCTAACCTGTGTTTGAATGGCTTCTACAACGCATGGGTGACAGTGGCCCAGACTACAAGCCGATACTCCTGCCACAAAATCTAAATGGGCATTGCCTTCATGATCATAGATGTAGCTACCCTTGGCATGAGACACTTCTAGGGCCAAAGGATGTGGGGTAGTTTGTGCTTGATATGTGAGAAAGGCGTTTTTCAATGCTCTTTTGTGCTCTTATGGATGTCAAAAAGGTCACTATTGTTTTCCTAGCGCTACTCTCTTTTTTTGGTCCCTTCTGTACTTTGGGGATTAATGGCTTTATCCTGTTGTGGCTTTTTTAGAGGTATTTTTTCATTGCCGCTGCGTTCTCGTTCCTCAGCGTCAATATCCACAGGGGCATCTATACCTCGAATAGCTACCAACTTGACGTTGTTGTCGTCTTCGTCAAAAATTTGGTCTTTGGTCTCGATCTTTTCATCACCCCGCCAAATAAAACCTTTTAGCTTTCTACTTTCCATAGGAAGATCTTTATCAGGAAAGATATCGCCATCGGGATCAACAAAAAAGGTGATGTCTTCAATATCATTATTGGCCAACTCCAATCGGATTTTACTGCAAATGGTTTTATCGATACCTATCAGTTCACTATCGTCATTATACATGTAATAAATGACTTCAGTATTCTTGATAAGATCTACAATCTTAAGTTCGTTATCGATAAATTTTCCGAACAAGTCTTGACCCTTAGCTTGATTATAGCCGGTTTTGCTAATGGTGTCCAACGAAATTATAAAGGCATTGTCAATTACTAGAAGCGAGTCCAGTTTTTCGGTTTCTAAATTAGAAAGCAAATGGATGCTATCGCCCGTCATTTGATTGTCTACATTCCATAAAATAGGATTGGTAATAAGCTTGGTCCGTCCGGTTTTTTCAAAGGAGTGAATGGAATCACATTTACCACTCATATCTGTTTTAAAAAACTTTGCATTTCGAAAAGCCCTTAGATTGCGATCTTCCGGGGGACCTGTAATCATGAGGGTGTCACCGTGAATAAAAAGAGAATCTTGCTCGACTATATTAATGGCAACTGCTCTTTTTGTGGCAAAAACAGAATCCTTTTCTTTAAAAACTTCTGCGTAATGTGCCCGTATTACCCCTTTGTTTACGGTATCTGTTACCGTGATGTTATTGGTAGCGGAGGCAAAGGAAGAAGCCTTATCAAAATAAACACTATCGCCTTCTATAATACGATCGTTATAGTCGATTCGGGTATTTTTTACGCCATATCCTTTTTCTACTTTGGTATCGTAAAAACCCCTTTCGCAGTAGATGGTATATTCTTCCCCAACAATAGTAGAAGGGCCATACATGTAGGCATTTTTTGAAGTACGGTAGTAATTGAGTTGTTCGGAGTCAATCGTGTATTCGGGGTTGTCGATATGTACCTTTCTTCGAAAGCGCACCTTTTCGATCTCCATAAAATAAGTACCAATAATACTGGTCAATACATTAACGGAATCAACCACTTTACCGCCCGACTTGTAAAAGGATTCTTGTTTTTCACGATCAAAATAGAGCGTATCGGTGGTGAGTGTCATTTGCCCGTCGGTAAGGTCTACATTTTCCCAGGCACGTGCTATTTTTGTGTTGCCATCGTAGTCTAACTTACCGCTATTCATCTCCACTGAGTCGCCTTGCTGTAAACGTACATTGCCAATGGCTTTAAGCTTGTTGTCTTGTGCGTAAAATACGGCCAAATCACACCATAGATCTGCGCCTTGATGCTCGAATTGAACTTGACGCTCGTCATCTTTACTAAAGATGGAGGCTCCCGGAAACTGGGCTTCATCCTTGTTGAAATTGGCACCGTATACGATATTTATTTGTCGGCCTTTGGGTTGTTGTTGCGCCATGCCAATGGTTAGGGGCAAAAGGGCAAGTAGGGCTACCGCTATTCTCAAACCTTGGAATTTTGTTCAAAAGTAGGGCTTTTGTCTTGTTCTTTAGCGGCTATTGGCAAACCTTTGGGATCGTGGTGGCTAGCGGAATATTTGTGCAATTGGGGTATAGTACTTGGGGTTAAATTCTAAAAGCGCATTGATAAGCTGAAATCCTTGATAGCGATCAAGATCGGCTATTGTGATAACCCTTTCCTGTATCGTACCTGCGTCTAGTAGCCTTTGACGACAGGTTCCGTGGAGTAGGGGTGTACTAGGCGTCCACCATTGCTTACCATCAAAAAAAGTGATATTGGCGTAACTGCTATCTGTAATATGACTTTGCCTTGCAATCAAAACGTCATCACACGACTGACGTAGACTATATAAATGATTGAGTTGCTCACGATCTTCTAGTTTTAAGGGATAGGCTATCGTATTAGCGGTTACCAATTTTAATGTATTATGGGGTCTTACTTGGTAGTGATCAAAAGATATGGTTTTGGTGCTTCGCCCGTAGGAGATGCGTAACTTTACCCGCCCATTGTTGTAGGTTTTAGGCACTACAATACCGTCTAAAAGGTTGTAAGGTGGCAATTCGCCGTAAAATTCATGATAAGCTTTACGGAAGCGGTTTTCGTGATAGTTGCCATATTGGATTTTACCGTTTACAACACCTATGCTCTCAAAGAGTGGGTACATGTATTTTTTTAATCAATTCAAGGTATTCTTCTTTAACATTGCTTTGGTGGGTAATGCCCCCGCCACTTTTAAATTGATAACTTCCTTGGTTATTCTGAATAAACCGAATGGCCACGCCGCTATCAATTGCTGTTCCATCAAATATCCCAAAAACACCTGTATAGAAACCGCGCTCGTAGTGTTCTACTTCATTGATAATCTTAATAGTCTTTTCTTTTGGAGCTCCACTTATGGAGCCAGCTGGCAATAATTCCAAAAGAAGCGTTCCAAAGTCACGTTTCCATGTTTTGGGCAGCTTACCGCGTATTTCAGAACTGGTTTGTAGTATATTGCCCGTGGCCGACCGAATCGTTTCTAAGTATCTAAACTTGGTGACGGTAACCGCCTTGGCTACTCTAGAAAGATCATTTCTAATGAGATCTACAATAGTATGGTGTTCTTGTTGCTCTTTGGTATTGTTTAGTAGTTGTTCCTGAGCATCTTCTAGGCTAGCATCAATGGTACCTTTCATTGGATAAGAGAAGATGTGATCGTCTTTGATTTTAACAAAACACTCTGGCGAAAAACAAACAAAGTCATTTTGAAAGCGCAGTTTGTAGGGCGCATTAGCTTCAAAGAACAAGTTTTTTAAATCAACCGCCGCTATCGCATTGGGAAAGGTAAGATTAACTAAAAAACTATTGCCTGCTTTAAGGTGCGTCATCACTTTTTCGAAGCCATGTAAATAGGACTGAAAAGGGAAGGGCTCCACTTTCAGAGGTTTCAGAGGGCCCTTAGAAAGTAATAGTTTTGTGTAATTATGTATTCCTTTGATATTGAATACGATATCTTTTTGGTATGCTTCCCGAAAAGTATACACACCAAATTGCGTACAATCAAAACTTACGATAAAAAAGAAGGGTTGTCCAGCTGTAAGAAGCTGGGCAGTTCGTGCCTTAAATTGGTTGGCCGTCATTATTACCCTCCCTACGGATCGTTTGTTTGCGATCGGGACCAACGGAAACAATACTAATCGGCACTTCTAAAGCATCTTCCAAAAAGGCGATATAGTCGTGCAATGCATTGGGTAATTCCGTGGCCTCAGTAATTTGAGTCAGATCTTTGGTCCACCCATTAAAGGTTTTGTATACCGGAGCTACATGCGCCTCATCCAGATCATAAGGTAAATGGGTAATTTCCACTCCCCGATACTGATAAGAGGTGCAGACTTTAATGGTTTCAAAGCCACTTAAGACATCTGCCTTCATCATAATAAGCTCCGTAACGCCATTGATCTGAACGGCGTATTTGAGGGCTACTAAGTCTAGCCAACCACATCTTCGAGGTCTACCGGTGGTGGCTCCAAATTCATTACCAACCCGACTTAGGGTAGCCCCATCTTCATCAAAAAGCTCTGTGGGAAAAGGTCCGCTACCTACTCTAGTTGCATAGGCTTTAAAAATACCCAATACCTTGCCTATTTGCCCTGGTGCCACTCCCAAACCGGTGCAAGCTCCGGCGGCAGTTGTGTTAGAAGAGGTCACAAATGGATAAGTGCCAAAATCGATATCCAGCATAGAACCTTGTGCACCCTCAGCTAAAATGCGTTGGTCTTTGGCCATTGCCTCAAATAGGTACTGCTCACTATCGATAAAAGCGAGTTTTTTAAGGGTCGCAACTCCTTCAAAGAATTCGGCTTCCAATTCTTGCAAGTCATAATCCATGGCGACATCATGAAATGCCAAAAGTGCCTCATGTTTATCTGCAAGGGTCCGGTATTTGGTTTTCCAGTTATCGAATTCCAAGTCGCCAACCCGCATGCCATTTCTTCCGGTTTTGTCCATATAAGTGGGACCTATACCCTTAAGGGTAGAACCGATTTTGGCTTTTCCTTTGGCAGTTTCCGAAGCAGCATCGAGCAAACTGTGCGTGGGCAGAATAAGGTGTGCCTTCCTAGAAATCAATAATTTACTGATCAGGTCTATTTGAAACTGCGCAAGGTTATCGATCTCTTTCTTAAAAATAACCGGATCAATAACTACCCCATTACCCACAATATTGATAGCATTTTCATGGAAAATACCAGAAGGGATCGTGTGCAAAACATGTTTGATACCATCAAATTCCAAGGTATGACCCGCATTGGGTCCCCCTTGAAAACGAGCAATAATATCGTATTCTTTGGTAAGGACATCTACAATTTTACCCTTGCCCTCGTCGCCCCATTGGAGCCCAAGTAATAGATCAACCATTATTATATGGGGTTAGTCTGTTAGGTTTTCTTCTTTGTTTCGAGTACCGTAGAAGTACAAGGAGTGGGTATTGATTTTAATATCAAAAACCTCTTCGATAGTCTGCTTAATAGATTGTATTCTGGGATCACAAAATTCAACAACCTCTCCTGTATCTGTTAGGATAACATGGTCGTGTTGTCGATCAAAATAAGACTTCTCGTATTGCGCTTGGTTGGATCCAAACTGGTGCTTTCGAACCAACTTGCAATCCATAAGCAATTCAATAGTGTTGTAAAGGGTTGCCCGACTTACCCTATAATTTTTTGTTTTCATTTTAATGTAGAGCGACTCCACATCAAAATGCTCCTCACTATCATAAATCTCTTGTAGAATAGCGTACCGCTCGGGAGTTTTCCGATGGCCGTTGTCTTCTAAGAAAGCGGTGAAGACGTTTTTAACGATTTCCTGGTTCTTGTTGTTATCCATGCCCTTAGTGCACTTGCTAAACTGCAAAAGTACGTCTTAATTTATTAAACCCGAACAACCTTATCAATACTTCCTATTTGCTTTAAGTTGTCCATAAGCTTTTTTAAGATGGTATTGTTTTTAACGATCAAAGTGATCTTTCCCGTAAAGGTACCGCCCTCAGCACTAAAATTGAGATTTCGCATATTAACATGCATGTTGTCGGAGATAATATTGGTAATCTCATTAACAAGACCCAAATTGTCAATTCCAGTTAAGCGGATATCCACGGTGAATTCTTCCTGAGAGGAGTCAATCCATTTTGCTGAAAAGATGCGATAAGCATAACTCGACTGTAACTGAATGGCATTGGGACAGTTTTTTTTATGCACTTTCATCCCATCCGTAGCACTTAAAAAACCAAAAACCTCATCCCCAGGAATAGGATTACAGCATTTGGATAATTTGTAGCTGAATTTGTCCTCTTCAGGACCAAACACCAGCATGTCGTAATTATGGGTAATTTCTTCTTTATCGATATCCGCAACGGAAGGACTTCTGCGGATTTTGTTTTTGAAAAAGCTTATAAATGCATTGTTGTACGAAGAGGCGAAATCCTTTATATTTTGATTGTCAATAGCACCATTCCCAACCCTAAAGAAGAGATCCAGACTGGTCTTTAATTTAAAATAGTTCACCATTTTATTGACAACATCCTCATTGAGATTTATTTTTTGGGACTTGAGCTTTCTGCGTAGCATTTCCTTGCCCTCGTCCGCAATCTCTTTCTGTTCCTCTCGAAGTGAAGATTTAATTTTTGCCCGTGCCCGTGCGGTATGGGCATAGTCCAACCAATTCTGATTGGGTTTGCTGCCCTCAGAGGTCATAATTTCTACTTGGTCACCACTGTGTAGTTTGGTATTTAGCGGAACCAGTTTGCCATTGACCTTTGCCCCACGGGTTTTCATACCCACCTCTGTATGTATGCTAAATGCAAAGTCTAATGGTGTTGCTCCTTTGGGTAAAGAGCGCAATTCTCCTTTCGGGGTAAATACAAAGATCTCTTTGGAATAGAGATTGAGTTTAAACTCTTCCACAAAATCTACGGCATTGCCATTTGCATTTTCCAAAGCCTCTTGAAGCCTGTTGAGCCACTGTTCGATGCCTTGTTCGTTTTGAGCGCCGTGTTTGTATTTGAAGTGTGCAGCATAGCCCTTCTCGGCAATCTCGTGCATACGTTCACTGCGTATTTGCACTTCTACCCACTTTCCCTGTGGTCCCATAACGGTTATGTGTAAGGCTTCATAACCGGTAGATTTTGGTGATGTTATCCAGTCGCGAAGGCGTACCGGATTGGGAGTGAAATGATCGGTAACGATGGAATAAATTTTCCACGCTAAAAACTTTTCATTTTTGCGATCCGAGCCATAGATTATTCTAATGGCAAATTTGTCATACACTTCATCAAAGCTGATGTTCTGGGCCAACATTTTTCTTCGGATCGAGAAAATGGATTTCATCCGCCCTTTGATAATATAATTTAAGCCCTCTTCGTCCAAAGAGTTTTCAATGACTTTTGAAAAGTCTTGAATGTAGGCCATCTGCTCCTCTTCAGTATCCTCGATTTTATTGTAAATAGCGTTGTAGACATCGGGTTCCGTATACTTAAGACTCAAGTCTTCCAGTTGGGTCTTTATATTATACAATCCGATGCGGTGGGCTAATGGCGCATAGATGTACAGCGTTTCCGATGCTATTTTGACCTGTTTATGCTCGGGCATAGCATCCATGGTGAGCATATTGTGATAACGATCGGCAATTTTGATGATAATAACGCGGACATCGTCATGCAAAGTCAACAACATTTTACGGAAGTTTTCCGCTTGTTGACTTATGTTTTTGTCTTTTTTGAGGTGAGAAATTTTAGTGAGACCATCTACGATACGCGCTACCGTTTCCCCAAACATGCGTTCGATATCAGCTAAAGTGTAGGTAGAGTCTTCCACTACATCGTGCAGCAATGCAGATACGATTGAAATCGCATCTAAGCCTATCTCTGAAGCAACAATTTTAGCAACGGCAATAGGATGAAAAATATAGGCTTCTCCTGACTTACGCCGTTGTTCTTTATGCGCATCTACAGCCATATCAAATGCCGAGCGTATCATTCGCTTGTCACTTGCACTTAAGGTCTGGTAACTAATGCGCAACAGCTCTTTGTACTGTTTAGCAATTTCCTTATTTTCTTTTTCTATGGCAGCCGTTGTCATGGTCATTTAAAGATACCGTATTCCTGCTTTGCGTACAAAAATCAGGCCGAGACCTTTACAGAATAGGTGAAAAAGTGATAAGCTATTCAAATTGAAGGGAAATGTTGAGACCTTTGCAGAAAGGATAAAAAAGGGGTGCGATATCCAAACTATGGAATAATTGCTGACTCTTAAAAATTTTAAGTCATCACAACCAGGAGGTTGCTGCGGGTTAAAGTTTCATCGAGCGTCGAACTTTCCACATACTTTGAATTTTGCAAAGATGTCAAGTCATTAGGTTACGAATACGTGCGATAAGTGGTGGATGGGAGTAGTGCACAAAAACATAAGCTGGATGAGGAGTGGGGTGCGACAAACTGTTTTTGGACAGTTTTTTTAGGGCGTTGACCAAGGGCTCCGAGGCAAAGGTAGCTTTGGCAAAATTATCGGCTTGAAATTCAAATTTTCTAGATAATACTTTCATGGCCAGTCCTGTTACCAAAGAAATGGGGCTGTATAAAAGCATAAAACTGAGTAAGCCAGCATGATAACTAGGTCGTTGTACCCCTATGGCCATGGCCATATCTGCATTGTTTATAAATAAAGACAGGATGTAAAGCAACAGTCCGGTGAGGGCTATAGACAGAAATAAGTTGAAAACAATGTGTTTTTCTTTATAATGGCCTACTTCATGAGCGAGTACTGCAACAATCTCTTCCTTTTCAAGATCAGCTATTAGCGTATCGTATAAGGTCACGCGCTTTTGCATTCCAAAACCTGAAAAATAGGCATTGGCTTTGGTAGAGCGTTTGGAGCCATCGATTACAAAAACATTGCTCAAGTCAAAACCAACTTTTTGAGCATAAGCTTGTATGTCTGATTTAAGGCCCCCTGCGGATAGCGGTGTTTGTTTGTTGAAAAGGGGTACCAGTAGCGTGCTGAAAAAGAAGTTTAAAAATACTGTAAGCAAAATGGCAAACCCCCAAACATATAGCCAGAAATAGGTGCCCATAACTTCCAGAAACCATATTGTTAAGGCTAAGATCCCGCCACCTATGACTAGAGAAAGGATACCGCTTTTAAGCAAATCAGTAAAGAACAACCGCTTATTGGTTTTGTTAAATCCGTACTTTGCTTCTATGGTGAAGGTACTATAGTAGGAAAAAGGAAGAGATAATAAATTACTGGCAATCAACAATATACCAAAGAAAAATAATGCCTGAAGAATGGGATTATCGGTCAAAGTGGCTACTTGGTTGTCTACATATCGAAAACCGCCAAATCCCAAAAATAAAAGTAGACCAAGTATAGCAATTCCATCTTTCAGAAGGCCAAAACGATAATTATCATTGTGGTAAGCCCTGGCTTTTTCGTGAGCTGTTTCGTTGAGTACATCGGATAGTTCACCCGGTAATGGTTTGGCAAAGGCTGTCATATTATAATGATCCAATACCGTATCCATAAGATACTGGGCCGCCAAAATGGCTATAATACAGTAAAACAGTATGTTTTGGTCCATTGGTCTATAAGCCACGCTGGCGCAGTGCTTCAAAGATAAGTATTGCTGCGGATACGGAGACATTCATTGAGTCAATTTCGCCACGCATAGGGATGATAATTCGCTCATTTGCATTTTCTCGCCATTTTTTACTTAGGCCAGTGGACTCAGTTCCAACGGCGATAGCAGAAGGGATAGTGAAATTACAACTAGTATAGTCTTTAGACGCTTCAAGAGATGCACAAAAAAGGGTCATATTCTTGTTACTGAGGTAGTCAATAATATCACTAGTACTACCCAATACTACTGGTGTGGTAAAAAGACACCCCACGCTAGATCGGATGATATTCGGGTTGTAAAGATCTCCTCTAGGATCAGCAATGATAACACCATCCAGGCCAGCGGCATCTGCTGTTCGCAACAGGGCCCCAATATTTCCAGGTTTCTCGGGGGCTTCTGCAACCAGAATCAATGGGCAATTCGATAATGTTAGCGTATCGAGGTCATGAGACTTGGATTGAGCGATGGCAATTATTCCCTCCGTGGAGCCCCTGTAGGCTACTTTTTCATATACTGCCCTAGAGAGGAAACTAAGAGAAACCCCAAGGGCCATGATTTTTTTTAAAAGGAGCTCTTGAATTTCTGAACTACCGGATAGGTCTTGGCAGCAAAACACTTTTTCTAAAGCATAGCCTCCTTTTAAAGCCAATTGTAATTCTCGAAGACCTTCAATTACAAAAAGACCAGTTTTCTTGCGCTCGCGACCTTTGTCTTTAAGTTGCAATATTTTTTTTACCAAGGGGTTTTGTGTGCTGGTAATGGTATCCGCCATAGGTCAAAATTAGGGAAATCGCTAGTGTTCCTTCTCGAGGTTTAAAGTTATCGTGTCCCCTATCTCATAACCCTCAACCCATATCATGGGTAAGGATAGGGAAACTTTTCCTTCGCTGGTTTTCAGTAGTACCTCGGCAGTTTGATTCAAAATGGTCTTCTCTACTAAAGTGCCACGGCATATATTTTGCGCTTTAAAGACCTTTTGTGGACTACCTTTCTGGGCAATACTACCATTTTGAAGCACGTAAACCTTTTCAGCCAAAGCCTGCACCTCCGCTTCATCGTGACTTACCAAAATAGTCGTGAATCCCAATTGCTGTTGCAATTGCTTGAGATAAGTGCGCAGGTGTTGCCGCATATTTTGATCAAGTGCTGACAGTGGTTCGTCTAATAAAAGTATTTGCGGTTGTCGCGCCAGGGCTCTAGCCAGGGCCACTCGCTGTTGTTGCCCTCCCGATAAGTGTGTCGGTTTTTTATTGGCAAGTACCTCTAATTCCATTACTTCTAAAAGCGTATGAATAAACCGTGGATTGTCTTTTTTTTGCGCAAACTGTAGGTGCTGCAGGACTGTCATATGTGGAAAAAGGGCGTACTCTTGAAACATAAAACCGATCGTGCGCTTTTGTGGTTTTAGGTGTGTCTTAGTGCGTTCATTGTACCAAATGAATCCATCAACAGTAATATGCCCATTATCTGGCCTCATCAGCCCAGCTAACATTCGTAATGTTGCTGTTTTTCCAGCTCCCGAGGCGCCAAAAAGTGCTATAGTTTGCCCTCTTTCAACATGGAGTGCTATGTTTAGATGTAAAGAGCCCTGAGGCCCAGAGAGCTTCTTTTGGAGTTGTGCTACAATCATCCTCCTATTTTTTTAAAGTAGTTGCCATTGCTAAGAAATACTAGCAATAGAATGCCAAAAGTGATGGCAAAAAGCACTAGAGAATACGCATTGGCTTCTGCATATTGCAAAGCTTCCACTTCTTCGTAAATGGCAATAGAGGCTACTTTGGTTTTTCCGGGGATACTACCACCAATCATTAAAATAACCCCAAATTCCCCAATGGTATGGGCAAAGGCGAGTACTACCCCGGTGAGCATTGTAGGTTTCATATTGGGCAAGATTATGTGTATAAAGGTTTGCCATCGCGATTTGCCCAAGGTATAAGCGGCTTCTTTAAGGGTGGTTGGAATTTTTGCGAGACCCGACTGTAGGGGATGTACCATAAAAGGTAAACTGTAAACTAGGGAGGCTACCACTAAACCCGAAAAGGAAAAGACTAGTCGTAATCCAAACCATTCTTCTAACCATTGACCCAAGCCATTTGTAGGACCAAAAGCTATTAAGAAATAGAAACCCAATACGGTTGGGGGCAAAACCAGGGGCATGGCTACTAAAGTTTCTACAACAGGTTTTATTCGAGAATGGGTATATGCCAACCAATAGGCTATAGGAAGGGCAATAACCAAG
>JBCDGY010000038.1:0-15004 GCA_039414375.1 Bacteroidota bacterium | reverse complement strand
TCAAAAATTTTAAGTCCTCACAACCAAGAGGTTGCTGTGGGTTAAAATTTTATCGAGCGTCGAACTTTCCACATACTTTGAATTTTGCAAAGGTCTCTATCCTTTGATACTCGCCAATTTGGCATTACCATTGCTTAATGTGTTCACCTTAAGGTCTTCCAAAACATTCACGGCTTCCTCAATGTAAACATCCTTAGCTAAATCTTGATGCCAACGGTCACGCTTCTCTCTCAATACGGGGTCTTGGGTAAAGAGTTGCTTTTCGTACTTCAAGGATTCAAAAGTAAGTTTAGAATCGTAATCAGAAAGGGATTTAAAATAATTAGAGCGCTCCTTGTTAGTCTCCTGTTTGTTGCTGTATTCTTTGTAATTGAGGGTTACCACAGTCTCGTCTTGCTGTTCTTTTAACCACTTTGCATTTTCTTCAATCAATTTCACCTGTGGGTTTTTTGCCAAACGCGCCTGACTTCTTGCTATGGTGGCCTCATAATCGATATTACCATTCCACGTCATGTAATCCGCAGGAGAAATGCGATCCCATCCTAACGGATTTTCTTGATCACGCTCTCCCAGATCAATATAACTATAGCGGTCCGGAACAACTATATCGCTTTTTACGCCTTCTAATTGGGTAGAACCGCCATTGATGCGATAGAATTTTTGAGTGGTTATTTTGATAGCGCCAAGATTACCATGCTCATTACTCCTCACAATATTATCAAGCGGGATTACATTTTGAACCGTACCCTTACCAAAAGTCTGTTTGCTGCCAATAACTACTGCTCTTTTGTAGTCTTGCATCGCTGCCGCTAAAATTTCAGAGGCAGATGCTGAAAGCTCATTAACCAAAATTACCAATGGACCATTCCACTGAATGCGCTCATCTTTGTCTTCATGAATTTCTTTACGTTGCCCTGAAGAACGCACTTGAACAATAGGGCCGTCTTTAATAAACAAGCCCGCCATTTCAACTACAGTTTTTAAAGAACCTCCTCCGTTGTCTCTTAAATCCAGTATTAAACCTTCTGTACCTGCTTTTTTCAAACGGTCTACTTCTTTGGCCACATCAGTAGCCGCATTTCGCTCGGTATAGTCATCAAAGTCTACATAGAATTTAGGCAAATGGATAATGCCGTATTTGCGGCCATCCTTACTAACCGAAGCCGATTTGGCATACGATTCATCAAGCTCTACTACATCTCTGGTAATTGAAACTACATCGATAGTGCCATCTACTTTTCTAACGGTTAAATCCACCACCGTGCCTTTCGGGCCTTTGATCAATTTTATAGCATCGTCAAGGCGCATTCCTACTATATTTATAGGTTCTTCACCGTCTTGCCCTACTTTCAATATTTCATCACCTACTTCCAGACTTTTGGCACGCCATACGGGACCTCCAGAAATAACTTCAACTACCTTAGCGCCTTCCGGTTTCTTCTGTAAACGTGCTCCTATACCTTCGAACTTACCGGACATACCGATATCAAACTTCTCTTTCTCTTCGGGAGCAAAATAAAAGGTGTGCGGATCAAATTCGTCCACTATCGTGTTTAAAAATTGAACAAACCAATCCTTACGTTCTAAATCAGAAACAAAATCAAAAAAATCGTCTAAAGTCTTTTTAGTGGTCTCTCGTGATGTCTGCTCCACTTGGGCAAGACTCATTTTCTTAAGCTCTTCTCCGGTAGCATCTTCAGCATTGGCTTCGCCAGAAAGGTAAGATTCTCTTATTTTTACCTTGTTATCATATACTCCTAAGGCGTTATACTTTAACTGTTTGCGCCATCTTTCTTTAAGTTCCTTTTTGTTTTTAGCAAAAGTCTCTTTTTCGTAGTCGATATTAATCACTTCATTTCTGGTGAAGTCAAAAGGGCTTTCCAATACCTCTGTATATAACTTTTTAGCCTCTCCCATACGTTGCATCAAACGGTCATACACCGTATTAAAAAAGGTGATGTCTGTATTTTTAATTTGATCGTCTATCTGATACTTGAATTTTTCAAATTCTTGAATATCGTCTTCTAGGAAATAGCGTTTGGTAGGGTCCAACACGTCTAAAAAGTCTTCAAAAATATGTGCAGAAAACTTATCATTAATGTCTTTTGGTTCGTAGTGGCCCCTTTCGAGAACGTAGGTAATAAGATCCAACAAAAGCTTGTCTTTATCGTTGGTCTCAAATGATTTGTTGGTAAAACTGCAGGAAGCCACTGCCAATAGCAATACCAGTAGGCCGAGCACAGGATTTTTTTTCATAAAATTGGTTTTGGGACGGTATCTTTTTCGATCAATATTTGACATTATATCTGGTTATATCAATCGGCTAATGCCGTATCATCTCTCTAAGATAACGAAAAAATCATGCCAACTTTTGTGCTGGAATCTAATTTTTTGTTAAACGGAAACAACGGACCATCATAGTGAAAAACGTATTTTTACACTAATAAGTATGTAGTATGGAAAAACCACTGATTTTAGTGACCAACGACGACGGTATTACTGCTCCCGGACTACGTACACTGATTACCTTAATGCGGGATTTAGCAGAAGTAGTGGTCGTTGCTCCGGACCGCCCACAATCGGGTATGGGCCATGCCATAACAGTGGATGATACCTTGTATGCTGCCAAAGTGACCATTGATCAAAAAAATGGAGCGCCACAAGAGTATTCTTGTAGTGGAACACCAGCGGATTGTGTTAAACTGGCCTTTAGAGAACTCTTAGATCGCAAACCAGACTTGGTAGTTAGTGGCATTAATCACGGTTCTAATTCCGCTATTAATGTGATCTATTCCGGAACCATGAGTGCTGCTATTGAGGCCGGTATTGAAGGCGTGCCAGCCATTGGTTTCTCGCTCTGCGATTATTCCTGGAATGCCAATTTCAAAGGTACGCACCAAGTGATACAACAAATTACGGCAGAAGCACTTACCAATGGTATGCCACAGGGAACCGTGCTCAATGTAAATATTCCCAAAACAGATGGCGAAGCCCCAAAAGGAATACGCGTTTGTCGACAAGCCCGCTCCAACTGGAAAGAAGAATTTGATAAGCGCATTAGTCCCAACGGAAAAGAATATTATTGGTTAACAGGGGCCTTTGAGTTGTTAGACGACGGAACAGATACCGATATACATGCGCTCAACAAGGGATTTGTTTCTATTGTACCAACGCAGTTCGATCTTACCGCCCACCATGCTATTGACCAAATCAATAACTGGAATCTCTTATGAATAAAGACACCAAAGAAATCATAATCGGTTTTTTAGTAGGGATTATTGCCAATACCTTAGGCAGCCTGGGTTACATTTTAGTTTTTTCAGATCTTGGCATTACAGCTACTTTTAAAGCAGCCTTTTCACAAGGACATTTGGGCAGCATTTTGGCACTGGGAGCCATTTTAAACCTTTTTGCCTTTTTCGGATTTTTGAGATTGCGAAGAGAACATAGAGCCCGCGGCGTAATGATTGCTACCCTGCTGACAGCCCTTATTATTTTAGCTTACAAATTTGTCTAAGCATGAAGTATTACATCATTGCTGGGGAAGCCTCAGGTGATCTTCATGGGTCTAACCTTATTAAAGCACTTAAACGTCTAGACAAAAGTGCCCATATCCGATGTTGGGGAGGGGACTTGATGCAACAAGCTGGGGGTGACTTGGCCAAGCATTACAAAGAGATGGCTTTTATGGGGTTTATAGAAGTACTCAAAAACCTATTCACCATCTTTAAGAATATGGCTTTTTGCAAGCAAGATATCGGGAATTTTGCACCAGATGTTGTCATTTTTATTGATTTTTCTGGTTTTAACCTCCGTATGGCCAAATGGGCCAAAATGGTGGGTTTAAGAACCCATTATTACATTTCTCCTCAGGTTTGGGCGTCCCGAGCAAGCCGGGTAGAAAAGATCAAGCAATATATTGATCGTATGTGTGTAATACTGCCATTTGAAAAATCTTTTTATGCCAATAGCGGATACCATAAGGTCGATTTTGTAGGACATCCTTTATTAGATGCCATAGCCCACTTATCGCCTACCGACAAGGCGACCTTTAGTGCTTCCCATGGACTAGATACTCAAAAACCCATCATCGCATTGCTTCCCGGAAGTAGGAAACAAGAGGTCGAACAAATGCTAGAAGTGATGCTGGCAACCGCCAGTAGATTTAAGGAGTATCAATTTGTAATCGCGGGAGCCCCAAGCTTAGACCGGACCTTTTACACCCCATTTTTAAGTAATCCCAATATTCATTTTGTCTTCAATCGAACTTATGAATTGCTTTCCGTAGCGCATGCGGCCTTAGTTACTAGCGGTACCGCCACCCTAGAGACAGCGCTTTTTAAGGTACCACAAGTGGTATGTTATAAGGGGAATTGGGTTTCTTACCAAATTGCAAAACGCATTATTACACTGGACTATATTTCGTTGGTCAACCTTATCATGGAACGTGAGGTGGTTCAAGAATTGATTCAAGGCGATATGAATCCAGAAAACCTAACCCAAGCCTTAATGGCTATTGTAGCCGGAGAAAAACGGGAAAAAATGGAAGCAGACTATGACCTACTCCTCGAAAAACTAGGAGGACCTGGGGCCAGCGAAAAAGCGGCCCGTTCAATTATCGAAAATAGGTAACTTTATTCCCGCGGAACTAAAACCCGTGTATTAATGCGCTACAAACCTACACTTGTACTCTTTTTTTTGGTGCTTTCCAGTTGTATTGTTAAAAAGAAGACCACCTACGGAACAGATCGTACTGTCACTGTGGAACAAGGAACGGAAGCGCAAACCGCAAAGCCTCCTAAAAAAGAGAAAAAAAGGAAAAATCGTAAAGCAGATAACATTGTTGCTTCAGCAATGCGATATACGGGCACGCGATATCGTTTTGGGGGAACCACCAAAAAAGGTATGGATTGTTCTGGGCTGGTGTATGTTTCCCTTAAAGAAAATGCGATCCCCTTTCCAAGAGTATCCTATCAAATGGCGGGGAAGGGACAACGCGTTCGCTTGAAGGAGGTTCGCAAAGGGGATCTGCTCTTTTTTAAAACCTCCAAGAGTGGGAAACGCATTAACCACGTAGGACTGGTAGTACAGGTAAAAGGGGATCAGGTGAAGTTTATCCATGCCACTTCTTCTCGTGGCGTCATTGTATCTTCCTTAAAAGAAGGTTTTTGGAATAAAGCCTTTGTTAAGGCTACCCGAATTTTGTAATGCGTTCGCTAGATTTAGTATCTGTACGACTCGCCTTTTGTTTGGTGTTGGGTATTGTATTGGGTTTTTATTGGACCCCTGCCCTACCTTATGCAATGCTTGTTTTTGGAATACTCTAAGTACTTTCCATTTGGAAAAACAGCAAGCAAAAATCTCGGAATACTATTGCTTCCACCGCTTTTGCTATGAGTGCAGCGGTAGCGCTGGGCATTTTGGTTATAGCTTGGGAGCAACCAAAAAATCAAAACCATCATTATGAGACATTGCTAACGGATAGCCCGGCGCAATGGCGGTTAAAAGTAAAGGCTGTCTTAAAACACAACTCCTGGAACCATCGGTATCAGGTTCAAGCGATAGCCATTAACAAAACTCAGTGCACGGGTAAATTACTCCTATCTATTGCCAGAGATTCGTTGTCTGCGCAGCTTGCAGTAGATGATGAAATTATGGTTTATACGTCAGCCACAACAATTCGACCTCCCCGCAATCCCTATCAATTTGATTATCAAGCTTATTTAAAAAAGCAGGGGATATTTCATGAAATACGACTGCCTCAACCTGTTTTTCTGCAGCTGAACGCTGCAAGACCTACACTAAGAGGGCGTGCTTTTCGGTTTCGGGAAACCCTAATCAATCGATTAGAAAAGTATGATTTTGGGAAAGCGGAACTAGGAGTTATCCAAGCTTTGATCTTAGGAAAACGCGATGACCTTTCCGAGGCTACCTATCGCAATTATCAAGATGCAGGAGCGGTGCATATCTTGGCGGTATCCGGCCTTCATGTGGGCTTAATAATGCTGTTGCTCCAATGGCTGCTACGACCAATACAACAGTTGCCTCAAGGTGACCTACTCAAAGCGTTGATTGTCATTACATTGTTATGGACTTATGCGTTTGTTGCAGGACTTTCGCCCTCCGTAGTGCGTGCTACTACATTATTCTCTTTTTTAGCTTACGCGGCACAACTCAATAGACCTACCAATGTATACAACAGCATTGCCTGGTCTTTGTTTTTTATCCTATTGATCAAACCCTTATTCCTTTTCCAAGTTGGGTTTCAACTGAGTTATGCCGCCGTAATTGCTATCGCTATTATCTATCCAGAGTTGCAACGCTTATGGTCCCCTCGATACTACCTCCTACGTAAAGGATGGCAATTACTTTCCGTTAGTATCGCTGCCCAATTGGGGGTTTTACCAATGGTATTATTTTACTTTCACCAATTCCCAGGCTTATTCTGGGTTTCTAATTTGATTATTATTCCCTTTTTAGGGATGCTTTTAGCACTAGGCTTTGTAGTGCTTGTATTGGCCTATGCGAATTCCTTACCACCGTTCTTAGCAGACTTTTATAACTTTTTGGTGTATCAAATGAACCGCATTGTCGCGTGGGTAGCCCAACAAGAGGCATTTGTATTTAAGGATATCCCTTTTGACATGGTGCATCTGGTTTTTACCTATCTATTGATTGGAGGAAGCTTCTTATTACTAAAAAAGCCGGTTTTTAAAACTATTACCCTTGTACTTATATCGCTTTTAGGATGGAGTGGTTATCGGCTCTATCAAAACATTGCCTTAAACCATACGGAAGAACTCCTCCTTCTACATCAAACGAAAAACACTGTGCTATTTTACCAACACGGAAATACCCTTGAGGTCTTAGCTACAGATACACTGGCTATTAGGAGATATGCCCAAGATTTTAAAATGAATCGGCAATTGGAAGTCCTGAACTATCGCCCGCTTGGAAATTTCTATAACTTAAACCAAAATGATCTTTGGATAATTGATAGTTCTGAAATGCTCCCTTCAAGAAACCCAAACTACTTACTGCTTTCCCAGTCTCCAAAAATAAACTTGGATAAACTGTTGGAACGCCATACTCCTAAACTGATATTGGCGGACGGCAGCAATTACCGCAGTGATGTACAACGTTGGAAGGCCAGTTGCACCCTTAAAGATATTCCATTTTACTACACTGGGGATGAAGGTGCATATACTTTTGGGTTAAACGAGTGACCCTAGGAGACCATTGCAAAATTCAAAGTATGTGGAAAGTTCGACGCCCGATGAAATTTTAACCCGGAGCAACCTCCTGGTTGTGAGGACTTAAAATTTTTGAGAAGGACGAAATTTTCCATAGTTTGGATAGCGTATCACTTTTTTACCCATTCTGCAAAGGTCTCGCTAGCTCTTACTCAAGTCTACTTCGTTATCCTCGGCTCCATGGGTGAGGCGCTTTAGTGGTTTGATGAGTAGGAGTACTAAAATCCCAAAAAGTACAGCGAAAAGAAACAATCCTCCAAAGACCTTGAGCTCCCCCGCCTTTACCGAACTTTCGCCAACAATACCTGCTACTTTATTTCCTAAACCTGTTGCTGCCCAATAGATGCCCATCATCAAAGCCATGTAACGCGCTGGTGCCAGCTTGGTAAAGAAGGATAAAGACACTGGGGACAAGCATAGTTCGCCTAGCGTATGAAACAAATAAGCCAAAACCAGCCAGTACATGGCGGAGCTTCCTTGCTGCTCGTATTGTAAGGATGCAAAGACCATAAACGCGAAGCCTATACCCATAACAACAACCCCTACTGCCATCTTAAAAAGCGAGGTGGCTTCTTTGCCTTTGAGTTTTCTTCGCGCCCAAAAGCCGGCTACTGCTACAGCAAATAGAATAATAAAGCCCGGATTGGCCGACTGAAACCAGGCTGCTGGCACTTCCCATCCCAAAAGCGATCGGTCTGTTTTATATTGGGCATAGAGATTCATTAGTCCTCCCATTTGCTCAAAACTTCCCCAGAAAACAATCACCATGCACAAGGAGAGTAAGAGCACTACAAAGCGGTCTTGTTCTACTTTGGTGTTCAGGTTCTTATAAATCATCATCATCAAGCCTGTGATTAGTGCTAAAAAGATAAAGAGGGCACCGTAGCCCCAACTATCACTTTCGTAGGTAAAGCCAGCATAAATAGCGTAGGCCAACATCACCATTACAATACCTAACTGCAAGGGCGATCGGAATAGTTGTGCGAATAGCGTTCCCAAACTAATATCTCCTGATTTTTCTTCAGCCGTAGGTGCATTACCCACATGTACCAAATACCGTTGCCCATAGAGGTAAACGACTAATCCTGCTAACATACCAATGCCGGCAAGGCCAAAGCCATAGTGCCACCCATAGGCAGCAGCCACCAAGCCCACGGTTAGCGAGGCTAAAAAGGAGCCCAGGTTGATCCCTACATAAAAGATGCTAAACCCTTTATCGCGTCTAATATCATTTTGAGCGTACAAACCGCCAACCATAGTGGAAATATTGGGTTTTAACATGCCCACGCCTAAAATCACAAAACCCAACCCCGTATAATATGCCCAGAGCGGTTCCAAAGCCAATACCCCATGCCCAATAGATAGCAGGATCGCCCCTATAGTCACTGCCTTTTTTTGACCCAAATAACGATCGGCCAAGAACCCACCCGGTATACTCATTACATAAACCAACATGGTATACCAGCCATAAAGCGCAAGGGCTTCGGTGACGGTCCATCCCAAGCCACTTTGAGGATCATCTTTTAGTGTTTCGGCTGTCATGTAAAGCGTTAGCAGTGCACGCATACCGTAGTAGGAAAATCGTTCCCACATTTCGGTAAAAAAGAGCACATAAAGCCCTACTGGATGTCCAAAAAGTTCTCTTTTATGGGTTGGCGTTTTATGGGATTCATTCATAGGATTGTAGTTCGGTGGTTTTGGTTTTTAATTGTTGAATTCCTTCAAATTTTTCAATTGGCTAAAAAATTGTCCATTTCATCTCAATGCTATCTTTAATTCAAAAGATTGAGATGGTTTTATTGGTTTTGTCCCGTTGGTCGATCACGCAGTTTCTCCAAGACAAAACGGGTCATTTTTCCGAACAGGTGTTTTCTAGTATTACCGCCATAAATACCGTGATTTCGATCGGGATAAATGGCCCATTCAAATGGCTTATCGGCTTGTATTAAGGCTTCAACCATCCGCATGCTATTCTGTACATGAACATTATCATCACCAGAACCATGTACTAAGAGATAGTCGCCTTGTAATAACTCCGGATAATTAAAGGGAGATTCATTATCATACCCTCCCGGATTTTCTTGAGGGGTTCGCAAAAATCGCTCGGTGTAAATGGTATCGTAAAAACGCCAGCTGGTTACTGGAGCTACTGCTATAGCCATCTCAAAAACATCGTTGCCTTTTAACAATGCATTAGTACTCATGTGTCCGCCAAAACTCCAACCCCAAATACCGGTACGTTCAGGATCAATATAAGGGAGTTCGCTAAGGGCTTTCCCCACAGCGATTTGGTCTTCAGTTTCGTATTTCACCAAATTCAAATACGTACTTTTCTTAAATGCACTTCCCTTAAAACCGGTTCCACGACCATCCACGCAGGCAACAATCACTCCCTCAGAGGCCAGCATTTGGTGCCAATAGTCATTGCCTCCCATCCATCGGTTCGCGACTTGCTGCGACCCAGGACCACTATATTGGAATAACAATAGCGGATATTGCTTGGTAGGATCGAAATCAGCTGGCTTTAGCATCCACATGTTTAAACTATTCCCATTGATCTCAATTGTGGAAAATTCTTTGGGAACCGTCTCAAAACCTTCCAATTTTTCAAGTAAGGCCGTATTGTCTTTGATATCCTTCACTTTTTCTCCGTCTATGGCCTTGTGCAGCGTGTAGGTATATGGCGTAGCTGCGTTGGAAAACGTATTGATATAGTAGGTATAATCCGCACTAAAATCTGCACCATTTGTACCCGTAGTCGTACTTAAGCGCTTTTTCCTTTTACCAGCGCTTGAAATACTGTATACATCTCGGTTTGTAGCGCCGTTTTCTACGGATTGGTAATAAATGCGGTCGTTGGCCTGGTCGTAACCATAATAATTGGTGACGTCCCATGCTCCCTTGGTAATTTGATTCATCAACTGCCCATCTTGATCATACAAATAAATGTGATTGTAACCGTCTCTTTCGCTGGTCCATATAAAACTATCATCTGCTAAAAAGGTGAGATTGTCATGAATATCTACATAAGCCTCATCCTTTTCCTCCATTAACAGGTTGACTGCGCCTGTGGTGGCATTTACCTCATGCAGTTTTAAGTGATTCTGATGTCTATTGATAGTTTGCACACTCAGATAGTTCGCATTGTTCATCCAATGTATTCTTGGAATGTAATAGGGATCTCCAAGGTCGACTTTTGACAGTTGTGCCTTGGCCACATCATAGAGGTGTAAGCTTACTTTGGCATTGGCCTCCCCTGCCTTAGGGTATTTGAATTCGTATTGATACGGATACAAATTGTCGCCATACACATCCATAGAAAACTGAGGGACGTCCGTCTCATCAAACCGAATAAAGGCAATCTTAGTGCCATCGCTATTCCATGCAAAGGCTTGGACAAAAGCAAATTCTTCCTCATAAACCCAGTCTGTTATACCATTTATGATGGTTCCATAACTGCCATCAGTGGTTATTTGTGTTACCGCGCCAGATGCCAAGTCTTTCAAGTAGAGGTTGTTTTCAAAAGCATAGGCGATCTTGGACCCATCGGGAGATAACGCTGGTTCTTGTATCTTTTGTTCGGATACTTTGCTTAGCGACTGCTGCTTTACATCATAAAGATAGTACACCCCTAGGCTAGAACGCCTAAAAATGGGCGCTACCTCAGTAGCCAATAAAATTTTAGATTCGTCTTGGCTAAATTCGTAATCCGTAAAAAAGGGCACTGCGTTACCAGAGGCCACTAGCGTTTCCACTTTTTCTAAAGTAGCATAGTCGTACTTATCTAAAGAGGTACTTGTTGGATTGCGATTAAAATTTAGCACGGTGTACTGCTTTCCATTATTTAGCGAGCGTAACACTTCCATGCGTTGGGTTCGAAAAGAACCCTCCCAAATATCAGAGAGCGTTATTTTTTTCTTTTGGGAATTCCCTTGTATTACAAAAGCGAAGAGAAAAAGGAGTAGGCAAAGAACTTTACGCATGGTATTCAATGGATTAATGACTTCGAATTTTACTAATATATTCATCCTTTATTAAACGTTACATTGAAGTGGTTTAAACTTTTCCCATTTGCTAAAAAATTGTCATTTTTCTTCAATTTTTCTGCTTTTTGCCTTCCTTGGGCCTACTATCTGCATAAAATAGCTAGACTTGCAACGCTAAAAAGTACCCAAATGGTCATAAAATGCTTAATTAAAGCTTGAACAACTTCAATGCTTCATTCAATTGTTGATCGTATTAAACATTATAGATGGTTAGAGAAGTCCTGTCTTATTCCAAGTACACGCACAATATAAATACCCGTATTTATGGGTTCAAAAAAAATTGCATGGGAATGATGATTATACCTTAGCAATAGCGGGGCATACTTACTAGCATCTCTTCCAAGTTCAGGCTTCTGTGAGAGCAGTTGGAAAAGTTCATATAGACCGGAGAGGTATCTATGTGTCTGTAGTTCACCCCAAACTTCCAGGCCATAATCAGTGAGAAGGTCTAAATCGTTGTCTGCTTGCCTTGAAAATATAAAATTGGGCATTAATGACCTTCATTTGTCCTAGTTGCCTTTCGATTTAGAGCTGACTGCATAATCTCTTCAACGGTTCTTGTTCTCTCACTTACCCCACTATTGTAACCATCCTGAATAGCTTTTTTGATCATCAAATATCCACGGTTTTGCGCTTCATCCATTCGTATCAAATGCCTTAAATATTCACTTTCATTGGCAAACCCGCCTTTTTCAATCTGAAGTCTAATCCAGTCTTCTTGAGATTGAGTGATGGTTAGGGATTTACGTACTGTAGACATACTTAAACATATATACAATGTAATTTAGCATATAAATTACACATATTCAAACAAAGTGTCATCTTTTATTTAGGATAGATTCAACCAAAATACGAACCTTGTGAGACCTTTGCAGAATGGATGCAAAAGCGATCTGCAATTCAAATTATGGGAAAGGTCTCCTTGTATCAGTCAATTGAATACTGCTGCTATTTTAGAAGCTTCCAAGAAAGCGGGAAAATGTATATTTACGACTTAAGCAAGGCACATGCAAAAACCTGTGGAGGGCTTCTCCAAATTGACCAAATCAGAAAAGATAGCTTGGATCGCTAAGCACTGCACGAGCGACCCAGAAAATGCAAAAAAGGTCTTAGCACAATATTGGAACCCCGATAGCGCATTGCAGCAGGTGCATGATGAGTTTATTGAAAATACACTTACCAATTACTACTTGCCTTTTGGGGTGGCCCCCAACTTTTTAGTCAATGATCGGCTCTACGCCTTACCGATGGTCATTGAAGAAAGTTCTGTGGTCGCCGCAGCTAGTAAAGCTGCTAAGTTTTGGTTGTCTCGAGGGGGATTTACCACAACAATCCTTGGAACAGAAAAAGTAGGGCAGGTACATTTTATATACACCGGGGACCCAAAAAAACTAACTCCTTTTTTTGAGGGATTACAGCCCAAACTCCTTGAAGAAACGGGTTCCATTACCCAAAATATGCGTAAACGAGGAGGAGGGATTACCGCGATAACGCTAAGGGATAAGACTGCTGATTTAGAAGGTTACTATCAATTGCATTGCACTTTTGAAACCTTGGATGCCATGGGGGCCAACTTCATCAATTCTTGTTTGGAGCAAATGGCACAAACCTTGGAGCGCGCCGCTAACGAACAGGGGCTACCCATAACAATACTCATGAGCATCTTAAGCAATTATGTACCCAATTGTGTGGTGCGTGCGTCGGTGGCGTGCCCTATTGCTTCCACCGCCAAAGAGACCGAAGTATCGGAAACGTTTGCCCACCGTATGGTGCAAGCCGTGGCCATTGCCAAAGCAGAACCTTACCGAGCTGTGACCCATAACAAGGGTATTATGAATGGTATTGACGCCCTTGTGGTGGCTACCGGAAATGATTTTAGGGCTGTGGAAGCTGGCGTACATGCATATGCCGCCCGTGGCGGGCAGTATTCCAGTTTAACGCATGCCGAAGTTGTAGATGGCCTTTTCCAATTTTGGATCGAAGTGCCCTTGGCACTAGGAACAGTTGGGGGACTTACTGCCTTGCATCCTTTAGTGAAACTGTCTTTGGAAATGTTGGGGAATCCATCAGCCCAAGTATTGATGCAACTGGCTGCCGTAGCGGGCTTAGCGCAGAATTTTGCTGCCCTACGTTCTTTAGTAACCACGGGTATTCAAAAGGGGCATATGAAAATGCACCTTTTTAATTTGCTGAATCAACTGGGAGCTACCCCTTCCGAAAAAGAAGCAGTTATTGCTCATTTTCAGGAACGAACTGCGGGTCATGCCTCTGTAAAGACCTATTTGGAACACATAAGAACCTTATGAACACTTTTTACGGTAACGGCAAACTTTTAATCTCCGGAGAATACGCAGTTTTAGACGGCGCCTTAGCCTTAGCAGTACCCACAGTTTATGGGCAATCCTTAACCGTAATACCCAGTGCACAGGCAGCATTACATTGGACTAGTATGGATGACAAAGGGAAGGTGTGGTTTTCTGCAGTATTGGATACGCAAACGCTAGCCATTAAATCCACTAATAATACTAAGATAGCAGCCACCCTGCAACGTATTATAAAAGCTGCTAAAAATAGTAACCCCTATTTTTTAAAGGATTCGGGGGCTACTGTAATTACTAAACTCAGCTTTCCTAGACTATGGGGCTTAGGCTCGTCGTCTACCCTTATCTACAATATCGCCCAATGGGCACAAGTGAATGCCTATCAACTTTTAACCCAAACTTTTGGCGGTAGTGGCTATGATATTGCTTGCGCACAACACAACACCCCTATTTACCTTCAATTGAAAAAGGGTACGCCAAGGGTTGAGAAAAACACTTTTTCGCCCGCCTTTAAAGACCGGCTCTTTTTTGTATACCTCAATAAAAAGCAAGATAGTCGAGCAGCGATTCACAATTACAGAGGTCGCGACTTTGATAAGCCAATGCTGGTGACTCAAATTTCTGATCTCAGCTTGAAACTCACAAAAGCAACTACATTAGATACCTTTGCCGCACTATTACACCAGCATGAGCAAATACTATCCGAAGTACTGGGAATACCGACTGTAAAAGCGCGTTTGTTCCCTGATTATTTTGGTGCTCTTAAAAGTCTGGGAGGTTGGGGTGGAGACTTCGTTCTTGCCACTGGAGATGAAAGTACTCCTAACTATTTCCAATCTAAAGGATTTGCTACTGTAATCCCATTTGTTGACATGGTGAAACCATTACCTATTGGATAAGAAAGTGATACACCATGGAAATTATGCCAAGATTTCTCGGTATCAGATACCTCTTAACTTTAACAATCTATAGTGCCCGTACAAAGACCTGAGACCACTACGCTTTTGGAAAAAAGACCAAAGACTTTTTTGATATAGTGTTGTAAGTATGATGTTTGTAAAAGATAAGCACCAATGAAATTAATTTTACAACTTTTTGGAAAAGCAAGGAGTTTAAATCACAGAACACTTATAGCAATGATTTTTATCGAACTTGCGTAGGTTTCTTCATTTTTATGTCGGACAGCACTGTTTGACAATATAACTTGGAGTGTATAGCTTTCAATTCCTGAGAACTAGAATAATTACTAAGGTTTTAGTTCTTAAGTAGTGGTTACATCCATATGGATTTCTTTTGCTTCAATTAGAATTACAACCCTCAACAAATTAAAATAGTTGGTCTAAAGTCAAATTCCATTCTTTGTTATTATAGTATTTTTTCAATT